>NZ_BAABBY010000003.1:0-553680 GCF_039538295.1 Pedobacter jeongneungensis | reverse complement strand
GACCGCTAAAATCTAATTTTTCTGCTAAATTTGTCATGATCTTAGTTCTCTTGTTTGTTTAAATTTAACAATTGTGGCTGCTAAAGACCACTTGAACTAAGATCACTTTTATTACATAGATACTGATTGTAGTGATCCCGATTCTTCATCGGGAGTAACGGAAAGCAGGGCTGACAATAACCTGAGCAGCTGATTGCTTTCCAAATAAAAATCAGTTTATAATCCCAGCGCTGCTTTCAGTTTTACATAACCTGTTTTGCTTACCGGCAACCAGATATCTGATTTCAACAGCACCACGTAACTATCTTTTTCTTTCAATTCTATTTTCGTTACCTGTGCAAGATTAATGATGTAAGAGCGGTGTATACGGATAAACTGACCTGCATCAAGCGTTAGCTCAAAATAGGCCATCGTTTTATTTTTGTAGAACGAACCGTCAACCGTACTGATTGTAGTGATCCCGATTCTTCATCGGGAGTAACGGAAAGCAGGGCTGACAATAACCTGAGCAGCTGATTGCTTTCCAAATAAAAATCAGTTTATAATCCCAGCGCTGCTTTCAGTTTTACATAACCTGTTTTGCTTACCGGCAACCAGATATCTGATTTCAACAGCACCACGTAACTATCTTTTTCTTTCAATTCTATTTTCGTTACCTGTGCAAGATTAATGATGTAAGAGCGGTGTATACGGATAAACTGACCTGCATCAAGCGTTAGCTCAAAATAGGCCATCGTTTTATTTTTGTAGAACGAACCGTCAACCGTACTTAATTTCACATAATCATCATCTGCTTCCAGGTAATTGATATCGGCCACAGGGATAATTTTAATTACACCATCTTTCTTAACCACTACCCTATTGTTCTGCGCCGGGCTTAGGGCCGCTGCATCTAAAACGGCTTCGGTATTTTCTGTCTGGTTTAATTTGTTTGGCAGCTTTTTAATGGCGGCATCGAAACGCGATTTATCAATCGGTTTAAGCAGGTAATCGACGGCATTTACTTCGAATGCTTTAATGGCAAATTCATCAAAAGCGGTGGTAAAAATAACGGCAGGTTTATCTTCTACGAGTTCGAGCATTTCGAAACCACTGATTTTAGGCATCTGGATATCCAGAAAAATCAAATCGGGTTTATGTAGGGTAATTGCTTTTAAGCCTTCAAATCCATCACCACACTCGGCCACAATCTCTATTTCTGCATGATCTGAAAGGTAATATTTTACAATATCTCTTGCTAAAGGCTCATCGTCAATTAGTATTGTTCTGATCATTTTTTTGGGGAATTTTTAAGGTGGTAATATATAAATTATTTGCTTCAATATCGGTTTGTAATAAATGGGTATTTGCAAATAACAGATATAACCTGCGTTTAATGGCGCTTAAACCAAAGCCGGTTCCGCCGGCAGCTTTCATCTCGGGATCGAAGGGGTTTTGAACGCGCAACTGTAAAATATTGTATTCTACAGTAACATCAATTTTGATGGTAATGCCTGCAGAAGTATTGTAAAGTCCGAATTTTATTGCATTTTCTACAATCGGCTGTAATAAAGTTCCTGGCAGACAAAGATTTAGGGTATCTTCGGCAACGTTTACTTCAATATTTAACCTGTGGCTAAACCTTACCTTTTCGATATCGAGGTACAGCTGAATGTATTCCATTTCTTCTTCAACTGAAACCCATAGTTCATCATCGCGCTTTAAAGTTCCGCGGAGGAAAGAAGCCAGTTTCGTAATCATCACTCCTGCTTCCTTTGGATTAACCATGGTAAGGGCGAATACCGAATTTAAGCTGTTAAAAAGAAAGTGAGGTTGTAACTGGTGCCTTAATTTATTCAGTTCGGCTTCTTTGGCCAGGCTTTTGGCTGCAGAAAGCCTTTCGTGCGTTTCCGACTGTTCTTCAAGCCTATACCATAAAATATTGGCCAGTGCGCACCAGGCCAGGCACATAAAAGAAATTAATCCGCGGAAAGCAAAAGAGAAATTATAAAAATCTTTGTACTCTTTATAATCGGCAAAAATATAGTGCATTGAATATTTAGCCACATAAATAATTACAAATGTAAGGGCAAGGGTAATAATAAGTACATAAAGGATCCGTTCGTTTTTAGGCTGGTAATAACCCAGCATATTGCTGATCCCGATACAGGCCAATGCCAGTAAAAAATTATTGATCAGACTATCTGTCACAGCTATCCACCATGAAAAATTCACCACATAATGCAATCCAACACCACACAATACGGTCCAAACTATTGCCAGTGCAAGCGATGTTTTTTGTATCTGCGGAACGGATAAAGGTCTAGTTGTCAAAACGATTTTGATTAGTTAATGATTTATTGCGGTGGCGGAGTTTTTCGAGGTATTTATCAACCGACTTCGGCTCAATAATCTTCGAACTTACTTCAACACCATCGGCAGGTTCTTCTACTGCCGATATTCCCCCCACTCCTATAAATTTCCATACTACTTTATCGCCGGTACAATTATTAAAAGGCGGATTAAAATGTACGGCATTCAATTTTGCCTTATCTAAGGCCTGGGCAATGCCTTCGGCCTGTATTAAACGCGTTTGCTCATTAAACTGAGGCGTATGCTTTCCTTCACCACAAATTACCTGATAGATACAATTTACTGCAAACCATTTCATAGGCGATGTTTTTATTATATATTTAGAAACTCTTTATCTCGATCCCTCCAAATAATGCTGTACCGTCTAAAATCAATGTTTTCGTCATTTCCGATACGGGCATTAAATGAGATCTTTTATCTTCTACACTGCCAAATAATGCGGTAACGTTCGATTTTATGGCCCAGTTCTGCGGAACAATCAGTTTAATTCCTCCAAAAACAGCAGTAACGTCAAGCGATACTGTTTCTGGAAAATCGGCCTGCGTCATCACGATATCTGCACCACCAAAAATTGCCATAATATCACCCCCCTTAAAGTTTTTAGAATAAACGGTTTGTGTACTTCCGCCAAAAATCGCTGTTACATCAATAATATCGTTAGTATTTGCCGTGTGATCATCAGCTGTTCCTTCGAAATCAAATTTAGCTTTTTTCCGGTCTCTGCGCCTCTTGCCAAATAAGTCAGAATCTTTTGGCCTGAAAATCAAAAACCCACCTATAATCACCAAACCAAAACCTAAAGCATATTTGGAAGGATCAAAATCCAGATTCATGTTATCCAAAGTATTATAAACACCGATCAAAATCAGGATTAACCAGGCTATACCTTTAAAGTTACGACGAACGCCGATAAATACACCAAGTAAGATTAAAAAATTAGACCAGCTTAATATCCATCCTGGGATATCTAAATGCAGGTTATTTAACAAAAGTGCGATCCCGATGATTGCTATGATGAAACCACTTAAAGCCCTCCCGGAGTTTTTAGTGTTGTTATTATCGTTATGATTGAGGTTATCCATGTGTGTAATATTTAATAATCCAAAAGTATTGATAAGTGTTTATGCATTATATATACCCGGCGCAGGGATCAGGTAAAAGACGGTAAATGGCGTGATTTTATCGGTGAAAATTATTTTCTTATTTTGAGCGCATGAAATTTTTTCTATTAATGTTGGGCTTAAGCATTTCTTCGGCAGTGTGTGCGCAGGAAATTAGCAGCCATTATAAAATATTTGATGTAAAAAAACAAAAAACCGTTACAATTGATGATATCGTTTCGGATATGATGGCCAATGATGTACTATTTTTTGGCGAAGATCATAATGATTCCATCGGGCATTACGTGGAGGCCGAAATTTTTAAAAAACTAGGCGCAGCATATCCCCAGAAAATAGCTTTATCATTAGAGATGTTCCATACCGATGTGCAGCCGGAAGTTGATGAATATTTAGCCGGACTGATTTCGGAAAAGAACTTTATTAAAGAAGGAAGAGCCTGGGGAAATTACAAAGATTATAAACCTTTAATAGAATATGCCAAACAGCACCAATTAAAAGTGATTGCGGCCAATGCGGCTACCAGATATAGCAATGCGGTTACCATGGGTGGGTTAAAAGCGCTGGAAAACTTCCCAAAAGCATCATTCAACTTTTTGCCACCGCTACCTGTTGATACGGCTAAAGGAAGGTATTACGAAAAATTTACGGAGACTTTAGGTGGCCATAACATGGGACCAATGAAAATTTACCAGACCCAGAATCTATGGGATGCCACCATGGCCTGGTCGATAAGTAAATTTATCAAAGCAAATAAAGGGACAAAGGTTTTACAGCTGAACGGACGTTTCCACAGCGACGAGAAACTGGGCACTTTGGCCAAACTGGCACAAGCTAATCCAAAGTTGAAAATCCTGAATATTTCATCTTTTTCTGACGAAAGTTTTTCAAAACCCGATTGGGAGAAATTTAAAAACCTGGGCGATTATGTGATTATTACCGATCCAACGGTAAAAAGAAGTTACTAACCAAAAAGCTCCGCAGTTGGGATCATTCTGCGGAGCTTTTTGATTATGCTTTTGCTTTTAATAAATCTCTGATTTCGGTTAAAAGCACTTCTTCTTTAGTAGGTACAGGTGCTGCTGCCGGGGCTGCAACTTCTTTCTTTTTCAGGTTATTTGCACCTTTAATAATTAAGAAAAGAACCAATGCAACTATGATAAATGAAATTACCTGCGAAAGGAAATTACCATATTTAATGGCGGTGCCTGCAATGGTAAGTTTACTAAGGTCTTCTAACCCTGCAGCCTTTAATGCTGGTCCTAAAACCGCTGGAGTAATAATATCTTCAACCAGTGAGCTTACAATCTTCCCGAAAGCTGCTCCAATAATTACACCGACAGCTAAATCGAGCACATTTCCTTTAACTGCAAAATCTTTAAATTCCTTTACAAATCCCATATTTTTTTTAATTTTAGTTTATTTATTCACTAAAATAGCAAACATTAAATTCAATCCAAATGTTTAGCTGATAATTTTAAAAAACCGGACATATCGATAGCATTTAGATCAATTGCAAAGAATATCTGAAATCTATTGTTTATTTTTGCCCCATTCTTTTATATTTAATATGCTAAAGCAACACCTACAACAAAAATTATTACAAAAGTTATCACCACAACAAATACAGTTTATCAAGCTGTTACAGGTGCCAACTGTTGCTTTAGATACACGGGTAAAAGAAGAACTTGAAGAAAATCCGGCGCTGGAAGATCCGAGTTTAATGACCCAGGACGAGCCTAAAAGCGAATACGATGATTTGAATGATGGCCCTGACGATTACGAACAGTCATCAGACGACACCAGTATGGATGAGTTTAATGTAGATGATTATCTGCAGGATGATTCTACCAACGATTATAGCACCAATTACAATAATGGAGATGACGATGAGGAGAAAAAAGAAACCCCAATCGCCATTGAAAGTACATTTTTCGAAAGTTTACAGGAACAATTAGACCTCATTCCCCTATCCGATCAGGATTTCATTATCGGTAAACAGATTATTGGCAGTTTGGATGATGATGGCTATTTGCGTCGTCCGTTAGGTTCTATGATCGATGATCTTGCTTTCTCTCAGAATGTAATGGTGGAGGAAGAAGATGTGCTGGAAATGTTAAAACTGATTCAAAGCTTTGATCCTCCGGGCATTGGCGCAAGGGATTTAAAAGAATGCTTGCTGATCCAGTTAAAAAGGAAAGATCCGGGTAATCCCATCATTATTAAAGCCATGAATGTGGTGGAAAACTACCTGGACGAATTTACGCGTAAACATTACGATAAATTAGAAAAAAGTTTAGGTTTAGATAGCGAAGAACTGAAAGAAGTAGTTAACGAAATTCTGCGTTTGAACCCGAAACCAGGCGATGCCAACCAGGTGACTACTAAACAGATGCAGATTATACCTGATTTTCACATCAGCAATAACGACGGCATACTGATTTTAACCTTAAACTCGAAAAATGCCCCTGAACTTAAAGTAAGCAGGTCTTATCAGGAAATGTTCGAGCATTACGATAAGGCTTCGTCAAAAGATAAAAAGCTGAAAGAAGCCGTTCAGTTTGTAAAACAGAAACTGGATTCAGCCCGCTGGTTTATTGATGCAATTAAACAAAGACAGCAAACGTTGTTAAAAACGATGAATGCCATTATGCATTACCAGTACGAATATTTTTTAACAGCTGACGAGCGTAAAATGCGCCCGATGATTTTAAAAGATATTGCTGATAAAATTGATATGGATATTTCTACTGTATCGAGGGTGGCAAACTCTAAATATGTACAAACTGAATTTGGTACTTTTTTATTAAAATCTTTCTTCTCGGAAGCCATTCAAACCGAAAACGGTGAAGAAGTTTCGAATAAAGAGGTTAAAAAAATCTTGGAAGACTGCATTGGAAACGAAGATAAACGCAAACCTTTAGCTGATGAAAAGTTAACCGAAATCCTGAAAGAAAGAGGTTATAACATTGCCAGAAGAACGGTGGCCAAATACCGCGAGCAGATGAATATTCCTGTGGCAAGATTAAGAAAAGAACTGTAGATCAGTTGTCAGTTCACAGTTAGAAGTTTACAGTTAAATACAATACAAAATTGCTAACTGAAAACGGTTAACCAAAAGATAGAACTGCCAGCTGAAAATTACAAACTGAATTTACCACATTTTAATATACGATGGCACTTTATAAACGTTATTAAGCAATATACCCAACACAATTTCATGACTGCCATTGCTTACCTGATTTAACTGTGAGGTTGTAAAATCATACGAATAAGTCAGGTTTACCATTTTACCGATATTAAAACCAGCCATTGCTGCAAAAGAATCATCTTTACGGTAGCTTCCGCCCAGCCATATTTTATCTTTAAAAGCCAGTTTCATGTTTAAATCAAAGGAAACGGGAGCAGGAGATACATATTTTACCATTACTGATGGTATAGCCGAAATTTCATCATCTACAAAAAACTTATAGCCTGCAGTGGCAAAATAATGTGGTACTTCTTTACCTAAATTATAATTATTATCGCCGGTAAAACTTAATTTTTGAGGCAGAATCTGCTGTACCGATAAACCTGCAAACATCCTTGCGCCATATAACCATAAACCAATACTTAAATCAGGTTTTAGCTGGTTAATCAATGCCCTGTTCATAATCGGATCAATCGGAGTATCAAAAGTCAGTGCATTTACATCTAAAGAGATACTCGAAATTCCTGCCGCTACTCCAGCCGATAAATTAAAATTATTGCTTAACTGTAAATGGTAGGCATAAGTTACATTGGCATCCAATCGCTTTATAGGTCCCGTTTTATCCAATACTGCTGTTACCCCCATTCCGTGGTGCGATGGTGAAGACATGTAATTTTGCATATAGTTCCTATCCATCGGATCGCCTGTTTGCTCTGGAAAAGAGGTTAATGCATTGCTCCACAACTGATTATCGCCTAATGCCCAGTTTGCCGATACAAAAGAAGTTTGAGGAGCATCGGTAATCCCCGACCATTGTTTGCGGTAACCGGCTTTAAAATCGAGGTAGTTTTCAATACCCGAAAGTGCTGGATTTAAAAGATACTGGTTAAAAATATATTGTGTGTATTGCGGCTTTTGCTGCGCAAAGCCGTTAAATGTTATAAAAAATGCAAATATGGTAATGATCTTTTTCAATTTATCTGATTATAGTGAGAGGTCCTGTGATGGTTTTACGTCCGTTTTGTGGATTAATGATGTAATAGTACACCCCAACCGGAAGTGGTTCGTTCTGGTACGTTCCGTCGAACGGAATTTTATATCCTTTGCTTGAAAATACTTTAAGGCCATTTCTGTTAAAAATATCCACAGTAGCCTTAGGATATGATTCTAAATATTTGATAATCCAGGTATCGTTTACGTTGTCGCCATTTGGTGTAAAGGTATTTGGTGGATTTAACATCTGCAATACTTTCACTAAAACTTTAGAAGTAGCCGCACAACCATCGGGCTGCGTGGTTGCCGTTAAGGTATATTCTGTATCCTGTTCGGGTGAGGCGATTGGATTTAGCACATTGGTTTTATTTAATCCGGTTGCCGGCGACCATTCGTATTTTAAATTGGTTCCTTCAGCAGTTGCCGGAATTTCGATTTCTCCTCCGGCCAGGATGTAGATTAATGAACCTGCATCAGCCACAGGAGATGCATACACTTGGATATTTTTGCTAATAGATGAAGAACAGCCATTAGCGCCTTTAAAAGTATAGGTGATAGTGTGTTCCCCAACCCCTGCAATTTTAGGGTTAAAGGTACCGTCGGCCTTCATGCCATCTCCGGCATATTCACCATCACCACCGTCTACTTCTTCTTCAGCTTTCTGCTTCGCCTGCGTAATAAGTACCGTTCCATCAGCTTCGCAAACAGCTGGCATATCATCAAATGTTAATTGCGGCTCTGGTTTTACAGTTACCCTTTCCGCATAATATTTAAAGCAACTTTCACCTGAATAAGCCACGAGCCTGACATTAAAGCTTCGATCTGTAGCCCCTCCGAAAGTATTATATCCGATCTCTATATCGCTGTCATCAGGATAAGGAATGGTTTTATAAATAGAGGTTTCATTCTCTGTATCCCTGTAAATTTCAATTTTGGTAATCTTACCTGCAAAAGTTGTTGAAGCATTTTTTATGATAATTTTATCGCTTACACAAACATTATTTTTAATTACATTAAACTTAGCTTCTTTTACAGCCCCATTAACGGTAAATGTCAGTGTTTTTGACATTTCACAGCCATCGCCATTTTTAACAATTAAGGCCACGGCATAATCACCCGTAACAGCAGGCGAAAAGGAACCATCAAAATCAGTTGAGGTTGCTATAGTATTATTATTAAAGGTAAAAGTCCACTGAGCGGTTAAATCAATAATGCTTCCATCCGCATTTTTAGAGGTGTTTTTAAATTTGGCTACTCCGTCATCAAGGCAAAAATCCGGAAGAATAAAATCAGCTTGCTGAGGATTGATTACAGTTACCGTTTTAGATTTCACCTCGCTCACACAGCCTTTATCACTTACGGTGGTTAAAGTGATGGTATAAGAACCAGGGGCGCCATATTGATGAACAGGAACCTGATTGGTATCATCAGCAGAACCATCGCCAAAATTCCAGGTCCACTTTACAATCGTTCCAGGATTTTCTATAGTTGATTTTTCAATTAACTTAATCGGCTTTCCGGTACATAATCCGCTTACCTCAAAATCGGATATAGGCTGAGGGTTAATCAGGATAGGGTATTCTTCTGATACATCCGAACATTTAGAATCGGTAGTAGCCGTTAAAATTACTTTAAACGATCCGGTTTTTTTAAACATATGAACCGGGTTTTGTTCTGTTGAAGTTTCGCCATCACCAAAATCCCACAACCATTGTGTAATACTCCTTGAATCGGAATTGGATTTACTTTGATCGGTAAACTGGATCCCGCTGGCCTGACAACCTGTTTCAGGCACTACCGCAATAGCAGAAGGTTGATTATCAACCGTAAAATCGGCAGTTAATTCTTCAACATTACCACATTCATCTGCAGTGGGCTTGGTAGAAATTACTTTAAACTGGTAATCTCCCGGCTGATCATATTTAATATCTTTAGGATATAAATAGGTATAATAAACAACCTCATTATTGGTAAATGTACCCTGAGCAGTTGGTGTTGCTTCGGTTATTACACCATCACCATTGTGTACATCCCAAACCAATTGAGTAGGCTGGTAAGGCAGGTTAATTTTCAGCTTAATAATTTCGCCTAAACAACCACTGGTTACATTTTTACCTGTAGCTTCATTTAATGGCTGAAAAGTGAAATTCTGAATGTTTGCACCGGCGAGGTAAGCATACGACTCAACAGAACCATAACCATAAGCAATGGCCGAAAAACCTCCTGCAGCAGATAAACGGTGTTGTGCCTGCTGACTTAAGCTTACATCTACAATCGCATAACTATATTCGCCATTTATTGCAACAAAATTTGAAACAGGACTTCCGTCTAAACGAAATGAAGGGATATCAGCCGTTTTAATAATCACATTAATAAAAAACTTACCAATATTCGTAATCACATTATTCAATCTCGAATAAACAGTGATATTACTCAGGGTCTGCTCAACCGGGTTTAGTACCGTTATTTCAGGATCGCCAACATAGGGATCGTTTGCATTTGGAGTTGTCCGATTGTTTAAATTACACGTTTGAGAAGTTTGATACTGCGCTACCGAAATGGGTTTGCTGGCCGATATAACATTGGCCGAGGTGGAGAAAAAAGTAACGATTGAACCCTTTTGATATGGATTATTCAAAGTGGTACCATTAGCATTCGTAGTGCTGCCATTTACAGTTAAAACCGTATTATCTTCAGAAACGATTACCCTAAAAATATCAGTATTGCCATGTGTTGTATTATAAAAAGGTGCCGTTACGAAGTTTTTCCCCCAGGCTGTAACCGGGAATAACTGTTGATAGAGGTTATCGCCACCACTCGGATTTCTGCTGCTTCCCTGCTCGCAAAATGATGCCCAGGTATTACCTGAATAAACCGCGATAGATTTACAACCCTTAGTAGATTTAATATGGCTGCCGGATAAGTCGTTTGTAGCCTGATATTGATAGATTTCTCCTTTATTTAATGTTTTTGTAAAGGTTTGATTGGCCTGATGAGTTGCATTGCCGCTAGTAGGCGTAATCTCTATTTCGGTATCATCATCTACAGCAATGATGGTAAATTCTGCATAATTCCCGTTAGTATTATTGCTTTGATAGCTATAAGTATAATATTCTTTACCTAAAGTATTGGTTGGAAGCACCATAGTGCCACCTGTACGGGCCTGATAGGCTATTACACTATATAGAGAAATTGGATTATCACTTGTAGTTACATGAATAGCCTTATTACTTTCTATTACATCATTTGTACCAATATAAGCATCGCTGGCAGCAACATTCGGATCAATAATTATGGGCAAACAGGTATTGGCGGGAACTGTACCCGACGAGATTACATTATTACCCACAGCAACCTGGTATTTTGTAGCCCTGTCGGCAGATAAAAATAAGGTTAATCTTGTTTTCTTTCCATCTACATGTCCTGCATAAGTAACATAAAAATCCTTTCCCTTGTTAGAAGTATTCTGGGCAAAAGTTATAGATGCAAAAAGCAAAAATAACAAAACCAATAACCAATGCCTGTTCATTACTTATCAGCTTATTTTGAAAACGTTATACATGTTTATTTGATATAGATATGCAATATACTATTAATCAAATCACATGGAAAAAAATTAACATTTTTTAGGGAAGAAAATCACGTTTCGTGTAAAAAACCCCGGAAGCTGGTGTAAAAATATTGAGGAGCTCAACATTATTCTTATTAAACAAGAGCAGTTAACTATTAAAAATCAAGCCCTTACAGAATAAATATTCAGTTGTTGCTTTCGTCAGACTGATCGCCGCTTCCGTATTTTTCAGAAAAATCTTTTGCTCTTTCGTCGGCAGTGATATTGTTATGATCTTCAGGCTCCAGGTTTTCATCCAAACGATCATTCCAGTTGTTTAATCCTTTCTCAGGATTTTTCGTATTTTCTTCTGTGAAATCAGATTTCGATTTGGCCTGGTCTTGTTTTTGATTTTCCATTTGAGGTTATTTTGAATAAAAACAGCGCCGGTAAGCAAATGTTTTACAAACCTTATTTATTTAACTGGCGGTTCGTTTTTGGCATCTTTAAATTCCTTAACGCTCTTTCCTATCCCCCTCATTAACTCAGGTAGTTTTTTACCACCAAAAATCAACAGGATTACCACTCCGATCAAAATAATTTCTATTGCAGACATACTAATAAATTTTGTACAATATAGGTAGAATAGTTCATTGGTTTATTAGTCATTTGTTCATTGGTCATTGGGTTAATTGTTTAAATTGGTTAACTGGTTAATTGTTGATTAGGTAGAATTGTTTAATTGCTGGATTGTTAAATTGTTAACTGCAAATTGCCAACTGTGAACTGATTATCATTAATTGTTAGTGATGCTGTCATCTCGACTGAAACGTAGTGGAATGCCTGCCCGTACAGGCGGGGAGAGATCTATCTTGAGATAGATTTAGCTTCGCTGAGCCTTCGGGTTCTCGGCTGCGTTACACTCCCGCTCTAAATGACGATAAATTCAGGAATTATTCCATCTATGATCCTTCGACTCCAATCAGGATGACAAAATGCATTTAGAACAAATTTACCTTATGCCAATTTTAATGCTAACCGCTTTACGCCATTCGCCGAACGCCCATCACTACACCAACAGCGCATTCAACTTTCTTGTTTTAATCTTTGGTACGGCACCATGGCGCATAAATTCTGCAAAACCTTTTAATTGTTTTATCGATTTAATGGCTTCGTAACCTTCGTAAGTTGTTCTGATTTTGTTCAATAACATGGTATCTGTTTTAAACATATCACTTTCAACCAGTAAGCCCTTATCCAAAAATTTCTTAATCAGCTCTGCTATTTTCCCGTTGGCATACAGATGGAGTGGCAATTTAAACACTTCGTTGTTCAACTTTTCGAAAACTTCGTTAATCCATGCTACCTTAGCTTCATTGTTCACCGCAATTTTTCCGTCTTTTAAAACTACGGCAGTCAAAAACTCTCGTGCCCGCTGGCGCGAAATAATGCCACCATGAACACCATCACGCAAGGTATAATCTAAACGATCGGCACATAGCGCAGGTAAAGGCTGCTCCAGAATATCAAAGCTTCCATAAAGAATCTGGTTAATATCGTACCCATATTTCAATAAAACATCCGGAATTTCAGATTTACACAAAATCTCCGCAAAAACCTTTTCATGATAATCTTCATCCGTGTTACCAAAAACATAATCGCCCACATGCGAAAATGCCGTATGCGAAATATCGTGTAATAAACCGGCAATCTGCTCAAGCTCCGGGCCACCCAGCATCCTGATCAGCATGGTTACGCCAATGGCATGTTCCAGGCGGGAATGGGAAATATCAGGATTTACCAAAAATATCGCACCACTTTGATGTACTCCTGCCAATCTTTTTAAAGCATCAGTATTTAACAGATCAGAAAAAACATCTGGCAATTCCATTTTGCCATATAAAAAATCATTTAACTGTATCATATTATCTTGCTTTAATCAGGGAATAATCAGCAGCAAAAATACTAATAATTTTAGCTTTAACTAAATTAATTATCAACATTTACACATTATAAAAACTAAATAAAATAGCTAAAAACCAACTTTCAAATATTTTGAAAGCTATTATTACATTTTTATGATCGACAAAAGTGCAGGCATGAAAACAAGCAAATAAATTAAACGTTATACTTGTAAAAAACAGCTATATGGCAACCGCTCAACAAATTAGAACAGCATATTTAGACTATGTTTTAACCAACAATGAAAAACCTAAATCGGTTTATGTTTTTGTTAAAAAACTTAAAATTACCGAGGCGGATTTTTATCAGTTTTTTTCTTCTTTCGAAAGCATAGAGAAAACCATCTGGTTTGAACTTACTTTCGAAACTATCAGCAAAATAAAAGAACAGGAAGTTTGGCTTCAATACACGGCGAGAGAGAAGATGCTCTCTTTCTTTTACAGCTACCTCGAGAACCTGAAAAATGAACGCAGTTTTGTGATTTATAGTTTAAAAAATCACCGTGGAAAATTTTCTACACCCGATGTACTGGCCGGGGTAAAACCGATTTTCGAAAACTTTGCACAGGAAATTATAGATGAAGGTTTGGATAATGGGGAACTTGCTGAACGTCGTTTTTTGACTAAAAGATATAAGGATGCCTTATGGATCCAGTTTGCCTTTATTGTTAACTTCTGGATTAATGATGACAGTGAAGGTTTTGAAAAAAGCGACGAAGCGATTGAAAAAGGCATTAACGTTACTTTTGATCTTTTCCAGCACTCGCCAATTGATAATTTGCTGGAATACGGGAAGTTTTTATCAAGGAACGGGAAGTTTGCAGATAAGATGAGGTTTTAAGCATAAATGAAGACACAAAAAAGTATTCCGACAACCAAGGTAGAACGTTCGGCTAAGTTTGTAAAAACCGGTATCCAGATCGGCGGCAATTACATTAAACATTATTCTAAAAAGCTGTTTAATCCTGAAATGGACCGCGAACAGCTCAACGAGGATAATGCGACAGATATCTATAAATCGTTGAGCGAATTAAAAGGCAGCGCCTTAAAAATTGCACAGATGCTGAGTATGGATAAAAATATCCTGCCAAAATCTTATGTAGATAAATTTACCCAGTCGCAGTACAACGCCCCACCCCTTTCGGGTCCGCTGATTGTACGCACGTTTACCAAAAACTTCGGCAAAACGCCTGAGCAGATTTACGACAATTTTAACCTTACATCAAGTAATGCAGCTTCAATTGGCCAGGTGCATCAGGCCATGCTTAACGGCAAAAAACTTGCTGTTAAAATTCAATATCCTGGCGTGGGAGATAGCATTTCATCTGATTTAAAGCTTGTTAAACCCTTTGCCTTTCGTTTGTTGGGCATGTCGGAAAGGGAACTGAGCATTTATATTAAAGAAGTTGAAGAACGTTTACTGGAAGAAACTGATTATGAGCTGGAAGTAAGGCGTTCGGTCGAATTTTCTGAAGCCTGTAAAAACCTTTCGCATGTGGTATTTCCGAAATATTATCCTGAGTTATCCGGAAAACGGATTATTACCATGGACTGGATTGAGGGGTTACATTTAAAGGAATTTTTGCAAACCAATCCTTCGCAGGAATTAAGAAATAAAATCGGTCAGGCTTTGTGGGATTTTTACAATTTCCAGCAACATGAATTAAGGGCGGTTCATGCCGACCCGCATCCGGGCAACTTTATGATTACGCCGGATGAAAACCTGGGTGTGATAGATTTTGGTTGTATTAAAGAATTGCCGGATGATTTTTATCACCCGTTTTTCTCCCTGATCTCAACCGATGTGATCAACGATAAAAATAAAACAATTGATGCGTTTAGAAAACTGGATATGATCCATGCAGATGATTCGCCTGAACAGATTGAGTTTTATTATAAATCGTACCGTGAAATGATCAGTTTGTTTGCAAAGCCTTATACCAGTTCAACATTTGATTTTAGCAAGCCGGATTTCTTTGAGCAATTGTATATGTATGGCGAAAAAATTTCGAAAATGCCGGAATTTAAGCAGGCACGCGGGGTAAAACATTTTATTTACGTTAACCGCACCAATTTTGGCTTGTACACCATTTTGCATGAGTTAAAAGCAACGGTTAAAACGGATACGTTTAAGCCTCATGTAGGTTTGGAGCAAATATAAAGACTGGATTTTATTGAATTTAATAGTCTGAGGGAAATCGTCACTCCTAACCCGATAGTTATCTTGTTGATTGATAATCTTAAACTTATTGCATTAAGATTCCTGACTTCGCGGAAATGACGAATGGCCGAATGAAATCCGTCATTCCAGGAAATAATTTATTTGCCTGATATTAAGCGTTTTTCTTCACTACTTCAACCATATGATCAATATCAAACGGTTTTTCGATGTAATCATCTGCTTTGCAGTCTTCTGCCTGCTGAGGTAAGTTATTTGATGTGGAAGTTAATACGGCCGATACATCTTCCGTTTCGGGATCAGATTTAAGTTCTTTAATCACTTCTGATCCTTTCTTTTTCCCTTTGATGTGATCATCTACAATTACTACATCAGGTTCAATTTCATCTATCTTCTCAATAGGTTCAGTACTTAACGATGCGGTAACATCGAAACCTTCCTCTTCCAATACCTGGTCCATAATATCTAAGATATCTTTATTATCCTGAACAAGTACAACCTTTTTCTTCATAAATAAGCAGACTAAAATCTCTTTAAAGATAAATAAAAAGAATAACCGAATAACGGTTCTTAAAATATTTTACAATTCAAATGTAAATGTTGCAGGGTTTCGTCTTGAATTAAAGCCTGTTGGTCGAGTATTACCTGTTGATTGTATAAAAGGGTTAAATGTGCTGCAACGTTTTCCTGTTACCGGCGTCTTATCTACAAAACATAAACAAAAAGACTTAAACATTTAAATAACAATTAATTAACATTTAATTTTTAAATAAAAATATTATGAAAACCTCAATCAAAACCCTAATCGCAACATCTTTAACAGCAATCGTTTTATCTTCGGCTGTATTTACAACAAGTGTATCGGCAACCGAAAAAGAGCCTGTAAAAATTTCTAAAATAGCGGCTTTTAAAAGAATTTCTGTAAAGGGAAATGTAGAACTTACCATCGTTCAGAGAAATGCAGCTGGTGTTTCTTACACTGATGATAATACCGGAACAGCAAAAATTATGCAGGATGGTGACAATTTAAAAATTACCTCTACCAGCATTGAGAAAACCAAATTGACCGTTTATGTAAGCGATATCTACAGAATTGAAGCTTCAGAAAATGCAGTTGTTAAAACAGAAGGAAAATTAAGTACAAAATACCTTCAGATCTTTTTAAAAGGAAATGCCCATGCCGAAATTAATACAAATACCGAAGGTTTATATACGGTAATTGCTGATGAAGCTGATTTAAAATTAAGCGGATCTACCGATAACCACACTTTGGTGATGGGTAACTCTCAAAAATTAACAATCGACAAGTTTGCGGCTTTGAAAACCAATATCAGCTCAATAGAAACGGTTGCAATAGAAAAAGAAATCGCAGCAATCAATTAAACATAAACACACAGAAGAAACAAAAAAGGCTTTCTGATTTAGGTCAGGAAGCTTTTTTTTATGGATGATGGAAAAATGTAAGATGGATGATGGAATGATAAATGTTTATTAGTAGGCACGAGCAACAAGTTCGTTATTGCTGAGAAGGCTTTTTTACGTTTGTTATGATTAGTGTAACGAAGAATCTTGATCTGTACAATTGGGCCCTGTATTTCATCGCTTTCGGATTCTTCACTGCGTTCAGAATGACGTTTTTACCGTCAATTTAATTGCTTAACAAAGCTTGATTGAATAACTGCTAAACAGACACGGAACACACGGATTAGCTTTTGCCATTTCTTTCTTTTCTTTATAGGTAAAAAAAATCCCCTGGCATTTACCAGAGGATTTAATTTAGTGACGTCGCCCTGAATTTATTTCAGGGTCTTTATAACAAAACGATCATTATCTTTGCAGCACCTTAGCGATCTCTTTCTCGATAGATTTCAGCTCTTTTGGTTTCAGCTTTTTTGCAACATCAGTTTTGGCAGTTGTTTTATTCTCTAAGTATTTTACACCTACCCTTAAAGCTTTCAAACCAGAAACACCTTGCAGTTCATCCAGTTCCAGTTGCTCTAAATCGTCGTTTAAATACCCCTGCACCTGCATGTACTTGATATACTCCATATATTCTTTGGCTTCTTCAGGATTGAAATACACCATGGCAATTTTATGGGGCTGTGTTAAACGTTCGGTTGTACCTTTAATTAATACTTTATCGATACGTTTTTTCACCACCTCGTAACGGATGTTATAGGCACCTTCTACATCAAAACGGCGTTCATCATTCCTAAAGCTGATATCGATCGCGTTTGAGTGAATGAAAATCAACTGAGTGGTTTCCAATGAACGCGGCATTTCGCTGATTAATCCTTTCGATAAACGTGCAATATCGACCATGGAAGTTAACTGCCACAAACGGATATTTTTTAAATACAACAGATCAAAAGGTTTATCGGGTGCAATTTCCTGACCAATGTAAATGTCGTATTCTACACCATCCGTTCTGAATTTAGCAAAATAACAAGGATATGAAGCCTGTAAATTTGCCTGCGATTTTTCGAGGTATTGGCTCACTTCAGTATTGATCAACTGCATGGAAACCTCCAGCTGCCTGCGGTTGGCAAAGGCAGCACCTGTTTGAGGCACAATTACCTCAAAATAGCGGTCTACAAATTCTGCAGTTGCCGGATAGTTCCCTTTTATAATCGATAAAAACGGATAAACCTCCATCTCCAAAAACTCGTTCAGCTTGTTTTCTTCGTTTGAAGAAGCAAAATTTCCGATCTGTTTGATCCAATCCTTACAGTTGAACAACAATTTATCGGTGAGTTCCAAAGAAACATGCTTACGGATAGATTTCAAAGTGTCAATCAGGCTGTTTAACTGCACCTCCATATCATCCTTTAAAGCCTTATTACGCTCAATAGTTGAATTACGGATATCAATGGCACCAAACAACGGGTACATGTGTTTAAAGGTAATTGTTTCAATTTCCTTTAATTTCTGGTTTCCGTTGTTCTGAAGAAAATGCCAAACGGCTTCGTTAAACTTCCATTGAACTGAAGGTTGCAAAGCGGTAAATTTATCCATCAAAACCTCATCCATTTTGGCATCAAACTCTTCGATACTGTATTGGAAAAGCTGACCAATTAAAGGCATAGCCGGACGTAACCTCGACAACAGTTTATCATCAACCAACACTTCCTCTTCCGAATAAACCTCTAAAACACCAGCCAACTGGTTATTGTAATAAATTGGCAACACCGAATAAGAACAAACGCCAGCCGCTTTTAAAACCCTTAAAAACGGATCTTTGGTAATCTGATCGTCGTTAATGGCGCTTACAAAGATTGCCCGCGGGTTTTCTTTGTATTTTTCTACCAGCGAATAAAAAACTTCCTCTTCGAGATTGGATGATTTTGCTGAATTGATTAACATGCTTTGCGAAAACTCCTGATTATCAAAAACCAGTTTGTTGTTCACGGTTAAAAAAGGCATTAAACCAAATTCAACTTTTCCATTGCCGCTCAGTGTTTTTAAAGCATGAATTACATGTTTATAAGCCTCAGTCTGGTAATTGTGATCAACCAAAGCATCACGGATTCCATCGATAGCATGTTGCAGCGTTACATCTGTAATGGAAATAATGCTAAAGCCCTCGAAATGAAAATTACTTAATGGCAAATGCTCCACCAAATATTCCAGCTCGGTTTCGCCCTGAAAATGCCTGCCCAGTTCTTCGAAATTAAGTTCAGGCAGATCGCCCTTATGCAGAATATCTACAAATTTAGTATCCGTTTGGATATTGTAGTATTGCGTAAGTTTAGTTTCGGGGTTGATATGGGCATAAATGATCTCGTTTTTCAGTACCGGGGTAAAATTATAAAAACGGCCTAAAATAACGTTATAGATAAACTTAAGCTGTTTTTTCTCAACCGGTTCGTTATCTTTTGTTACCTTATTTTTAGGATCATGATCCTTAAAAAATCTATAGAATGCATTGGTACTAAAGAAAATCTGATCCGGAATCGGGGTACTTAACGCCCAAAACAAATCATCTTCGTTATCCATTAAAGGGGTTAGAATCGTAAAAATTAATTCTAAGGTATCTTTATATTTAGATAATTCTTCGGCACTGATGTTGCCAAGCAGCACATCGTCTTTTTCAATTTTTTGAAGTAAAAACCTGTAAAACTCTGATTTTACCGATTTTTCTGTTTTCAACCTGCCTTTTAAATACTCCACAAGGGGGCGGAAAGACAGAGAAGATTCTACCTGGCAATGAATACATTCGTTTTTGTGTATCTGTATTACATTGGTATTCATTGTATAAGTTTTGCTATAGTGTAAAAATTATAGTTATCTGTTTAATTACTAATTCTTTGCAAAGATACACACTCGTTAAAGCAATGTTCGTCTGCTGAACGTAATAGTTGGATATTACATCTATAAATATGTTACACAAATTTAGTACCTAAAATTAAGCGAAACGTATGGATACCAGCCATCTGAAGAATGCCCCATTACAAATCGCACAACCGTGAGTGATGCCGGAGCGAAATAAACGCCCCCTCCTACACCGTGGTGCCATATTGTTGATGCTTCGTCACGTTTCCATACCCTGCCAACATCATAAAAGCCCAGTAAGCCAATTTGTCCGGGTAAAACATAACTTACCAGGTCGCCGAGCTTTGCCCTAAGCTCTAAGTTATTGTAAAACATGTGTTCTCCGGCAAACCTAAACTGACGATAACCGAGCAGATTGCCCTGCCCGCCCAGGTAAAGTGCCTGATAAAAAGCGGGTTTACCAACGGTTACCCCACCGCCAAAACGATCTGCCAAAATGAAGTTTTTTCTGCCATCGAGGTTTTTATACAAGGCAATGCTGGCTGTAAACTGTCCGTAAGAATTAGAATACTGATTTACACCTTTATAACCCAGCAACTTAAAATCAACATAACTTCCCAGCGTTGGCAACAGGTCGTTATCGCGGGTATTGTTGGTAAAATTAACAAATGCTCCTGCAAACATCTTTTCGTTGCGGACAGTTAATGAATCAGCCGAATGTAACAGTGATGGATTTTCAATAAAACGTCCGTCGTTATCTTCTTTATTGTATTTATAATATTGATATGACGGACCAATGCTTAAAGTAGATTTTGGCCTGCGCCACCTGATGGCAGCATCAACCTGATAGAGGTTATAACGTGCACGGTAATACCTGATGTCATCACCATGCTCATCAAAATGGGTTTCATTGCCCAAACCAAAGAAATTCTGGGTATTGTTTGGTGCAAAAGCATCGGCTTTTACCACAATATCGCCTTTACCCAATGCTTTTAACCATTCGCCCTTATAGTTGAACCTAAAAGCTCTTGTAGAAAAGGAATGGAGGAAAGAAACGGTTTGCGAATTGCCATAAGGCTGTTTCCTAAAACCCGGATTGGTTTGTTTGTAGATTAAGCCCAGTAATACCCCATCATCCTGATTGTAACCTGCGTTTAATAACCACGAATTGCGGCGGTACATATCTTTAGGGATATAACTGAAATTTGAAGTATCGTTAGAGATTATTTTTCTGATTTTATCTGCATCATCACCGTTGTAGGTGGCTTTATCTTTTCTTCCGTATAACCTTACCAAGCTGTTGCTGCTGGCGAAATCGTAAACTTTATTGCCCTTGCCACCAATGATTCTGATTTTGATATTAGAATTTTTATTGTTCAGGATCAGGCTATCGTTTCCGTTGTGCATGTACACCCTGATTTCTCTGGTTACTTTAGGATCAAATTTCCTGTCGAAGAGTTCATCTTTGATATTTCCTTCTTTGGATATTTTATTTATTTTCACCCTTAAACCGTTATCATCTGCATCGGTAATCCGGATCAGTTCATTTTTATTGGTTACCTCGATATCCACAACGCGGTTAAAGAAGTGATAATACTGGTTCATTAGTTTTGGCAAAGTGGCAATCCTGTTGCGCATTTGTGCCAGAAAGGCATCATGATGTAAGGAATAACTTGGCTCAGGCAATTTTTTCAATGCTTTTTCGAAAACGGCATCGTTATAATTTGCACAGAAATCTTTTACAATCTGATCAAATTCTTTTTCATCAATATTGGCAGTCCAGCGGCTGCTGATTTCCCTGCCTTCCCATAAAAACCAATTGATGTTCTGGATGCCACGTTCGTAGCCCTGCATCATTGGTAATAAGGAAGATGACTGTGTGTAACGTTGTAAAAAGCCATCCGACCTGAAAAATACCTGGTCGCGGTCTCTCGGAACCGGCGAATAAACGGAACCATCTTTGGTTTTGGTTTCTTTCCACCGCCATTGGTCTTCGTGCCTGTCCCAATCGCCTAATAATACATCAAATGCCCTTGCCCTTACCCAGGCCGGGCCATCCAGTTTATTGTCGTTATCGTCAGTAAGCTTTTTATCCATTTTGGGAGAACTATCTGATTCTCCTGTTGGTTCACGCTCTTCGAATAAACATAGAGTATTGGCAAAAGCGGGTTCAAACTCACCTAAATTATCATCGGGAGAAACCCAGCCGATAATCGGATTGCTGTGTGCAATGCCTCCTGCTTTGGCCAGCTCAGGCACCACAAGCGCCGAAAAGGGGTGCTGTGCCGACATGTTATCTTTAATTACATCTTTGGCAAAAGTTTCGCGTAAGGCAGCAGGCAATAGCACTTCGGGGTATTTTTCTACGCTGCGCAATACATATTCTTTACCGTTTTTATCTTCTAAACGCAATGAACGCGATTGATTGCCTCCACCACGTTGGGTAGCTTTTAAACCACCCATCATCTGGGAAACCCGCAGCACAGGAACCTTTGTTTTTCCGGCATATTCTTTACGGTAATTTTCGCCAAAAACGTAACGGTGGAAACGGCCAACACTATCATATTCCGGCTTGATGCGCACAAAAATGCTATCTGCGGTAATCGGTTTATCCCTGTTGCGCACTTTTTGGGGAATGGTCTCGAACTTTTTAATGTAACTGTAAACGCGTTTAACACTGGTATCTGAATAGATATAGTATTCGTAGCGCATGTCGTTATTTTTCAACTGATCGGCCACAACATACCCTTGCTGCATTTCGTGGAAAAGAGAGGTTTTCCCTTCTTTATTAGGCGATACTTTTGATCCTGAACCGCTGATGATCTGCAATTGTTTTCCTTTGATTAACTGCAGCCCATGCTCATGGCCGGCAACGTAAGTTACATTTGGATAATCGCCAAATACACCTGTTACGGATTTGATCATATCTTTATAAGCCGGGTGATTTAAATCTTCAGGACTTAATAAAGTGGAACGAAGCAAAGGATAAACGGAACCCAAAACCGGTAAAGGAATGTAGAGGTTTTTATTTAACGAGGTTAATGGAAAAAGGTGGTTTCTTAAATTGAAATACCCCCCATGTGGGCCATAACTCTGAAATGGATGGTGCGAAGCTAAAAGGATTACTTTATCTTTATTTTCTTCGAGCAACTGTTCCATCCTCACCAAAACCTCATCCTTGGTACGGCAATCGCATTCGCCATTTGGATTAGCTTTGTTATACGGAAACAACCACCATTCGCTATCGTAGGCAATAATGGTTAGTTTATCGGTTAGTTTTATAGCTACAGGATCGGGACAGCCGTTTTCGGGAATCAGTTTTAATAACGGATCGTTTTGTGCTTTCAGGTAATCATCCTGCGCTTTGATTTTTGCCAGTCCTTTTGGTCCGGATTTATCCCAGTCGTGGTTGCCGGGAACAAAGTAAACCGCAGCGCCCATTTTACGCATCGGTTCGAACTGCGAACGCAGTATTTTTTTTGTTTCTTCTTCTTCTAAACTTCCCGGCAGGCCCATTCCGGTAGGGTAAATGTTATCGCCGAGGTAAACTACAGTTGTTTTTTTAGGGAGGATCTGCTTGGCCGCATTTTTTAAATCCTGCATTTGGGCAGGGTTCATTTCGCCTGCATCACCAAAAAGAATTACTCGGTATTTTACATCATCCTGCGCAAAGACAATGTAATTGATTAAAAATAAGATGGTAAAAAGGGTAAATCTTTTAATCATAGTGTAGCATTTGTATAAAGATAGTTATTTTAAATTATTTTGTTTTCCAAGCATAACGTTAAGTTATCACTCCTCTCTGATTACCGTCATTTCGGGCGGAGTATAACGCAGCCGGGAACCCGAAGGCTCAGCGAAGCTAAATCTACCTCGAGATAGATCTCTCCCCGCCTGTACGGGCAGGCATTTCGCTACGCTTCAGTCGAGATGACGGTTTATCTACAAGATGACGAACATTCAAGAACACCAAACCTTATTTCTTAACTTTAAACAACAAAATATTACCGGCGGCCAGGGTTCCGCCTTCGTTAGAGATGTACAGGTTATTATCACGATCAAAGGCAATGCCTTCGGGCTGGTTGAATAAGCCCGGATCTAATGCCTGAATAGCTTTAACTTTAAAATCAGCATCGGTAATCACCAGCAGTTTATTTACGGATGAAAGTACATACCACTCGTTGGTTTTTGGGTTTTTAGCCAATGCTGAAGGACGGAACCTTGATTTTGAGCTTCCTGATGCTTTTTCGATTTCTTTATGTGAAAGGCTGAATTCTCCGGCAGCGGTTAACGATCCATCATCGCCCACTTTAAAGCCATAAATGCTGGATGCTTTGGCTTTAGAATCGGGTTTACTATCCTTGGTTAACACGTAAATCATGTTGTTTTTCTCATCGGCCGCCAATCCTTCATACTCCGCTTTAGGTACAAGATCTTTGGTTTTGGTTACGTTGGTGGCTTCTGGCTTGCTCAGTTCCGAAATGGGGAAAGTATGCAGTTCGCCATTGCTTTTTAATACAATGAAATAATTTTTGATAATGGTAACATCTTCATAATCGCCTTTGCCGCCAAATTTAGTAAACTTTGATTCTTTATCGCCCAAACCTAAATGGAACAGGTCGCCGTCTTCATCCTGAATGGCAAATACTTCTTTGGGATCGCCGTTATGAAATACAATACCCGAAATTTCGAAAAGATTATGCGGCATATTGTATTTTACGGGGTTGGCCAGATCGTAAGGGAAGTCCGGTTTTGCTGCTGCATTGGTTGAGGTTGCTTCGGTTGTATCGCCTTTTTTATCATCGCGGTTACCGTTTACACAGGATACACTAAAAAAAGCAGTGGCAATTAAAAAGCTGGAGGCAAGAAAAGTTTTATTGTATTTCATAAGGGTAAAATTTAATTGTCTGTCCATGGTCTGTGTCTCACAGACCATCGGTAAAAGTATGTGGTCCGTGGAGACACGGACCACGGCGTTTATTATTATTATTTTTAACCACTCACCCGTCATCTCGACCGTAGCGGAGAGATCTATGAACGATTAGTTATCGCTTGATAGATTTCTCCATTTTGCTTCGCTTCAGAGGCAAGAAAAGTTTTATTGTATTTCATAAGGGTAAAGTTTAATTGTTAAGCCATGGTTGCCATGGTCTGTGTCTTCACAGACCATCAGTAAAAGTAACCTCCTATGGTCAGTGGAGACACTGACCACGGCAACTTAGCCCATGGCGCTTTATTTATTTTTCAAAAACTCATAAATATCATGCTGGGAAGAAACAAGAACCCCGCCAGTTTTAACCGGACTGTTATCCATATGTTCATCTATACAAACGGCCTGAACATTATCCTGTTTCTGGATTTCAATCATTTCTATCATTTCCTGTTTAATCTGCTCATTATAAATGGGAAAACAAACTTCGATCCTGCGGTAAATGTTGCGGTTCATCCAATCGGCAGAACCCATGTACACATCATTTTTACCCAGGTTATGAAAGATAAATACGCGGCCATGTTCTAAATAACGATCAACTATGCGGGTAACCTTGATGTTTTCGCTCATGCCTTTTACCCCCGGAATCAGGCGGCAGATGCTCCTTACAATCATATCAATCTTTACGCCGGCCTGCGAGGCTTCATAAAGTTTATTGATCAGTACTTTTTCTTCAAGGTTGTTCATTTTAATGGTAATGCCCGAAGGTTTTCCTTGTCTGGCATGTTCAATTTCGCGGTCGATCAGCTCCAGAAAAACCGTTTGCAGGTTGAACTGCGCCACGAGTAAATGCCTGAAATTAATCAGATTGGCAGCGCTTGGTTTAACCCTTTTGGCAAGGAAAATAAAAAGCAGTTCTACTTCACGCAGCATTTCCTTATTGGCCGTCATTAAAATATGATCTGTATAAAAGGCAGCTGTGCTTTCGTTAAAGTTTCCGGTGGCAAATAAACCCGAATAATGCATCCGGTCGCCTGTTTTTCGTTTAACCAGGGCCACTTTGGCATGTACTTTTAAAGCGGTAACACTGTAGATGATATCAACGCCAACCTCTTTCATTTTTTTAGCCCATTTGATGTTGTTGGCTTCATCAAAACGAGCTTTAAGCTCTACCAGTACAGTTACTTTTTTACCGTTTTTGGCCGCGCTGATGAGTGCATTTACAATTTTAGAATCGCTGGCCACGCGGTAAAGCGTCACATATATTTCACGTACATCTTCATCAATCGCTGCTTCGTTAAAAAAACGCAGCACACTGTCGTAACTTTGGTAAGGCGTGTGTACAATGATATCGTTTTTATAAATGGCTTCGGTTAAGGAGCCCTCAATCAGGTCGGTATTGCAGAGTTTTGGCCAGTTTTGGTTGGATAGTTTTGGAGAATTAACCGGAAAACCCATAAAATCTTTCAGGTTATGGTACTGCCCACCCTCTATCCTGTTGGCTTTTTTAAGATTGAACAATTTTTTGAGCAGTTCGAAAACATTGGCTGGTATGCCTGGCTGGTGAAGAAAGCGCGTAGCCAGACCTGAATCACGTTTCAGCAATTGTTTCTCCAGCTGATCGGATAAACTACCAGAATATTCATCTTTCAGATCGATTTCGGCATCCCTTGTAATCTTGAAACTGTAACAACCTGTAATTTCTCCTTCGGGGAAAATCCTGTCCAGATGGAAACGAATAATATCATCCAGAAAAACAATGAAGGTTTCTTCGCCTGCTTCTACCTTATAAAAACGCGGCAACTGACTGGAAGGAATATTTAGAATTATCGTTTCGGTTTCCTCGTTCTTTTTTAAGGTAATGAGAAAATAGAGTTCGTTATTGGAAGGAAAAAAATTGGTATCCTGGTTAATGTGAACGGGCTGTAAAAAGGCCATCACCTGACTCAAAAAATACCTGGTAACGCTTTTCCGGATTGCTGTTGGAAATGGTTCACCATATATTAGATTGATTTTATTCTCTTTAAGTCCGGGAATAAGATCCGACTTGAGTACTTTACCGTAACGTTGTTGCTGATCAGAAATAAGCTGATTGGCGGTATTCAATAAATTATCGTCGATTTTAATATCGTTATCTTCTTTATTGCTCAGTTTTTCAAGGGCAAGCAGCACAGGCATCCTCACGCGGTAAAATTCATCGAGGTTGGAAGAAAATATCGATAAAAACCTGATCCTTTCTAAAAGCGGAACGGTTTTACGTTCGGCTTCCATTAAAATACGTTCGTTAAATTTTAGCCAGCTTAAATCCCTGTTGAAAAAAGCGGTTTCGGTTGTTGTTTCCATTAAAGTTTTCCGTACGCTGCGTATGCAATTACAAATGCCAATACTGCTGCAATTAAGCCAAACATGAAGATATTATAAGCCAGGCGGATCAGTTTATATTTGCGGCCCAACACCACCCCTTGCGAGTACACATCGGTAATAAGGGTTCCGTATAAAAAATCTTTATCGTTCATTACCTTAATCATGCCTTCGGTATAACTTGGCAGGCTCATTTTATAAAAGTTACCAAAAAACAAGAGGTTTACTTTTTTCTTGTCCATATCTTCCTGGGTAAATTCTCCTTTTGGAATAGATGGACGGGTGGATAAAATGGAAACCACCACACAGGTTAAACTGACCATCAATAAAATAAAAGTCGGAATAATCAGGTTGCCGTGATCTTCTAAACGCCTCAACAATAAACTCACGATCAACGAAAGCATAATCGAATTTACGGTAATGAGGATATGTGCTTTATTATCGGCCATATCGCTCAGGCGCTGGTTATTGGCCGAAGTAATCCTGAACATGGTTTCGATACCTTTATCAGGCCGGTCGTCTTTATCTTTTTTCTTTTTGTCCTTGATAATTACCGGTGCAAAATTTTTAGGTTCTTCGAGTTCGGTACTGATTTCTTCCTGCGGGGTGAGTTTACTTTTCAGTTTTTCGATATTTTTCTGCTTCTGGTCGCTCAACAACAAATTGGCATAATCGGTATGGTAATGGTGCGATTCCATAAACTGGATATCTTTTTTGCGCCATTCGAGTTTACTGATGTCTTTTTTATAAATCAGTTCGTTTTCCTTGTGCATCAGTTTTCCTTTTGCACGGAAATCGGGCAGGCCTAAGTGAAAAAGGTCGGCATCACAGATGATTTTATCGATTTCGTTCTTAGGTTGCTGTGGAATTTTAGTTGCTAAAATAGCGCTTTTCACGCTATCGCGTACTTCCTGGTGTACCTTATGTTTGGCTAAAAAATCATCGGCTAGTTCGGCACCTTTTGCTTCGTGGTTTAAGGCATCTTCAAAATAGCCGGTATCATGAAAATAAGCTGCAACGGTAACGGTAAAAAAATCCTGCTCGTTGAGCTGATAGTGATTGGCGATCTGCTGAGCCGCGTTTACAACTTCCTGGGTATGCTCAAAATTATGATAAACCAACCGCGGATCGTTATGGGTATGGAAGTAATCGCTAACGTGCTCTTTTACATCTTCCTGCAATTGTTTATAGTTCATGAACGTAAATATGGGGGTAATAATAAGTTATTTTGGGGAAAATGCATTGTTTTAAAATGTTTTTTAACTTAAATTGTTTTGATTTTTATGATTATAAAATTACGTTTATTTTTTGATGATGGAAATAGTTTGGAGTTGGAAGTCTTCAGTCCGGAGTCCGAAGTCTATAGTCTTAAATCAAAAAGTCGTCATCTCAAATGAAGCACAGTCCCGAATATTCAGGAGAGATATCTATCTTGACAGATTTCCCGATTGCGTTGCACTCCGTTCGAAATGACGACCGTATAAAGATCCTGAAATAAATTCAGGATGACGTATTGCATTGAGCAATAGCCAGTTTTCAATGACCAAAACCAATGACTAATGACTAATGACCAATGAAACATAAATCATTTCACACAATACTCTACTCGATGTGCTTCCCATAAAGCCGGCACTTCGAGTTTATAAACTAATCTTTCTAAAACCGCTGCAGGCACAATGGCATCACGGTTTTTATTTTGGCTGTGCAACTGCTGATAAGGCACTTCGATATACTCGATGCGCACTTTTGCTCGGTACGAATTGAATAGTTCTATTAGTTGCATCCGCATCTGGCTGGTGGTATTGGTGGCATTCCAAACAAACGATTGCTGTTTACGGAGGTAAACCCTGGCCTGTTCTTTCGCTTCCTGAATTACCTGTCCGTTGCCTTTTTTATCCGTTGGCGATATCCCTCTTTTAATACGTATGGCATCAAGCGAGATTACCGGCCAATCTTTATAGTGCTGTTTGATAAAGGTATCTTTTCCTGCACCAGGTAATCCACTCATTAATATCACTTCAGCAACCGACTGTTCGAAAGGGATATAATCTACAAAAGCATCATCGTGCTGTAGATAATACATTTTAGCTTCATTAGAGGCAAATTGCCGGGCGTTACCCCAGCAATTGTGCTCTTTACAAAACTCTTCGAAACAATTAATCCGATACAACATCTCTTCCTGATCGCTGCAGATCCGTCCTAACATATCAGCGCGTGCCAACAGCGCCAGCCATTCGGTATTAACCTCCATACTGGCTTTAATGAGTGCTTTAAGCGGATCAGGTTTTTCGAATAACCAAATTGGTAAACCATGGTACCTCACCAGGCCTACTATCTGCTCGCGGATAGCGAAAGGCGTAAATCCGCCCATATAAAGCAATTGTCTGGCAAATTGAGCTCCTTTACGCGCATGTCCGTTAGAGGTGATGCTTCCATCAGTTTCGAAAACAGTGGTGCTGTATTTTTCCACATCGTGCAATAAAGCTGATGCCCATAAAATTTCCTGATCCTGCTCTGACAAAGCCTTATAAGCTTCCTGACTTTCTAAAGCAGCCAAAACCATCTGCGTATGTATGGCCACATTTCCTTCGGCATGGTAGCGCGAATCCTGCGGCACATCGTTCATTCTTTTTACCCAATCGAAACGATCTTCGAGATCATTCCATTGTTTGTTTTTACTAAAGGTCCACATGGTTACCTCCTTCGTTTAATAGCGATGCACGTTTCCAGTTTCTGGTCCAGTGTTCATCTGTTTTAACATGCCCTTTTCTTACGTATTTAAATACGTTTTGAGCAAAATCACCTACTGAGTAACCATCAGCGTTGCGGCTAACAATGCCTTCCATTGTTGTTTTGCTTTTGTCGTATACATCATAGGGATCAAACGTACCCGAACCTGTAACGAAGCTTAACATTTCCTTTTCAAACTCTTTCTGATCCACCGGTGCAGGTTCTGTTTTCAAAACCGGAACGGTAGGCAGATCTAATAAATTTGCATAAAACTGTGTTTCCTCCCAGCTCAACCAACGCTCATTTTCGCGGATACCGAATACATAATAATGATGTTCCAGTTTCTCGTACCTAATGGAATGGATAGCATAAAGGTTCTCTAAAAAGAATTCGAGATCGCCCAGATCGTTTTTGATCAGCTGCCAGAACCGCCTTAGGTTTTCTGTCCAGGGTGAAGTTGTTGGTGCTGCATGCGAGCGGGCGAAAACGCCATATTTGGAGAGACAATTGTTTTCTCCATCCAGTTTTTCGGTATGTATAAGTATTGAGATCTGTTGTATATTGTCCCAATAGTCGTGCTGTATCCTGTCGTCGCTCGTTGTTCCCGGCGAAAACGGATAATGATAAGTACGACCATATTTTTGTGAAATAGCCATATTGTAATCAGTAAAATAAAAGATAAACAGTAATTACTCCCTCCCCGGATGGGAAAGGTCATTTTAACATTGATGTATAAATGAAATTACATGACTCAAAGACTTATATTGTTAATACGGAAGCAAATGTAGGGAAAATTGTTGGGAGTCAATAAAAAAGTCGTCATCTCGACCGAAGCGCAGTCCCGAATATTCGGGATAGATCTCTACTGACTTAACTATTATAATTTGTCATTCTGAGTGCAACGAAGAATCTTTACTATTTCCTTCAAGATTTTCAAAAATCACTCAATTAATAAAAGATTCTTCACTACGTTCAGAATGACAGAAAATAGATCCTGAAACAAGTTCAGGATGACGTATCGCGTTGGATTTGGGCATGCACAGTTAATCCCTGAGCGGAGTAGAAGGGTAAACAATTAACCATAGTCAGTTTACAGTTGGCAATTTGCAGTCACCAGTGAACTAATGAACAAAAGAAAGTAGTCCAAAGTCCTTAGTCGCCAGTCCATAGTCAGTTACCTCCTGAGCGGAGTCGAAGGGTAAACAATTAACCATAGCCAGTTTACAGTTGGCAATTTGCAGTTACCAATAAACAAATGACCAATAAACTAATGACCAATAAACTAATGACTAATGAACTAATGTTCTTCGCCTTCTTCCTCTTCGTTCTTCACTTTACTCAGCAAATCATAAGCGCCTTTTACCACCACTTTAGGTTTGCTTACCTTTTCTGCAAATGATACCTGCGTGTAGCCATTTTCGGCAACATCTGTTTTCACTTCCATCATGCGGTAACGATAAGCCAGTTTTGAGGCCGATTGCTCGATAAATACATATTTTTTGCCTTCAAATTCTACAATAGCGGCATCGGGCAAGGCTTCAACTTTGCTGGCACCGCTTTCTACGTACGCTTTCAGGTACATGCCCGGGAGCAGTTGCGTATCTTCCTGATCGAGGTGGCAATGCACCTGTACAGTGCGTTCTTTACTAATCTCCCTACCAATTAAATGTACGGTTGCCATGCGTTCTTTTTCTTCATTAGCTAAGGTAAAACGCACTTTCTGACCAATTTTAAGTTTGGGCACATCCTTTTCGAATACCGTAAGCTCCGCATGTAAATGTTCGGTATCGGCAATCTTGAAAAGCTCATCTGTAGTACTTGCAAAAGCCCCGATATTCGTATTTACCTGGGTAACATAACCGGCCATTGGTGCATACAGGTTAAAGGTTTTTAAAATCGTCCCTTTTTCCAAAGCTGCGAAATTGATATTGATCAGCGAGAGTTTAGAGCGTTGCCCCAATAACCTGGCACTTACACTCTGGTATTCGCTCCTGGCCTTTTGAAGTGCTTTTCTGGAGTTTACATTTTCTTTGGCCAGTTCTTCCTGCCGGTCCAGCTCCTGTTTTAAAAACTGCAGCTGACTTTTATAATCGAGGTAATCCTGCTGCATCTGGATAAATTCGGGATTTTGCATTACCGCAACCAATTCGCCTTTTTTTACCCGCATTCCCTGCAACATAGAGGTACTCTTTACAATCCCTTCTAATGGTGTGGAGATGGAAACCAAGCTCTGTGGCGGCAAATCGAGCATGCCGTTTACTTTGGTTGTGCCACTCAGTTCTTTTAGTTCGATTTCGCCCAGGGTAATTTCAGCCAGTTTATGCTGTTCAGGAGTTAAAGTAACCACGTCGCTTTCTTCATGGACAGCTTCTTTTTCCGGCGCTTTTTCTGCTTCAGGACTCCCACAGGCGCTGAGGAACAGCGCTAAAGTTAACAGACTTAAATATTGATATATGGATTTCATGTTTCTACTTTTTATAATGAACTGGAATTACCGGTAAGGAATTCGATATGGTTAATGCTTTGGTTAAGCTGCAATAAAGCCATCAGATTACTTTCGTAAATGCTGTTTACCTGTTTTAGGTTGAGCAGGTATTCGGAATAACCGATCTCCCCGTTCTGATAGGCAATGCGGCTGTTCTTTAAAATCAATGCGGCATTGGGCAATGCGGAGCTTTGAAAATAGCCATAGCGATCTTTGTTTTTGATGTATTCGCGGAGTATCTGCTGATATTGTCCGCTTAGCCTGCGCTCCTGCAAATCGAGATCACTCGCGGCAATATCTTTACTGATGGCTGCCGCTTTAGCCTTTGCCGAATACGATTTATAAAACAAGGGAAAGGCCATACCTACCTGAAAGCCCTGAAAACGTTTACTCTGGCCAAAATATATCTCGCTTCCATTTACGTTCTGAAAACCGGTAAGCGACTGGTTAAAATAACCCAGCGTAATATCAGGAAGCGCTTTTGCCAGTTCCACTTTCCGCTGTTTATCGGCAATTACAATCTGTTGCCTGAAATAAGCCAATAATGGATTTTCTTTTACCGAAGTGCTATCCGATACCGGAACAATACTTTTCTCCTGAAGGTACTTTTCAGCAATTTCCACGGTATTGCTTCCCAATAAAGTAAACAGCTGACTTTTATAAATTTCGATATCGGCACTATTCTGCTCCAGCTGACTTTGCACCTCTTTTAACTGGGTTTCGGCTGCTACCTTTTCCAGCAGGTTGCCTTCGCCGGTTTTATATTTCAGCGATGCTGATTTCACAAAACCTTTATAAATACTATCTTGCTGCAAAAGCAGTTTCTCTTTCGAATAAAGGTACTGGAGATTCGTATAAACCGTTTTTACCTGATAAACCAATTCATTTTTGGTCGATGCTACCTGAAACCGGCTGGCTTTAATCCTTTCACCTCCTAAGGCAGCATTTGCCGAAAAAAGTGTAGGAAAAGGAATGGTTTGCGAAATAGTAAAGTTCTGATCGTTTTTAACCAGGCTGTTGTATTGGCCGTACATCATCGAAACATCGGTTTTGGGCATTTCGAAAGTCGTTTTCTTTAACTGTTCCTGCAAACTTACGCCTAAACTGGCGCTGCTAACTGCCTTGTTTTGTTGTAACGCTGATGATATCGCCTGGTTTAAGCTTAAACCCGGTGTTTGTGCTTTTGCAGAAGGAGCAGCAAAAAGAGAAACCATTAAAATCATCAAACCAGCCACCGGTGCAAGTTTGATTTTTTTGCTACCCATTTTTTCTACCCACATGTAAAGGATCGGCAGTACCAAAAGGGTAAGCAAAGTAGCGGAAAGCAAACCACCAATTACCACCGTTGCCAGTGGGCGTTGTACTTCGGCACCGCTTCCGCCCGAAATGGCCATTGGTAAAAAGCCCAGTGAGGCTACCAATGCAGTCATAATTACCGGGCGGAGCCTGATCGAAGTACCTGTTTTGATAATTTCTATTATATCTGTCATTCCTTCTTTTTTTAACCTGTTAAATTCACTGATCAGTACAATCCCGTTGAGTACGGCCACGCCAAACAGCGCAATAAAACCGATACCTGCCGAAATACTGAAAGGCATTCCCCTCGCCCACAGCGCCAGTACCCCACCAATGGCCGATAAAGGAATGGCGGTAAAAATTAACAGGGCATGTTTAATGGACGAAAAGGTAAGGTAGAGCAATAATAAAATGAGCAGCAAGGCCAAAGGAACAGCAATGGCCAGCCTTTTATTCGCGGCCTGCAGGTTTTCAAAAGTACCGCCAAAGGTTGGATAATAACCGGGCGAAAATTTAATATCGCTATCAATTTTCTGCTGAATTTCCTTTACAATGCTCTCTACATCCCTGCCCCTTACGTTAAAACCAACGGTAATCCTGCGTTTGGCATCATCGCGCTGGATCTGGTTGGGGCCTTCTTTATAATCGATATCGGCCAGTTGTTCTAACGGAATCTGGTTACCTTTGGGTGCAGTAACGAAAAGATTTTTCACATCCTCCAACGATTGCCTGTTCTCTTTTTCCAGGCGCACCACCATATCGAAACGTTTTTCGCCTTCAAATACCAAACCTGCCACTTCACCGGCAAAACCCGAACGGATAGCGGTATTTACATCTTCAATATTAAGGCCGAACTGCGCTATTTTATCGCGGTGGAATTTAATGATCACCTGCGGAAGCCCCGAGGCCTGTTCTACATAAACATCCTGCGCACCTTCTATTTTACCTGCAATTGCACCAATTTTCGACGCATAACTGCTTAGTTTGGCAAAATCTTCACCGTAAATTTTAATTACCACGTCCTGCCTTGCACCCGTCATTAGTTCGTTAAAACGCATCTGTATAGGTTGTTGGAATCCAAAGGTTACCCCGGGAATGTATTGCTCCAGCTTTTTCTGCATTTTTTGTGCGAGTTCTTCTCTTGTTGAAGCGCTTGTCCAGTCGCTTTTATCTTTCAGGATGATCATCAGGTCGCAGGCTTCTACCGGCATCGGGTCGGTAGGGATTTCACTCGAACCGATCTTCCCGATTACTTCCTTTACTTCCGGGAAATTGGCTTTCAATACTTTTGCGGCACGTGTTGAGGCCTCAATCGTTTGCGATAAACTACTGCCGGTTAATACACGGGTTTCTACGGCGAAATCGCCTTCTTCTAAAGTGGGGATAAATTCGGCCCCGAGATAATTGAAAATGATTAAACAGATGGCAAATAATGCCAGTGCGATGCCAACCACCAATACCCTTGCCCTGATGGCAAAATTGAGCATCGGGGTATATATCCTTTGGAAGAAAGCCATAATCCTGTCGGAAATGTTTCTTTTTGTGCTAATGGTTTTGTTCAAAATCAGCGCGCTCATCATCGGTACATAAGTAAGCGATAAAATAAAAGCACCCAGGATGGCAAAAGCAACAGTCTGTGCCATTGGCCTGAACATTTTACCCTCAATCCCTACCAATGCAAGGATGGGCAGATAAACAATGAGGATAATTATCTCTCCAAAAGCCGCACTGTTCCGGATTTTTGAGGCCGATTCGAAAATCTCTTCATCCATCTCCTGCTGGCTTAAACGGTTCCGGTTTTTACGGAGGCCGAGGTGATGAAGTGATGCCTCTACAATAATTACAGCACCGTCTACAATCAGTCCGAAATCTATTGCACCCAGGCTCATCAGGTTTCCGCTTACGCCAAAAAGGTTCATTAAACATACGGCAAACAGCATGGCCAGTGGAATTACCGAAGCCACAATTAAGCCGGCACGGAAATTACCTAACAGCAATACCAGTACAAAAATCACAATCAATGCCCCTTCAGCCAGGTTTTTGGCTACAGTGCCAATTGCATTGTTTACCAGTTTTGTGCGATCGATAAAAGGCTCTATTGCTACACCTTCGGGCAGGTTTTTAGCAATCTGTTCCATCCGGGCTTTCACATTGGCAATCACTTTTGATGAATTGGCACCTTTAAGCATCATTACTACTGCACCAACCACTTCACCCTGGTCGTTCCTCGTCATGGCGCCATAACGTGTAGCTGCACCAATCCTCACTTCGGCCACGTTACGGATCAATACGGGGATGCTATTGGCATTGGTGCGCACCACAATGTTTTCGATATCTTCGATGCTGTTAATCAAACCTTCACTCCGGATAAAATAAGCGTTGGGTTTTTTATCAATGTAAGCACCGCCAGTGTTCTGGTTATTCTTTTCGAGGGCGGTAAATATATCGCTGATGGAAATATCCATGCTCCGGAGTTTATCGGGATTGAGCGCGATTTCATACTGTTTGAGGTATCCCCCAAAACTGCTCACGTCGGCGATCCCCTCTACGCCTAACAACTGCCGGCGCACAATCCAATCCTGGATGGAGCGGAGTTCGGTGGCATTATATTTTTTTTCGTATCCTTTTTTAGGATGGATCACATATTGGTAAATCTCGCCCAAACCGGTGGTTAAAGGTGCAACTTCGGGTGTTCCTATTCCTTTGGGGATGTTCCTTTCTACTTCGGCCAGGCGTTCGCTTACCTGCTGACGGGCCCAGTAAATTTCTACATTTTCTTTAAAAACAACGGTAACCACCGAAAGTCCGAAGCGGCTAAACGATCGGATTTCTTCAATTCCGGGGATCGTAGCCATGGTTTGCTCTACCGGGTAGGTTACAAACCTTTCAATATCCTCTGCCCCGTTGCTGGGCGAGTTGGTAATAATCTGCACCTGGTTATTCGTAATATCGGGAAGTGCATCAATTGGCAGTTGCTTTAGGGAATATATGCCCCAGGCAATCAACGCCAGCATCATAATCCCCACCAGCAATTTCTGCCCGATGGAGAACTGTATTATTTTGTTCAGCATTATGGGTATAATCAAAAATTAATAAATAGCACAATTGCCTGCACTTTTAATGTGTAGCACATGCTAAAATTCATGGACGAGACATGTAAGAAAATCTGATTAAACGAGTTTTGGCGGTTGCCAGACATCAACAGACTGTTTTTTCAGATCAGAGCAATAAAAGCCCGGATATACCTGCTGAAAAACAGGAACGATCAATGCAGTTGTTTTTTCAAGAGGAAAATGTTGCGCAACAGAACAGCAGGCACAGCTGCAGAACGGCGGACACATTTCGCCACCGGCATGATCGCCTTTGGCCGCATCGCGGTGAACAACAGTTTCGAACTGAGCGCTTGTAGCCATATCATCCCTATCCTGGCAAGGCGTAACGCCCAGAAGAATCAGGTAAAGGGAAAATAAAAGCACAAAGTATTTCATTGGGAGCAAATGTAATGAATTTTGTGGGAAAATCGGAGAGCGTCGGGCGGAGAACGTTCCCCCATCCGCCTACCGGCACCTTTCTACCTCCCCCAGCCCCTCCTTTAGGAGGGGAGCTCCCCTCAGGGTTTTATACAATGCCAGTGCACGATAATGTATGCATCATGCTATCGGCCCCCTGCCATCCGGCATAGGAGATTTTCGCAGGAAAAAGCACGGAAATCTTTGCACTAGCCACTCATAACCCCACCCCCCAAGGCAGGATCAAGCGGGAGCGGTGGGCAAAAGCAAGGGTAAGAGCCTGGATACTGCCGCAATAAAGATTTCAGTAGCTTTTTACAAGAAAGGATCCAAGCCTTGATCTTTTGTTACTTTTGGATCAAGCCAAAAGTAAGCGCCCTTAGGCGGCGCAGAGCAGATCCAAGCCTGAGCGCAAGGCCCTCCCCGGTTTTCATAGGATTAATCAGGAAATCTTAAGCAAATTACTGTATTGGATCTGGCTCCATACCACTATTACGATTTGCTTTCTTATCACTTCCAATTAAATCGCGTGCGTAGGCATTGGCCCTTTCATATTTTTTAAAAAGGTCGGCTTTAAACCCGTTTGTTACTACACCATCATTTTGAAGATATTCATTTACAAATTCCGCGCGGATTGCCCTGAAATCGAACAATAGTAATTTATAGGTATTTTTTTTGGCATCTACCTGGAACAGTGTATCAACAGATGTAATTATTGTTAATACAGCGCCTAAAATAAGAATAATATCCTCACAAAAATATTGCGGATTCTTTGAGCCTGAAATAACTGTGATTAAGCCTGCAAGAAGGATTTGAGTAATCCTTATCAGGTAAAAAAAGCCAATATAAGTATTTGCTTTACCTTCTATTCTATCTATTTCATTTTGAATTTGCAGGTAAAATTGATCCTGGATGGTTGGGTTTTTCATCGGGTGAGCATTAACTAGTTTAAAAATAAGAAAATAATTTTAACTATACCAATAACTCGCTTGCCTTGTAAAGACTGGCAATTAATTAAAAATTCAAACTAGCATCAAACTAACACCTGCATACATCAAACTGTTAACTGCACATATAAAGTAACCTACCCCTCCGATAAAGTTGCGAACTGCAACAATAGATCTGCCATCGGAAAGTATAATGTTATCAACTGCAAGTTTAAAACTACCGATGGAAAGTTTATAACTTTCGCCTGATCCGATAAACCTACAAGCTGACAGTATAATGTTGTCAATGAAAAGTTTAATGTTTTTAACTGCAAGTTTATAACTATCGATTGCGAAAGAAATGTTACCATACGCAAACCTAAACCTACCGATGGCGGGTATCATGTTGTTAACTGCAAGTATCAAATTGCTTACTGCCAGTATCATGTTGTTAACTGCAAGTATCAAACTGTCTACTGCAAGTATCAAACTAACACAGGTATGCATTTAATGGTAGTTGTACGTCCCTAACAGATCCGTAGTTACGCTCAGGATGACAAGCCTACTCGAACTTTACCCTGATAAACCTCGGCCGGTAAAGATTGGGGTGAGTTTGTAAATCCTTTAAAAAATCGAAAGAATTTACATTATAACTAATGAGCAACTCTCCTTTTTTTGATAAACCCGGATGTGCCTTAGCGTTGTAGGTAAAAAAAGATTTCAGTACAATGGCTTCAGAAGTATCCCAAAGCTTAATTACCCTACCAAAAGGGCCATAAGGTGTTTTGCCAAGCTGCATACAAACGTATTTCCCAATGCCACTTTGCTGAAAAATTAATGCATACCGTCCGTCGGGCAGTTGCGAAAGACTGAGTTCATTAGAAACCTGATCGGTTACCGCAACAGATTTTTTAATATCAGCCTGCCAGTTTTTCCCGTCCCAATAGTTCCATTTATCATAGTTTTCAAATGCTGCAGGTAACACCCTTGCCACCAGCAGTTTTTTAGTTTTCCCGAATGTACCGTACACATAAATGTATCCATCGGCATTAGCCTGGCCCGCCTGTTTTGTGTTTACATAAATGCCTGCACCAAAAGAGCCTGTTTCACCATTTTCGTCGAGGTAAAAAGGCGTATCTTTTTGTTCATAATTTTGAAAAGGTAAAGCCTCGCTGGCCTTAATTTTAATCAGCGTATTTCCCACTTCAGCAAAGCCGAAAGCCCCACTACCAGTACTTTTAATCCGGTAACCGAAAATAAATATAGCATTATCCAGTTCCTGATTTACAAAACCATCGCCGAGCCAGTAATAATCACCTACATTGGTTAAGGGAGTTTTGGGAGAAAATATAGATTCGGGTTTTTGATCAGCGTTTTTCCAGCTGAAGCTCATTTTCTTAGGGTCAGGTTCATTTCCAGTTAAAACCGCAGCAGCATTATGGATCATTTTAGCACCAGGCTGCATTTTGCCACCGGTTACCTTCCCGATCATGCTATCGCTAAAAATAAACAGTGTCTTTTTTGCCTTTGGCGGAGATGCTTCCTGCCCGTTCAGCGGAATACTGTAAATGCCATCGCCACCAAACCAGCCTTCCGATCTATAAAACAGGTTTGTCCATTCGGGAGCGGCGGTCACGTTAAATTTGATGCTGTCAAGTTGCTGTGCCTGTACCGGTGCGTAAGCAAGTAAGCTAAACAAAAAAATAAATCCAATACTTTTCATTAGGTGCTTTTAATGAACAAAATCGAAGAATAAAGTTCCGCTGAAAGTTTTACCATCTGTTTTGTTCTTCTGACTTTGAGGCCCCATCACTAAAGCCGGTTGAAACTTGGTACCTATGGCACTGATGCCCTTTAAAAAACCTATATTGCCTTCGGGGAATGCAGGTTCTACATTGTTATTGCTTAATGCAGCAGCTTCGCGTGCGGGGCGGTACATTTGCAAATAAGTATCCTGATCGGGAATATAGACAGTAAAGGGCGCTTCCTTATTTTCTACCACTACCCAGTTTACTTCTGCATGATAACCTTTAAATTCAGGATATCCCCATGTTTCGCCAGTGATCGAATTGTTATAATCTTTTTGCCAAACGCCAAATTGCGGGCCTTTTAACCTGTTTTTCCAAACACGGTACGGACCACGGCCAAGGTATTTTATCCCGGTGATTTTCTCTTCCGGGTAATTGAACGTAATGCCCATAAAGTCGGCATCGCCCTGCTGGCTAAATTCATATTCAAGTTTTACCGGTTTTCCGGGTTCAAATGTCCACTTTGCATGTAAATTACCTGCGCCCTGATAATCTGACTCGACAATGTATTTTTGTCCCCCGGCTTTAAAGCTGAAATTTTTCAAGGTGGTATTTACACCTGCCAGCAATGGGCCATTTGATAAAGAAATGGTAGCACTGGGTTTAGCTACTTTCTCCAGATAACCAGTTGCTTTGTTAAAATAATAAGTATTGCCATCCTGTTTAACCAAAAGTGATCCATCGGTTTCTTCCGCTTTTACAACAGCAGCAGGTATAGTATTTTCTTGTTTTGCGACCATCAGTTGAGCCGTTTTTACCGGCCAGCTCCAGGTAAATATTTCTTTCTGATCGGGACCATAAACCGTTAAATACAAAGCATCGCTCTGCGACCATGATTGTGGTAAAGGCAAATCGAGCGTACCTTTTGTGCCAGGTTTAAGGTTTGATGCAGCAGATCCTGTTGCAGTGATAATTGCCTTTGTTGAGGCATCTTTCGCGCCCGGAAAATTTACCAGTTTCCATTTAAAGGTACATTTATCGAGGCCGGTGAAAGCGAACCTGTTGGCAATCGGGATTTTACCCTTAAATTTTTCATCAATTTTTGGAAGATCGACAAAAACCGGCGACCATATTTCTTTTATGGCATAAAAACTGCCTTCTTTTTCGCGGTGAGGGCCAACAATTCCATCCGGTGCATGGTTACCATCGCCATCGTAAATACCGTTTTTGTCTGTCCTGATTACATTTTCATCAACCAGTGCCCAGATAAAACCACCTGCACCGTGTGGATGAATCAACATCTGGTTCCAGAAATCATCTAAAGCCGCACCAGCACCACCATCGTAAAGGGCATGCATAAATTCTGTCGGGAAGAAAACTTCTTTTCCCGATGTGGCTGCTTTTACCATGTAATTGTAATCCGGATAATGTTTGGTATCTGTTCCGTTAAATTTTTCCCAGGGATGGATTACAGTCCGTTTCTGAGGATCGTAAAGGGCATAATCGTTATCGAGATCGGTATTAAATCCACCTTCATTGCCATTGGCCCAAAAAATAATGGAGGGGTGGTTCACATCCCTGATCACCAGTTCTTTTACCAGCCGGTGCCCGGTCGGATTATCGTATTTAGCCTGCCAGCCCGTTAATTCATTAATCACATAAAGCCCTAACGAATCGCAAACATCTAAAAATTCGGCGTCGGGAGGATAATGCGACATCCGCACAGCATTCATATTCATCTCTTTCATTAACCGCACATCCATCAAATGTACTGCAGGACTTAATGTACGTCCGGTTTCGGGCCAGAAACTGTGGCGGTTAACCCCTTTTAAAAGTATTTTAGCACCGTTGACATAAAAACCATCACCGTTGCGTACTTCCAGCGTACGGAAACCAAATTTCTGCTTTACCTGATGAACAAGCTTTTGCTTATTTTTAACCTTAACCACCACCTGGTACAGATTCGGAAACTCCGAACTCCATAATAAGGGGTGCGAAAAGCCGGATTGTAGCTTTTGGGTGCTATCCTGCAGATTAACTTTTACCGAAAACGGTTTACCCAAATTTTCGCCATTCAATTTCTTTACCTGGGCTTCAATTATATCGTTTGCACTTAAATTTTGTCCATACACATCAACCCGAAACGAACCATCTGCTTTTGCATCTATTGCAAGCCTTTCTATAAATTTATCAGGAACGGTTTCCAGGTAAACAGGCCTGAATATGCCACCGAAAACCCAAAAATCGCTTTTCCTTTCCGCATTATTGATAGAGGCATTGGCCGACATCTTATCTACCGTAACTTCCAGCAAATTCTTTCCTTCAGGTTTTAAAAGCTTTGTAATGTCATATTTGAAGCGGTAAAATCCGCCCTGATGCACATCTCCTGCAAGTTTTCCGTTAATGGTAACCTTAGTATCCGTCATAGCACCTTCAAACACGATAAATACTTTCTTCCCGGTTATTTTACCTGTTGCAAACTCGTGGCGGTAAATGCCCTGCTCTTTAGCTTTATCCTTGTCATGCCCATAATTGTAACTTCCAAAACCTTGCAATTCCCAGTTGGAGGGTACCGGGATTTTAGTCCAAACCCCACTTTTACGTCCAGCAGTACAGTAAAAATCCCATTGTTTAGTATGGTCTTTATCCGTTCCGGAAAGGTAAATTCTGGTAGTTTCCTGCGAGAAACCCTTATAAAAAACTAATAATAAAAGTAATGGGAGTAATCTTTTGATCATGGTATATCTGGCATTAGCGTTAAAATTTAACCGCCTTTTCAGGCTTTTAAATATGGCGTTTACAAGATAACGGAATTTATGCTGAGGTAAAGCCAGTTAACTACTTTGATACAATAGCCGGTTCGAAAATCACAAAACTAAAAAGCCTCCAGCTGTAAGGCTGAAGGCTCTCGTTTTCCCAAAACGCAATAATTTAATTATTTCGCGCTATTTTTTTTCTCTGTTACTTCAGCTCTGATATCCTGAGCTAAAACTTTAAGATCCTGCATTGCTTTACGTACACGTGTACCTGCAGCAGCATTTCCACCATCATAAAACTTGGTTACATCTGCCTCAACTGAAGCGATCAGATTTTGTACTTCTTTAAATTTGTCCATAATGTTTTTTTGTTACCAGGATGACAGACCATCCATATTTCAATTTTTATACGCTCTGCTCAACAATAAGCAGGCCGCAAAACTAATCATTTTATTTACAATCAGCTGTTACAGCCCAATAAAGACGTTTTTTTGAGTAATTTATTGCAACTATTGGTCATTTTTGTCCTACCGGATTAAATTTCCCCTGATTTTGCCATAAATAAAGCTTTTATTATATGAATTAATAAAGAGAAATATCTCATGTAAAACGGGATTTGGCTCAATGTATGATTGAAACGCGTAAACGTTTATTTTGTTTGCCCAAATCATTAACTAAAAAGGCCGCAACATCCGTTGGGGCCTCTTCTTATCAACTAACTAAACCTGTAATAATACTAACCAAATATTTTACACCGCAAAAGTAAAAACGGCATGTAAAGCTGGTGTTAAGATTACATTAAAAGCGATGCATTTAACATCGGTTCGGGAAGGATAAATGAGTGAATTTTATATAGAAGAACACTTTTAAGCCATTAATTACTAACTAAAAATACAAGATTAAACCAATTTGTTGATTTATATCATCAAAATAATTTCAAAATTAATCTAAAACTGTAATATTAAACATACAAAAAGTTCAAAAATACATTTTCTTATTTTATCTTTGCGCCATGAAAATTGCCAAACAAACTTCTTTTGCACTTCTTTTAACTGCCTTACTTTCTTCATCATCAATAATGTTGATGGCTCAACAAAATTCCAGCAAACACGTAACTCCTTTTGAAAACGTTGATAAAGTAAATGGTAACGCTGTAATTGAAAGATTAAGCGCACAAAAAAGGAGCCGTAAGAGTGGCAATGCTTCAAAAGCTGAATACATTATCAACAGAAATGATTTAACCATCATTACCTTTAACGGACTGGAATATTTAGTTAAAAATAACCGCGTTATTGGTATCCAGGGTTTAGAACTTTCTGAAGAGGTACTGGATCAGATTACCGATAAACTGGTATTGTTGGATAAAGTTCAGCATGATTACAGCGAGCGTGCAACTACAGAATACGATAACCGTTTATTCTTGTTATCACTTAAAATGTTATCAAGCACCACCAGAGATATTGCTGCACTTGCAAAAGCAGAAAACCCATCTTTAAATGTAGAAAACAACATCGCAAAAATGCGTTTGCCAAATGTAGACAGGACTTTAGAAAACCAGGCTACCCAAACGCTGGTACAACTGAATAAATAATATTTTCCTTTTCAGGATATAAAAAACTCCAATAGCTAAAGCTGTTGGAGTTTTTTGTTTTTAATGGCCTGAACGATTAGGCATTAAATTGTCGACAAGCTGCAAAAGATCTTCATTGCGAAGCCAATTTTTCATTGGATGAAGTAACCTTCCTTCCTTTTACGTCCGATTACAAACAACTTGTTCGATATCGGGCATTTTTAATTTCCTAATAAAATATAAAACGCTGATAAATAAACATTTAACAATGGCATCGCTATTGTAAAACCAGGTGTAAACTATTTTAAATGGACAAACTCATTGAAGAAGAAGTTTCTTCGAAAAGGAAGAAAAAAACCTACCTCCTTATTTTCATTATTATCATTGCTTTTGCAGTCGCCATCTGGTTTGTCAGGTTCTTTTTTAAACCATCTTTAACCCTGGCCGATTTTACCACCGCAAAGGTAGAAACCGGTATTATCGAAAATACAATTAACGCAACCGGCGAAGTACTCCCTGAATTTGAAGAAGTTTTAACCAGTCCGATTAACGCATCGATAAAAAACGTGCTGATGGATGCAGGCAATAAGGTAAAAAAGGGGCAATCGATCTTATCACTCGATAAATCGGTAAGCGAAACAGAATACGGCAAACTCCAGTTCCAGATGGAATCGAAGGAAAATGAGATCCGTAAACTGAAACTCGACCTGGAGAAAAGTTTTTTCGATATCAAATCAAATAACAGCATTAAACAATTGCGGATCAGCAACCTTAATGATGCCGTTTCTTCAGCAAAAAGGTTATTAAAAGCGGGTGGCGGAACCAAAGAAGATGTAGAAGCAGCCGAACTGAACCTGAAAGTTGCCGAACTGGAAAAACTTCAGCTGGAAAATGAAATCAGGAGCAAGCAGCAAACCATGAAAATCGAAATCAGGGAAGCCGAAATCTCGCTGGCCATCCAACGCAAAGACCTTGATGCCTTAAAACGCAAACTCGACCTGGCAGATGTAATTGCTACCCGGCCCGGGGTAATTACCTGGGTAAATAAAAACATTGGTTCCAGTGTGCATGAGGGCGATGCTTTAGTAAGGATTGCCGATTTAAGTGGGTTTAAGGTTGCCGGAAGCATGTCTGATAACCTGCTGGATAAAATCCACAACAATATGACTGCCATTATCCGCATCGGCAATACGCAGTTACGCGGATCAGTGGTAAATATATCTCCGGCGGTAAACAATGCCATTGTTTCTTTCGATATCCAGCTGAACGAAAAAGACAGCAAAGAACTGAGGCCAAACCAAAAAGTTGATGTTTTTTTAGTTACGGCCACCAGAAACGGGGTTTTGCGGCTGGCTAATGGTCCGGCATTTAATGGCTCGAACCTGCAGGAAGTGTTTGTGCTTAAAAACGGAGTTGCCGAACGCCGCTCTGTTAAAACCGGATTGAGCAATTTCGATTACGTAGAAATTCTGAGCGGATTAAAAGCTGGCGATGAGGTAATCACTTCAGACATGGGCGATTATAAAAACACGAAAACCATTACCATCAGTAATTAAGATTATGCGAATGAAATTTTTACTCATGGGTTTATTGGCAACATTTAGTGTTAAAGGTTTCTCCTTTCAAAAGGCAGATACCTTGCAGTTAACCTTACAGCAGGTGGTAGAAATGGCGAAGGCAAATTCTATTGCCGCCAAGCAGGCCATCACCGTTAAAGAAACCAAATACTGGGAATGGCGCACGTTTAAATCCAATTACCAGCCGCAACTGGCTCTACAGGGCGTTTTGCCAGGTTATACCAAAACCTATACGCAAGTGCAACAACCCAACGGAACCATACTTTTTCAGCCGGTACATTATGATAACTCCTCGCTCACGCTAAACTTTAGTCAAAGTATTGCAGCCACCGGCGGAACCATTTATGGCACCACTCAGTTACAGCGCTTTGATGATTTCGACAGGAAAAGCGTGTTATACAATGGTATCCCCTACGGAATCGGCTATACACAGCCCCTGCTCCAGTTTAACAGTTTAAAATGGGACAAGAAAATAGAACCTTTAAAATTTAACGAAAGTAAACAGGTTTTTATAGAAACGCAGGAAAAGATTTCCATTACGGTTACGGAGTATTTTTTCGATTTATTGCTCGCACAGGTAAACCTGAACATTGCCGATGTAAACTACACCAATACCAAACGCATTTTAACCATTGCCGGTACCAAATTCGAGCTGGGTAAGATTTCAAAAAATGAGATTTTACAACTCCAGTTAGAAGTTTTAAATGCACAGAAAGCAGTAGGCACAGCCAAACGCGACGTAGAAATTGCAACCCTGAACTTACGGAGTTACATCGGTATTGAAGGTAACGACAGGATTAAACTGGATATGCCTTCGGTAGTGGCGCAAATGACGGTAGTTGCCGAAAAAGTATTGGCTGAAGCTTTCGAAAACCGATCAGAAGCCATTGCCTTTATCCGCCGCTTGGCCGAAGCAAAAAGAGATGTTGCAAAAGCTAAAGGCGAAAACGGCCTTACGGCCACTTTGAGGGCCAATCTGGGTTTCTCTAACGCGGCAAACAGTGCTTTTGATATTTACCGTTCGCCAAAAAACCAGCAATCAGTAGAGTTACAGCTTTCTATTCCGGTAATGGATTGGGGAAGGTCGAAATCGCGTACCAAAACGGCCCAGGCCAACGAACAGTTTACCACTTATGCCGTTGAGCAGGATAAACAAACTTTTAAGCAACAGATTGTAACACAGGTAACGCTTTTTAATATGATGAAAGAACAAATAAAGTTAACAGATGAAGCCGAAAAAATTGCTGCTGAAAAATACAAAATAGCCAGTGAGCGCTATGTACTGGGCAATTTAAGCATCACCGATCTCAGTATTGCGTTTCAGGAAAACGACAGGGCCAAACGAGATTATGTTTCATCCCTCCGCGATTTCTGGGGCGCCTATTATCAACTCCGTTACCTGTCGCTTTACGATTTCGAAAAAAACAAAAAAATCACTTATTAATAAATCTTAATTACTAATTATACATTATGATACGCTTAAAAAACATTGAAAAAGTTTACCGGACGGATACGGTAGAAACACTTGCCATCAATGGGATCAGCCTGGATGTTGCCAAAGGTGAATTCCTTTCCATTATGGGTCCATCGGGTTGTGGCAAAAGTACGCTCCTTAACATTATGGGTTTGCTGGATGAACCTTCTAAAGGGAATATTAAAATTGATGAGCAGGATATCAGCCGGTTTTCAGATCAGAAACTGGCAAAATTCAGAAACCAGAAACTGGGTTTTATTTTTCAAAGCTATCACCTCATTAACGATTTAAGGGTGCTGGATAATGTAGAACTACCCTTATTATACCGTAACTCATCAGCTAAAGAACGTAAAATACTTGCCACCGCAGCTTTAGAGAAAGTTGGATTGAGTAACCGTTTAAAACATTTTCCTACGCAACTTTCAGGAGGTCAGCGGCAGCGTGTAGCCATTGCAAGGGCCATTGTAGGCAATCCGCAGATTATTTTGGCCGATGAACCTACAGGTAACCTGGATAGTGCCATGGGGAACGAAATTATGGATATCCTTATTAACCTGAATAAAAATGAGGGTACCACCATTGTAATGGTTACACACGATGAAAGTATGGCCCATAAAACCCATCGTTTGGTGCGTTTATTTGATGGTTCACAAGTTCAATAAGCCTGAATTATGTTAAAAAACTACTTTAAAATAGCCATAGCTGTATTGAAGCGGAGAAAGTTCTTCACCTTCATCAGCCTGTTCGGGATTAGCTTTACACTTACCATTTTAATGGTGGCAACTGCTTTTATGGATAAAGTTTTAAGTCCCGATTACCCCGATTATAAAAGAAACCATTCGCTTTATGTAACTACCATGGAATTTAAAAATTCTAAAGAAGGTTGGATGAATAGAAGTGATGTTTCCTATTACTTTTTGGATCATTATGTTTCTAAGCTTAAAACAGTTAATAAAATCGGTATTTCAAGTTCTGCAAAAGCCTCAAACGCTTATGTGAATAATAAAAAACTGGTTATCGAATACAAATACACCAATGCTGATTTCTGGAATATACTGGAGTATAAATTTTTAGCGGGCAAAGCTTTCCAGCAACGTGAAATTGATAATGCCGAACTGGTGGCCGTGATCTCGGAAGAAACCAAAAAAGATTATTTCGGTGATGAAGAAAATGTAATCGGGAAATCCATCTCTGCCGATAATATCAATTACAGAGTAATCGGCGTAGTTGCCAACGTTTCTAAAACATTACAGAATTTTTGTGCCGATATGTATATACCCTATACCCTATCTAAAGATTACAAAAATACCGATTTAATGGGTGGCTTCGGTGCCGTTTTATTGGCTAAAAGCGAAGCAGATTTACCAAAAATGAAAAAGGAATACGATCTGATGATTAAAAAAGTTCCTATCCCTAAAGATTTTGACAGGCTCTACTGCAACGCAGATCCTTATTTTGCCAGCATGACCAGAAGGATTGCGGGAGATGGTACAAACGATGGATTGACCAAAGCCGTTTCGATCATCAGTCTTTTTGTACTGTTGTTTTTGTTGCTACCCACCATCAACCTGGTTAACATTAATATCACCAGGATTATGGAACGCTCATCAGAAATTGGGGTACGCAAAGCATTCGGTGCCTCATCTAAAACACTTGTTTATCAGTTTATTATCGAAAACCTTATCCTCACCTTTTTAGGGGCCATTATAGGTTTAATCCTTTCTGTTATCGTTATTTTTCTAATTAACGATGCCAATATAGTGTCGAATATGCGTTTGAGCATGAATTTTACCGTATTGTGCTATAGCCTGATTGCCTGCGTATTTTTCGGCATGCTTTCCGGAGTTTACCCTGCCTGGCGAATGTCAAAATTAAATATTGTTAAGGCTCTAAAAGCCCAATAACCACTAAAAGATATTATTATGTTTAAACACTTATTTAAATTAATATGGAACAAAAGGAAGCAGAATTTTCTGTTTCTTTCCGAAATCCTGGTCTCTTTCCTGGTGATATTTTCGGTTTTTTCTTTCCTTACCTATTATTATCAGAACTACAGTGAGCCGCTGGGATTTGATTATAAAAAAGTTTGGTCTATTTCCTATGAAAATGGCGAATTGACGAAAAATAGGGATTCTTTGGCCATTTTTTATGAGAACCTTAACAAATCACTAAAATCAATGCCCCAAGTTGAGGAAGTTACCTTTTCGAGTGGAAATTTTCCTTATTCAGATAGTTTTATGAGCACAGGCTTAACCCAAAACGGGGAAAAAATTACGATGGTGAGCCATTTTGTTGTCGGCACGGATTACAAAAAAGTATGGAATGTTTCGTTATTGGAAGGAAGGTGGTTTCTGCCTGAAGACCTTGTTGGCAAAAATAAAAACATCATCATTAACGAAACCCTTAAAAAAGCAATATTTGGGAATACAAAAGCTACGGGTAAATTAATAGGCGATTACGACGACAAAGAAAAAATGAAAGTAATAGGTGTGGTTCAGGATGTTAAATCCAATGGAGATTTTGCGCCTGCCGGTAAGGCGATGTTTGTTCAGCTGGATTCTGGCTATTACAGAAACACCCATAACATTTTGATCAGGGTGAAAGACGGTGCTGATGCAAACTTCGAAAGCCAGTTGTATAAATTTATGGCAACTTCGGTAAAGAATGCTGTCGAAATCAAACATCTCGATCAAATGCGGGATTCTAAAAATGAAGTCACCATTATTCCGATGGTCATTTTTATCATTATCGCTACTTTTTTAATTATTAATGTGGCTTTGGGCTTATTTGGCGTTTTATGGTACAATATCAATAAAAGAAAAGGTGAAATTGGTTTGCGGAGGGCCATTGGTGCAAGCGGTCGCTCGGTATCTTACCAGCTTGTGCTCGAAGCGATGATACTGGCAACCATGTCGTTAATTGCGGGTTGTTTCTTTGCCATTCAGTTTCCGTTGCTAAGCGTTTTCAACATCCCTGCAAGCGTTTATATTATTGCCATGTTGCTCTCTGTATTATTTATCTATCTGCTGGTTTTATTCTGCTCTTTATACCCTGGCAAACAGGCGGCAGGCATCCACCCTGCTATTGCATTGCATGAAGAATAATACTTATCTTAACTTCGCGTATGATATTAATTGTTGATGACGATATAGCGGTAAGAACGTCACTTTCACTTCTTTTAAAAAGCACTGGAAATGAAATCGTTACTGCAGATAGTCCGGTTCAGGCTTTTGAGGTGGTTCAAACCCGGAAGCCTGAGCTTGTTGTACTGGATCTGAACTTTTCTATTGGCACTTCAGGAAAAGAAGGCATGCAGCTGCTCAAAAAAATAAGGGCTTATGATGCCGCCTTACCTGTGGTTTTAATTACAGGCTGGGCCAGTATAGAATTGGCGGTACAGGGCATGAAACTCGGTGCCAACGATTTCATCAACAAACCCTGGAATAATGATTATGTGCTGCAATCGGTTGATACGTTGCTACAACTCAACGGTAAGAAAGCCACATCCGCGAGCAGAAAAGAACTCGATAAAAAGTACCATTTTAAACAGATTATTGGTGAAGCCCCGGGACTGTTATCTATTTTGGAAACCATCGGACGCGTAGCTTCTACCAACGCCTCCGTCCTCATTACAGGCGAAAGCGGCACAGGTAAAGAACTGATTGCTGAAGCCATCCACGAGAATAGTAACCGCCTGAACAAACCATTTGTTAAAGTAAATCTCGGTGGTATTTCGTCGTCGCTTTTTGAGAGCGAAATGTTTGGCCATGTGCGTGGTGCATTTACCGATGCCCGTTTTGATAGAACAGGACGTTTTGAAATGGCCAATAAGGGAACGATATTTTTAGATGAAATCGGCGATCTGGAAGCCTCAAGTCAGGTGAAACTGTTAAGGGTTTTACAAGACCGGACCTATGAGGTTTTAGGCAGCAGCCGAACCAAAACTGTGGATACCCGTGTAGTTTGTGCTACCAATAAAAACCTGAACGAGATGGTGGCGTCGGGCCTGTTCAGGGAAGATTTATTGTACCGGATTAATTTAATTACCATCCATCTGCCAGCCTTAAGAGAACGGGCATCAGATATTCCCCTGCTGGTTAATTTCTTTATTAAAAATATGAAAGAGATTTACAACCGTCCTGATTTATCGATATCGCCACAAGCCATGCGCTGGCTGCAACAACTGCCTTTGCCCGGCAACATCAGGCAGTTAAAAAACCTGGTAGAGCGTACGGTATTAATCAGCAGCAAAAACGAACTGGGCATTGATGATTTCCAGTCGCAGTTAAATTTATCGCCACAAAAAAATGAAAAAGTAAAACTCCCGGGCGTGGGCACCATGACTTTAGATCAAATGGAGGCCGAAATGGTTAAACAAGCCATGAATTTTCATAAAAACCGGATTACCAGAGCCGCAGCATCTTTGGGCATTACCAGAAACGCCTTATACCGCAGGCTGGAAAAATATCAAATTCCTTTTAATGAAACTGAAGACTAAGTATATCCTTTTCTTAGCAATATTACACCTTACCTGCCTGGTGATGAGCTATTTTATTTTTAAAGAAAATAAGCTCATTTTCCTGCTTACAGAAGTTTTTATCATCATTTCGATTATCATTTCGCTTAGTTTATACAAACAGTTAATTGCACCCCTCACCTATTTGAGGCAGGGTATTTCAGCCATAAAGGATAAAGATTTTAATGTTAAATTTCTGCTCACCGGAAAAAAAGAAGTTGACGAACTGGTTGATGTGTACAACCGGATGATCGACGAATTGCGAACAGAACGTACCAAACAGCAGGAACAGCATTTTTTCCTCGAAAAACTGGTGCAAACTTCGCCAACAGGCATCATTATACTGGATTATGACGGACAGATCAAGCAGATTAACCCCAAGGCAACCGAAATACTGGCCGATAATCCTGATTTGCTCGAAAACCAGCTTCAGGGCATGAAAACCGGCAGTTCTAAAACATTACGCACCAATGGATTGCATACTTACAAAATTCAGAAATCAAGGTTTATTGATCGTGGTTTTGAGCGTATTTTTATCATGCTAGAAGAAGTAACTGCAGAGATTTTTGCTGCGGAAAAAGGTGTTTACAGTAAAGTGATCAGGATGATGGCACACGAAGTAAACAATACTGTTGGTCCGGTAAATTCCATTATTAATACAGCACTCTCACAACAACACCTTTGGTTAGATGCGGGTGATTTACCCCTGAAAAACGCGATGAAAGTAGCCATAGACCGTAACCAGAACCTTAATGTTTTTATGCGCAATTTTGCCGACCTCGTTAAACTGCCGGAAGCAAACCGAAAGAAAACAGACCTTATAGCGCTGATCAGATCGGTATCTGAGTTAATGTATTATCCCGCAAATGAAAAAAACATCGCCATTACGACAGAACTGCACAACGCCCCATATTTTATCTTTGCTGATGTAGAACAGATGGAACAGGCACTGATTAATATTGTTAAAAATGCTATTGAAGCTATCGGAGATACAGGCTTGATAACAATTACCTTAGATCAGTCGCAACAAACACTAACCATTTCGGACACCGGGAAAGGCATTTCGCAGCAAGATACCGAACAATTGTTCAGTCCTTTTTTTAGCACCAAAAAAGATGGTCAGGGCATTGGGCTTACCCTTGTGCGTGAGATTTTGTTAAACCATGGTTTTGAATTTTCATTAAAAACGGTAAAACCAAATGATACCCAATTTGAAATTAAACTAATGCCTTGACCAGGGTTTTCTTTTAAAAACTTAAATGGATAATCAGTTTATATTCTGATGATTATTTCATAAATTAACGTGACGGAAAATCAGTTCTTTAGCTCCAAAATTTCTGGTAACTGCATTTACAGATTTCTCCTGCATATTAAAGGAATAGGATATGAATACCGCAAACGTAACATATAGTTGTGTAATCCTGGATGACGAAGCCATTTTTATCAAGATTATGGAGCGTTACATTTCCAATGTGGAAAGCCTGGAACTAAAAGGGAGCTTTACAAGTCCGGTAGATGCAATGGCCGCTTTTAAGCATTATCAAGAGATCGACTTTCTTTTTTTAGATATTGAAATGGATGTTTCCGGATTCGACATTGCCCGGATGCTCAGAAACCGTGTAAAATTTATTGTGTACATCAGTTCGCACAGTACATACGCCATCAGCGATCTGGTAAATGGCGATAAATTATTGGTTAAACCACTTGATTTCAGAACGTTTCATGACGCGGTAAACCAGTTAATTTCCAAAACCCAATAAAAAACTGCGCCTGTCACAATCTGGTTTGTATAGCCCCTGTAGCAAAAAACCAAATCCTTCACCGAAGTATTTTACCCTTTCATGGAGTAAAACTACCTATTTAACTATTGTTCATTTTATCATAATCAACCTTGAAGTAAGTTTGTAGCAGATCATTAAGAGCGTTGATCATCAGGCGTTAGCTGTTGAAATCAAATGAGTAAGGGATGACTCTTTATTTCTACATTATCTTTTTAAGATAGTACCAGTTATTGCAAAAAGAGGGGAAAAGTACAGGGATATACTAAGTACCCTCTTTTTATTTAATTCAGATCTGGTACAGTACCAAACATATTCTTTAAAGCAGTATTGGCAATAAAATATTTTCAAAATATTAAAACGCGATCATTTTCTCTCCTCTTCAAGGAAAAAAGTGGGGAATTTTTTCCTCATTCAGGTTAAAATTCCATACCCCTGCTGATCAGAAACAGTAACATTCCAATAAGATTTTTTTACTATAACGCATAAAAAAGGCCGCATCCGCGGCCTTTTGTCCCTATTAAGCTTATCTTTTTCAAGATAATGTTGAATTGTACCATATTTAATGCAAACTAAATGCCTGTTTAATTTCCGTTGCCTGTTTTTGCCTGTCTTATGCGCTGGTCGCCTGTTAGGTTAAGTGGTACACAAAAGTTAAGTGGTATTTGGCCCGGTTCGAAATGTTTACCTGCGAAATATTAAATCCTGGTGATCGGACATCGGTCTTCCGGACTATTTACCATTAAGAAGTTGAGATCATTAAGAAAAATAGCTTTTGATGGGGCTAATTTTCTTCGGACATCGGTCTTCGGCCTTCTGGAATATTTACCTTTAAGAAGTTGAGATCATTAAGAAAAATTAGCTTTTGATGTGGGCTAATTATCTTCGGACATCGGTCTTCAGACTTCGGGACTATTTACCATTATGAAGTTGAGATCATTAAGAAAAAATTGCCATTGATGTGGGCTAATTATCTTCGGACATCGGTCTTCCGGACTTCCATACCTCTCATACATTTCCCATCTTACATCCTAATTGCCATCTTATTGTAAACATGCCCTATTCGTACATTTTGACTAATTTATAGGAGTTTTTGACCTTTTAAGACACTGCTTAGAAAACGATTTTTGCTCTCGCTTTTACGCTATTCAGATAGGTGTAAACGGTGCGGTCTGATTGCGTTCCAGCAAAGCATAAATTGTATTAAAGATGTTAAAGAAAACTATAAAACCCAGCACAAAAGGCTTCAAAACAGCCATTATCAGATTTATTGTATATGGAGCAATTGTTTACATCGCTGCCGAATTCTTAAAATGGAACGTTAAGCATGAAACAGGACAAAGCAAATTTACGGAAGATTCTATGGTAGAAGCGGTTCAAAGCATGATCCTGTTAACCTGCTCGTTAATTTACCTGCGTGTTTCATTTAAATACAAATCGATGTTTCCGCTGTCCTTTGGTTTGTTTGCCTTTACATTTGCTTCGCTAATCAGAGAACAGGATGCACTTTTAGATGAGCACATTTACGACGGTGCCTGGCAAACAGCTGCCTTTAGTTTATTGATACTGGCCGCAATTTTAATATACAGGAAGAGAGCTGTTTTCCTGTCGAACATGAACGATTTTGTTTCTAAGTTCTCTTTTGGCATACTCCTGTCGGGCATATTTACAACCTATATTTTTGCACGTTTATATGGAAGAAAGGTGTTCTGGATGGCGGTAATGGAAGCGCAATATACCCGTGATGTGAAGAATGTTTCGGAAGAATCTTTAGAACTTTTTGGCTATACCCTGATCCTGATAGCAAGCGTTGAGTTTTATTATTTTGCAAAGGCACATCATACTATGGCCGTTCGTGGTAATGAAGAAACCGTAAATCAACCTAATGTTTATCTGAAAGTGGGCTCGTAGAATTTCGTACATACCTTAATCATGGGGTCTCATCTGTAAATGATCAAAACATGCTTATATCTCCCATTATCCAGCCATGAATGCACAAAGCATAATTGACCATTAAGAAGTTAAGAACATTAAGATTAGACTTAATAATCTAACAGTTTATTGAGAAAAAGTCATCTCGACCGAAACGCAGTGGCCAGCCCGTTTGTACAGGCGGGGAGAGATTTATCTATCTAGAGGCAGATTTAGCTTCGCTGAGCACTTACGTGGTTCTCGGCTTCGCTACACTCCGCTCGAAATGAAGATAGTAAGGATGCTGAATTCGCAATAATAAAAAGTATTATATCTTTTTAACAAAGCGTTCAATAAACACTTTCAGCCTGGTATTTTTAACAAGGTAATTAAAACTGATAATTCCAATCGTTGCGCAACTGATTCCCGCCAATACATCCAGCGTATAGTGGTGACTGGTATAAACTGCCGAAAACCAGATTCCGATCATCACAACCAAAAAGAAAAAATTAATCTTGCCTAACCTGTTTTTCAAACCATAATAGGTAACGATTACCGGATAGGAAGAATGAAGCGAAGGCATCGCAGCAAAAACATTAGAACCTTTGCTATAGATCCCCTGAAAAAGATTAATGTTAAAATAATGATCGAACCTGGCCAGGCCTGCTGTATTACCAGGAGTTTTGGCTATAAATTCAAATCCATGCTGCTGTACATACCAGGGCGGTGCTGCAGGGAATGCATAATAAACCACAAAACCTAATAAATTTACCCAAACAAAAGTGAGGGAAAACCGGACGAATTGTTCCTTGTTTTTAAAGAAAAGATAAGTTGCAAAAGCCAGGGGAACCGGTACCCACATCAGGTAGAAAAGGCCGGTAAGTACATCCAAAAATGAGTGACTATTTAGTTTCCAGTATTCGTTTGGTGTGAGTTTTATTCCGTTATAATTGATGCCGAAAATACTTTTCTCCAGTCCGTACAAATCTTTGATATGAACCTCGGTAAACAGGTAATTCGGGAAAGCCTTCATGTAATCAAAAAGGATCCAATACACGATAAAAATTGAGAAACCCAGAATGAAACGCCTTGTTCCTGCAGAAATATAAAAAAGGCTGTTAAAAATAAAAATCAACACGAGCTGATCGGTTTTAAAACCCACCAGCAAGGCTGACAACAACAGATATCCAAGAGATATAGCAACTGTCAGATAAATATTCCGAATATTATAAAAACTGTTTTTAAGCAAAACTTCCTGCTGCATGTTATTTTTTATCAAAATTCGACCTGAAAATATGGTCCCAGAAAGTCCAGCTTACCCCATAGCCTTTTGTCGAATCGGAATAATGGTGAAGCATGTGGTGCTGTTTTAATTTTTTCCAGAAACCACTTTTAAAATTGGCATGATGAAGGGCATAATGCACCATATCATAAAATAGGTAACCGATCATAAATCCGGAGAAAAACGGATAAACGGTGTTTGCAGGCAATATCCAGTCGAAGAGAAAATAAAATCCTAAAGCCATTGGAATACTGGCCGAAGGCGGCATAACCAGGCGTTTCGCATCATTGGGGTAATCGTGGTGTACGCCATGGAAAATAAAATGGATCTTTTTGCCCCACTCCGCATCTGGCTCGAAATGGAAAACATAACGATGCAGGATGTATTCGGTAATGGTCCAGATGGCCAGGCCAAGCAGAAACCAGCCTGCAAAATTTAGCACTGGCATCTGTATTTCTGCCAGTGCTTTCCAAAAAAGGAAACCAATAACAGGAACATAAACAATTAACGGCACATAAAATTGCACTTTAGATAAGCTCTCTAAAAAGTCATTTTTAAACATCCTGATGGATGCAGTAGAATTTGAAACAAAATTCTTTTTCATCTGGTAAATTATTTTTTTAGTCTTCAACTCCGTTCAGACTGACATTTAACTATCTTCCATTCGTTCGTCATCTCGACTGAAGCTACCGATTTTTCATCGGGAGCGAAACGGAGAGATCTATCTCAAGGTAGATTTCTCGGCTTCGTTGCACTCTGCCCGAAATGACGAATTTGTCATTCTGAATGCAGTGAAGGTCTTCGACTTCGCTCAGACTGACATTTAACTATCTTCCCTTCGTTCGTCATCTCAACTGAAACTACCGATTTTTCATCGGGAGCGAAACGGAGAGATCTATCTCAAGGTAGATTTCTCGGCTTCGTTGCACTCCGCTCGAAATGACGGTTCGAGGGGAACCCGCTTCTCGCAATAACGGATTGAGTGGGAACGCCCAACGCCAACCGCCCCTCCACTAAACCTTAATCCTTTCAATCAACACCTTTGATGGTTCCGCTGCATCAACCCCTCTTATTTCTACATATTTTACATTCGGGAACCAAAACGTTCCGCCTTCAATCCGCAGGAATATCCGTTCCAGCTGCATTTTTTTATTGTTAATCGTCGCAAAAACATGGTATTTCTTGTCTGCGGCAGATTTATTCAAATACATTGGTAATTTTTTGTGCGAAGTAAACCTAAGTTCGAAATTACCATTGCCCAGATCTTTGCTAATAATGCCATAGGCAAACTTCCGCTGAATGTAACTTAAATCTTTTTTTTCGCCATTATCGCCGTAACGCATCCAGAACACATTTACAGGCTGCTCTTTATTTACTACGCCATGTTTATCTACATTTAACTGGCAGATAATGGTATTGGTATTCGGATCTCGTTGCAGGTAAAAAAGCTGATTGCTAATGTCTTTCGGCGTTGGAAAAGTAATCGGCGATGGATCACTTCCCTGTGCATTTGCATTAAAAGGAAGTGCACTACCTAAACTCGTCAGCAAAACCAGTCCGGCGATTAATGCGGCCTTGTTATTGCCTTTCCTTTCGTTAAATTCTTGTGCCTCGAGTCCTTTTTTAGCCTCCTGTAAACGTTTAACCGCGGTAATATTGGTTAATAAAGCCATGATGGTAATGGGCATGGTAAAAACCGACATGGTTTCGAAAACATGGAACGAAATGCCCGGTACGTACACCTTATAATTGCCACCGATAAAATGCCCGGCGATACCACAGGCAATGGCAAAAACACCGATGGTTACCACACGCTCTGGCCGCTGCATTAAACCACCTTTACACTCTACCCCCAAACCTTCGGCCCTTGCACGGGTATAACTCACCATCATCGAACCGATCAGCGCGATAAAGGCAAACAATGAACTCAAGAAATAATGATGTGCTACGAGGTAATAACAGATACCCAAAAACATGATCATTTCGCTATAACGATCGAGTACCGAATCGTACAAAGCACCAAATTTGGAACTCATATTGCCTAAGCGCGCCACCTGACCATCGAGCATATCGAACAACCCTGCAAAAAGTACCAATGCCCCGCCCCAGCCAATGTACGACATATCGCCACGGTTTGATTTTTCAGCACCCAGCACAAAAATTACGGCCACACCGATATTCAGGATTAAACCTATAGTGGTTACGGCATTTGGCGTTAAACCTATTTTAATCAATCCCTTTACAAAAGGATTAATTACTTTATATATGCCCTGCTGAAGGCTGTCCCTTAATTTTCTTTCCATTGCATATTTTTTAAAAATCAAATTTTACCCTTGCCCTGATTCCCCATTCCGAAACCTCCGGATTATTGAGGTAATTGAAACGCCTAACCAGATCGACCCTTAACAGTTTAAATATATTGCCTACCCCAACACTGCCTTCCATGTAAGGTTGATTACCCAAGGCATAAGTCCTTTGCGCACCATTTTCATAAATCGGTAGCTGATATAAACCAGTTTGATAATTTGGATTGTTTTCATTCCGCAAACCCCCGTATAAAGCTTTAAATGATACCACTTCCCTTAATTTTAAGCGCTTAAGCAAAGGCACTTTATTAAAAAAGAAGCCGTTAAAATTATGATCTATGTTAATGCTCACATAATGATCGCTCACAAACTCCAGAAAGTTCATCAGGTTGTATGAGTTGAGCTGATAAGCGTAAGTTTGGTTTGCCCGGTGTATATCCAATAACGGGAAAGGCACTTTTCCGGCAATATAGCTGCCCTCAACAGTTACATCGCTATAGCCGAGCTGCGATAAGTAAAAGCGTTTATCTATGCTTCCCAAAAAGTTATGGTAATTGTATTCGCCGCCCAAAACACCTTTTAAACCCGCAGTATAACGTAAGGTAAATACCGGATAACGATCGGCAATGGGTACACGGTAAATTTTCCCCTGGTAAAATTTCTCATTTGGGGCATATCTTAACTGTAGCGAAACCTCACTGGTGGTAAGTCTGTTAACCAGTTGATTATCCGAATTTAAATAGTTTAATCCGCCAGCCGGCGTTTGACTCCATTTTTTAAAACCCAGATTATAAGAAAAGTGATTTTCGAACTCTTTTACATAATCCAGACGGTAAAAATCGTTATAGAGCAACATATCATTCACCCCTCTTTTAAAGGATAGTAAAAAATTGTCTTCCTGCACAAATTGCAGCTCCTGACCGGGGATTTTGGTATCGCGTTGAAAACTTGCCCTGATGTAATTCTGTGGAAATTCGTAGATCGATTTATTGTTCAGTGAATAGGTACCTGAAAGAAAAAACTTCCATTTTTCATCTTTAATACCATAAGCTACATAATTTTCGAAATAGTAACGTTTGCTCAGCTCCGGCGTAGTTCTTCCGCCCAAACGCAACCTTAAACCTTCTACATTGTTAAAACTGTAAAAAGTATTTACGGGACCAATTTCGTAAGGACCTAAATTCTGATAACCTGCAAATAAAAGGGTCACGATTTTCATCGTGCGTTTAAAAGAAGGCAGATTTTGCAGTGTATCGATATTCCCGTAAATTTTCAGCTGGTTTTTAGAAATGGTATCGAGCCTGTTTTTCTCCCAGAACTGATCGTTTCGTTTAGCAGCATCAGCGAGTACCACGGTACTTTTCCCCTGGAAAATAGTATCAGGCAAAGCCGTATCAAACTGGTAATTTTTAAATGTCACCGTACGTTCGCCGGTAAAGCCTATGCCTTTGGTTTTACCGATACCAAAATCGGCCAGCAAATTACTTTTGCTTAAGCTGTATTTACCTTTATCGTTGGCTTCAAAATCAAGGTCGATTTTAAGTGCGCGTACAAAGTTGAGGTTGATGTTTTTATTTACCCCAAAGGAAGCACCTGTAACGGCATAATGGCTATCGTTGGTAACATAAATCTTTCCTTCGAATAACATGTCGCCGGTATTGCGGGGCGTAAAAGACAGCTCTATAATCTCCGGCTTCTGTGTTTTGATGGTATCGGTGATGAAAAACTTGTAAAAAGCCGGTGCGCCATCGGCAATCGGGCTTAAAAATTCATTACTGATCACCGAAATATTGTTTTTATAAATATCAATATCCTGGTACATCCGGTCGAAATAAGTCTTCAATCCTTTATTATCGATGTAACGGCTGTCAAATTGAACCTGTTTTTCGCCAATTACAATGGTTTTATTCTTTTCGGGGTTTTTACTGAGGTAATTATCAGCCAGTTTCTCCTGAATATACACGGGCAAAAGATTTTTCCCGCCAATTAAGGTAGAATCCTGCTCCTGAAATAAAAACTGGTAATTCCGGAACATTCTTTTGTTCCTGAATTTATCCGAAACATTGCTCAGGCTGAACAACATCTTCTCATATTCCCTGTACGATACGGTATTGTAACTTTTAATGCGGTTTTCATCTTTATGGGCAATTACCTGACGGATGAGTTCTACCGCAGGATTATCTTTATTGCGGTATCTTACTTTTTTACCACCTACAATAACCACTTCATCCAAAGCCCTGGCATCGGGCACCAGTGCTATATCAAATTCCTGCGTAGCAGAAGCTACAATATTTTTGAAAACGGTACGATAACCCACATAATTGAAACTTAATTCACTCTGCGGATTAGGCGAAACGATTGTATATTTTCCATTGATATCGGTTTGGGTACCAATTTGGGTATCCTTAAAAAAAACGGAAACATTGGGCAGTGTTTCTTTGGTTACGGCATCGCGCACGGTTCCGGAAACCACGGTTCTTTGTGCAAAAGCATTTACCTGCACTATAAAAACGAGTAACGGAAATAAAAAAAATGAATAGATAGGTTTCATTTAACTAGTAAAAATAAACTGCCTTTGCATGATATAATTGTAGCTGATGCCGGTTAAAACCGAGCTCACTACTTTAGCGAGTACGTAATTGAGATTGAAAAAGTGGGTGAAAATAAACACACCCGCAGTAACGATGGCCAGGTTGCCTGCCCATACTATAATATACCTGAATACCTGCCACTTAAGCTCCTTAGACCGGCTTTGAAAAACCCATTTACGGTTGACCAAAAAATTAACAACCCCGCCCGAAATGGTTCCGATGATGCTTGCAGCCAGGTACCACAATCCAAAAAGGTTTACTGCAATAATGGTGATACCAAAATCAGTTGCTGATGCCATTAAGGATGATGCCTGTGCTTTTAGGAAGGTGAGCATGTATCTTAAAAAAAATCAAAAACCACCACCAGCTGGAGAATGATATTTGCGTAAATCCCTGCCAGTATATCATCTGCCATTACACCCCAACCGCCCGGAAGTTCTTCCAGTTTGCGGATGTAAAAGGGTTTCAGGATGTCAAAAAACCTGAAAAGAACAAGTCCGATAAGGGTATATTGCCATTTTAAAGGCACAAATAACAGGGTAATGCACATTCCCGCCACTTCATCAATTACTACCCTGTTATGGTCTTTTCCCCAAATCTCTTCTACCCGATCGGCACTCATGATCCCAATCATCACGATTAACATGGTGAAAAGCACCGGCCATAAATATGGGTTAACATAAGGGCCCTGGAAAATGTGCCAGCAAATACAGGTTGCTATTGCAGCATAAGTACCTGCACCTTTGCCGATGTAGCCAATTCCCAGGGCCGTTGAAAGAAATTTGTGGATAATCACTATACCGTTTCTATCAGTTCTTCTTCGTAATCCTGACCTAAATGGGTGATCAATTCTTCGCCCATGATGTAACGCAAGGTATTCTGAAGCTTCATTAATTGTTTAAAAATGTCGTTCTCAGCTGGTACGCCAGGGATTGTTTGCGGCGATTTTAAGTAGAACGATAACCATTCCTGAATGCCTGACAGGTTTGAACGTTTAGCCAGATCGATAAATAAAGCCAGATCCAGTACAATTGGTGCGGCTAAAATAGAGTCGCGGCAAAGGAAATTGATTTTGATCTGCATTTTATAGCCCAACCAACCAAAAATGTCGATGTTATCCCAGCTTTCTTTGTTATCACCGTGAGGCGGATAGTAGTTGATCCTGATTTTGTGGTACATATCGCCATATAAGTCAGGGTTAACTTCTGGTTTGAAAATATCTTCCAATACGCCCAGTTTCGATACTTCTTTGGTTTTGAAGTTATCCGGATCGTCTAATACCAAACCATCGCGGTTACCTAAAATATTATCAGAAAACCAACCGTTTACACCTAACGAACGGGCCGCTAAACCTGGTGCTAAAATGGTTTTCATTAAAGTTTGACCGGTTTTGAAATCTTTACCGGCAATTGGCGTATTGGTTTCTTTAGCCAGCTCGATCAAAGCAGGAATATCAACGGTTAAGTTAGGCGCACCGTTAGCAAAAGGAATGCCTAATTTTAAGGCTGCATAAGCATAAATCATACTTGGCGCAATGCGAAGATCGTTGTCTTTTAAGCCTTGCTCAAATGCAGCAAGCGATTCGTGCACTTCAGATGGTTCGAAATAAATTTCGGTAGAACCACACCAAACCAGTACAATACGATCGCAATTGTTTTCAGCTTTGAAGTTTTTAATATCTTCCATTACGGCTAAAGCCAGTTCGTAACGGTTATCGATGTCTTTTACATATTTACCATCAAGGTTTTTTACGTAGTTTCTATCAAAAGCGGCACGCATTGGTTTAATGGCCTGTAACTCTTCGCGCACATCGCGTAACAGGTTGGCATCCAATACACGGGCATTTAATGCGGCTTCGTACACGTTATCTTCGTACACATCCCAGCCACCAAATACTAAATCTTCAAGATTGGCTAATGGTACAAAATCTTTAATTTTTGGTTCGTTTTTTTCTGTTCTTTTACCCAAACGGATGGTGCCCATTTGCGTTAACGAACCGATTGGTTTTGATAAACCTCTTTTAACTGCAGCAACGCCGGCAATCATGGTAGTAGCTACCGCGCCAAGTCCTGGCATTAATATTCCCAGCTTACCTTCAGCTGCTTTTACTTGTTGTTTCATTCTATTCTTTATTTAAAATCTTATAACCAATTGTTTTTTCGGTACCAGCTGATGGTTTCGTTTATTCCCTGCTCTAACCCGAACTGTGGCACAAAACCAAAATCTTTCTGTATATTTTTAATGTCACAGCCCCAGTTTAAGGCGGTGAGTTCTTTTATTTTATCTACGTTTAAAGCCGGAATTTTATTAAATACGCCATACAAACGTTCCATCCCCCAGGCCAGGCCTTTAATCAGCGGCACCGGCACATTTACCGTTACTGTTTTTTTGCCTAAAGCCTTGCTTACATAATCTGCAAGCGACGAGCGCCTGTACACTGCCCCGTCTGAAATATTGTAAGCCTTACCCACAACATCAGATGTGAGTGCTTTGATGATTACATCAGCCAGATCGGTAGCGTACACAAAGCTCAATTCCTGTTCCTGCTTACCGATGTAAAGCTCCAGCCCGGCTTTAATGGTTTTAATCAGGATGAAGATATCTTTCTCACGTGGTCCGTAAACCGCTGTCGGCCTGAATATGATCAGTGGCAGATCCGGAACCTGAGCCAGGTAAGTTTCTGCTAATGCTTTGCTGATGCCATATTGGGTTACTGGCTTTGAAGCGCTTTTTTCCGTCAGTTTTTCATTTTTCTGCTTTAAAGGACCGAGCGCGGCGAGACTGCTGATGAATATAAATTTCTCTATCGCGTGAGCTGATTTTGAAGAGGCTACGGCTAAATTCCTGGTATATGTTGCGTTAATCTTATTGTAATCGGTTAAACTTTTGGCTTTTGTTACCGCAGCGGCATGCACAATGTAATCGTACTTGTTCGCCTCAATATTTTCTTTTAGCAGGTAAATTGATTCAAAATCCAGGTCAACATAATTGATCTGAAACGCTTTAAGGTGTTCGGCAGCAGCACTATTACGTACGTTGGCATATACTTCCATCCCATTAGCTAAAGCAGATTTGATCAGGTGATACCCCACAAAACCAGTCGCTCCTGTAATCAACACCCGCTTTTTCATATTGCTTTCTCTAAAATCCTGTATTTGCGGTACAGTTTTCCGCCAATATCCTCAATCGGTTTATTGATCAGGTCGTTATGGTCCAGGGTCCAGCTCGCCTCCGCATATTTCATTTTTTTGGCTTCGAAACGTTTAATGATCCGGCCATATAAACAGGCTTCGATCCCCATTTTACGGTAACCATCAACCACACCAAGCAATAAAATACGGATGCCATCGATTTTCTTTTTATTGGTCAAAAGTTTGATTAAACCGGTTGGAAATAACCTGCCACGTTTAATTTTGATCAGAATCTGGTTGATATCCGGAATGGCCAGCGCAAAACCAACGATTTTACCATGTTGCTCGGCCAAAATGCAAAATTCTGGATCTAGGATCATTTTCAGGTCGTTCGCCGTATAATCGAATTCTTTATCTGTCATCGGTACAAAACCCAGGTTTTTATCCCATGCTTTGTTGTACACATCTCTCACCGCGTTGCACTCTTCCTTGAATTTCTTCATGTTGATTTTGCGGAGAATGATGTCGTTCCGTTTCAAACGATCCTCTATCCTGTCCATCAGCTTCACCGAACGGTCGCTATAATTGCCGGCGGTATAACGGTAAGCCCTTAAATCAACATTTTTCTTGAAACCCATTTGCTCCAAAAGCGGCAGGTAATATGGTGCATTATAAGGCATCATGGCTACCGGCGGACCATCATAACCTTCAATCAGCAAGCCACACACTTCGTTGGTAGAAAAATTAACCGGGCCTAAAACTTTCGTTAATCCACGCTCCTTTAACCATTCCTGTGCTGCTTCAAAAAGCTGTTTGGCTGCCGCGGCATCATTGATACAGTCGAAAAAGCCAAAAAAACCATCCTTCGATTCATATACCTTATTGTGGTTGGTATTATTAATCGCAGCAATACGTCCAATTACCTTTCCTTTATCATATAGCAAAAAAAGCTGTATTTCAGAATGTTCGTAAAAAGGATGTTTGCCGGGGGTAAGCAGATCGCGCTGCGCAATAAACAATTCAGGCACGTAATTTACGTCGCCGGCATATAAATCATGCGGAAAATCGACAAATGCGGCCAATGCTTTTTTATCAGAAACCTTGATCAGTTCTCTCATGATTGGCTTCCCACTAATTCTACGTTAACGGCCTTAAAAGCAACACTTAATTGCTCAATCGCTGTTTCAATCTGTTCGAAACTGTGTGTAGCCATCAGCGAAAACCTGATTAAAGATGAATCGGATGGTACTGCCGGAGAAACCACCGGATTAACGAAAACCCCATTTTGCTGGAGGATGTTGGTGATCATAAAGGTTTTGGTATTATCGCGGATGTAAACGGGAATAATCGGACTGTTGCTGTGCCCGATATCAAAACCCGCTTCGGTTAAAAGTTTTTTGGCATAATTGGTATTGTCCCAGAGTTTATCGATGCGCTCGGGTTCTGATTCGATAATATCCAACGCAGCAATTACACTGGCCACAGCAGATGGCGGCATACTGGCGCTAAACATTAACGAGCGTGCACGGTGTTTGATAAATTCGATGGTTTCGGTACTCCCTGCAATAAAACCGCCTAATGAAGCCAGCGATTTGCTAAAGGTGCCCATAATGAGGTCAACTTCATCGTTAAGGTTGAAATGAGAAGCAGTTCCTGAACCGTTAAAACCGATTACACCTAAACTGTGTGCATCGTCCATCATAATATTGGCACCAAACTCATTGGCAATTTCTACCATTTCAGGCAGGTTTACCAGGTCGCCTTCCATGCTAAAAATACCGTCAGAAACAATCAGTTTAGCAGCATCCTCTGGCAAACGGCTTAATTTCCGGCGGAGATCCTGCATATCGTTATGCGCATATTTAATGGTACGGGCAAAAGCTAAACGGCTTCCGTCAATAATAGAAGCATGGTCGTATTCATCCAGCAAGAGGTAATCGTTACGATCAAGCAGGCACGATATCACCCCTAAATTTACCTGAAAACCAGTACTAAAAAGCACCGCAGCCTCTTTGCCCACATATTCGGCCAGGCGGCTTTCCAATTCTAAGTGAATATCTAACGAACCATTTAAAAACCTCGAGCCGGCACAGCCTGTACCATATTTTTCGATGGCAGCTTTTGCCGCTTCCTTTATTTTGGGATGATTGGTTAACCCCAAATAGGAATTGGAACCAAACATGAGTACTTTTTTTCCATCGATCACCACCTCGGTATCCTGGGCAGATTCTATCGACCTGAAATAAGGATACAATCCTTTTTCTTTTATCATAGCTGCATCCTTAAAAGAGGCAATTCTATCTTGTAATTTTTTACGCATACTGAACGCTATTGTTCTTCAGTTTTTTAAACCCTGTTCTGAAAGTCTGGACTGCGCTACGATATTGCTGTTAAAACCGGAACCGACCCTACAGATTAAAGCCGCATTAACCAAACGATTTGATAACACAATTTTAACGCGGAATTGAAGCCTAAAAAAGGTTCAAACGTGGGATATATTGGTCAAAATGTAGGATTGACAAATTGTGACATTCAGATGAATTGACCAATTGACATTCTGACTTTTATTATAAAATAGTAAAAAAGTTAAAAACAGCTTAAAACGCCCTAAAAACCACATAAATAGCTGTTTTTAAACCACATACAAAACATTAACTAATTAATCAAAAACATCAAAATCAATCAGAAATTAGTCATTTTAAAAATTTTAGCTTGCAAAAATGCTCCTGAACGCTACATTTGCCTGTACAAAATCCGACAGATAAAGGGCAAAATCCATCCGAAAAAAGATGGCTGGAACTGGTGCGTAAAAGTGATTATATCTGTTAAGAAATTATTAAAAAATGTTGAACGATTTATGCAACAGACTTTACTTAATAAAACTTTTTCAGAAAAAAATTATGAGGAAGCGCTTTCGTTAAACGACGGACTGATGGCGAAAATCCACAACAGCAATGATCCACATTATTGCAGTTCGGAGCCTTTTCGTACATCGAGTTATGCCTTAATACTGATTACCAAAGGGAAACTTAATATCAGGATCAATTTTGAAGATTATGTACTGAACCAAAGGGATATTTTACTGGTTTTACCACATTCTGTTTATGAGATTACGGACAACAGCAGCGTTGCATTTATCAGTATCCATTTTAATAAGAGTTACCTGAAAAATAAGGGTGTATTTTTTAACAGCGGTGAAACTTACCGGATGTCGCAGGATATTCAATCGCATAAATTTTCGCTTTCTAAAGAGGAATATAACTTCATCTACTACGATATGCTTGCCCTGCATAAGAAGCTAAATGTTTCGAAAGATACGCCTCAGATTAAAAACATTGTGCACAATAGCTTTCTAGAGTTACTGTACGATATTTTTCTACTAAAAAACAAACAGAAAAACCCTACTCCATTCGTTCACAACAGCCGCACAGAATTAACCAACCGTTTTTTAGCACTGGTATCAGAAAATTTTAAAAAGGAAAAACGGGTAATTTATTATGCCAACTGCCTGCGCATTACGCCGAGGCATTTATCGCAGGTGGTGAAACAGGTTACGGATAGAACAGCCGGGGAAATTATCGATGAAATGGTGATCAGGGAGGCAAAGCTATTGTTAACCAGCCATGTAATGAATATTTCTGAAGTAGCAATAGAACTTTGTTTTAGCAATTCTTCGTTTTTCGGAAAATATTTTAAAAAACAGACGGGTGTTACCCCATCTGAGTATAAAATGTCGAATAATATTGCGGTTTAGGCTAACTGATAAGAAGTTAGTGATTCCTTGGCATGCCTGAATTTCGAATTGCCTAGCGAACCAATTACCAAGGCATAAAATCCCCAATCAAGTTGAGGATGACATAACGAGTGAAGAAATCTAATATAAATTCGTCTCTGCCATGCAGGTGGGAATTTTAAGGCGTATTGCTACGCGTTAAGATCTCCAATTGAGTTGGGATGAGATAATGACTGAAGAGTTTTGCTCGATAAAATATCTTATGCTGAATGCTCTTTTTTAAATTGCTCAGGCGTTAAGCCAGTGTATTTTTTAAAGAATTTTGTAAAGTATGAATTGTCATTAAAATTGAGTTCGTTGGCAATCTGAGAAATATTAACCTCACCACTCACTAAAAGACGCTTGGCTTCGAGTAAAACACGCTCCCTGATCACCTCTCCGGCCTGTGCACCAATAAGTTCCTTACAAATGGCGTTTAAATGATTCGGTGTAATGTACAACAATTCTGCATAGTCTTTGGGCAGTCTCTTAAGGAGGTAATGTTCTTCAACGAGATTCTGAAAATTGCGCAGCACCACCATGCTATGTGTTTGATACTGTTGAGCCTGCATGGCTGGCGAATGCTGTTCTACCAGCATCAGAAGTGAGAGCAGCAGCACTTTCTGAAAATCTATATTTTTATGTAAAGGATCGTTTACCTGGGCATACAATTGTTTACAAAGTACCTCCACATCATTCCTGATTTCGATGGGCAACTCTTTTACATTTGAAAGGTCAGCTCCTGTAAAAAAAGAGAAATTTTCAAGATAATCGGGCTTCAACAAAAAGGACTGAAAAAAATCCCGTTCAAAATTTACGATATAACCTTCTGTATTTTCGCCAAATTCCCAGGTATGCACCTGCCCCGGCGACATAAAATAAATTTGCCAGGGTGTTACGCTGTAGGTATTAAAATCGATAGAATGGCTCCCTGTCCCAGAAGTAAAAATAACGAAATGATAAAACTTGTGCCGGTGCGGAAAAACAAGATTTCGGTGTTTATCCAAATAACTCTGCAACCGGTCAACCAGGACATCGGCCCTTTTGTTATCGGTTAAGGTGCAGGAATCTAAAATGGGTATGAGTTTTTTCATTCGCAAATTTATTGCGAATCTACTCATTTAAGAGCCCTGCTCAAACTTACTGGTTTGTTTTTGCTTTATTTTCCACAATGCGTGATGGATCGTAATGTAATCCGGGCGAAAGCCAGTAAAGCAGTACCATTCTAGAATAGCGGTAATTAAATGGTGAAAGTATGGCTACACCGGCAAATATGGCTAAAACGAAATACCATAAATTTTCGTAAACAATATCCAGTCCTAAAACATAGGCCGCAACGCTTATTGAAATAATTTCGGCAACATTCATGGCATAACTCACAAACATGGAAACGTAAAAGTAGCCGGGCTCGCGTTCAAATTTTAAGGCACATACGCTACACACTTCATTCATTCTTTGAATTTTTAAACCATACACTGCTCCGGTAAAAACCGACCCCATTCTGCATCTCGGGCATTTAGAATGAATAAAACCACTCCACTGCGATACAGCGGGTTTCTGCTGGCTTAGTTTCAAATCTGAATATCGGTTATTAGTGCTGTTTTCCATAATAAAAATCCTTAATCAAAGGTAAAAACAAATAAACACATCTAATTGTGTCAATCAACTTATTAATGGTACTATTTACTTCAATTAGTGATTGGAATAAATTTTTATTTGTAATTTTAATTACATACATTGTAGTATTAATACTAAATAGTTACAATACCATCCCGTCATATTTAAAATACTTTAATTCCCATTACAATATTAATTCAGGTCAGATAAAAATTTCAACCAAATATTATATCCCTAAACATTTATTAACCAAATTATGAGAAAACAATCTAATCAATTGAAAAAGATGGCAGGCATAGTGCTGCTGTTAACTGTACTGATCTCGGCCTGCAAAAAAAGCGAGAAAAGCGAAACCCCCAATCCTAAAGATGAGACTGCCACGCCGAGAGCCCTGACATTGGTTTGGCAGGATGAATTTGACGGCAACAGCTTAAATGCTGCCAAGTGGAATTATGAAACGGGAAACTTGGGCGTAAACAACGAAAAACAATATTATCAAACCAGTAATGTGAGCGTAAGCGGAGGCAACCTGATTATCACTGCCCGCAAACAATCGGTTGGTGGTCAGCCTTATACCTCGGGCAGAATAAATACCAACGGCAAATTCTCCATCAAATATGGCCGGATCGAAGCCCGGATGAAACTGCCAATGGTACAAGGTACGTGGCCGGCATTCTGGATGCTGGGCAGCAATATAGGAAGCGTGGGATGGCCAAAATGTGGCGAAATAGACATTATGGAACATGTAAATACGAGTAATTCTATTTTAGGCACCATCCACTGGGACAATAACGGCTATGTATATTACAGCAATAACACAACAACAACTCCGGGAGATTACCATGTTTATGCAGTAGAATGGACTTCGAGCGGCATCAGGTGGTATGTTGATGGTAATTTATACGCAACAGGTAATACAACCAATAACATTAATGGTACAGACGAATTTCATAAACCGTTTTTTATCATTTTTAACATGGCGGTAGGTGGAAACCTGGCCGGACAAACGATTGATGATGCTGCGCTGCCTACGAGCATGAATGTAGATTATGTGAGGGTGTACAATATTAGCTAATGCCCTAAATACTTATTTATAAAAAGAGACTAATCATAAGCATGATACAGTCTCTTTTTTATGAACAGTAAGCTGTGAATATTTATCAGGTCTTTCAGGTTATTTTTGTCCCTCTTTATCTCCGAAGTCGGTAACGGTTTTTCCATCGTAACGATACAGGCCATCAGCGCCAAACCAAATATTACCATCATTGTCTTCTAAAATCCCGAAGATCATTGGTTTATTGGTGATTTCGGTTACAATTGGATTTTTATCAGATAAAGACTTTGAATCATAGCGTGAAAGTGCCCAACCTTTACCGCTGCTGCTTTCTGAACTCGTCCAAATATTGCCTTTTTTATCTTCGGTTATATAACCAACAAACCCCTGTGTGAAATTGGTAAAGGTACTGCCATTATACCGCCAAAGGCCATCAGCTCCGCCAAGCCAGATATTGCCTTGCTTATCTTTGATTATCGAACGAACATTTACAAAAGGTTTTCCATCTTTATTGGTTATTGTGGTAAATTTTTTCCCATCGTAAACGGAAATATAACCCCTTGTAGCGAACCAAAATTTTCCTGTTTTATCTTCAATGATAGCATTAACATCATTATGCATCCAACTGTCTTTTGGAAGCGGTTGCTGGTAAGCTGAAATATGGACAGAATCAGTCTGTGCCGCGGAAGCAGCTTCATTCATTTTAAAATTTTGAAAAGATTTTCCATCATAACGGCTCGCTCCATTTTCAGTACCAAACCAAACATTACCGTTTTTATCTTCATAAATATGCCCAACCCGATCACTGGCCAACCCGTTTTTGGTCGTAAAATTCCGAAACGAACTCCCATCATAATAATAAACACCAGAACCAATGGTAGCGAACCAGAAATTTCCTTTTCTATCTTCTAAAACAGAAAAGAAGCGTGCAGAACTTACTTTACCTGTTATATTGGTAAAAGATTTTCCGTCATATTTAAAAACACCCTCTCCTGAAGTTATCCAAATATTGTCCTTTCGATCTTGTTTAACGGTACGAACCATGCTTTTGGGACCGTGAAAAGTAGATGCGTTTTTGGTTTCAGCGACATCCTGAACTCCGTTTTTCTGCTGGGCCTGTATGGGAAAACAGCTTACTCCTGCCAGCATGATTATCAGGCTGTACAAAACATTTCTTTTATTTTTCATATCTTATCTAATTGATTTAACGAAATTACCTTGATATCTTTCGGACAGAAGAATTTGGATTGTAAATAAAAATGTAAACTTTGTAAATAAAAACCTGACAATATGCATCTTAGTCAAAATCTCCTCAACGGAAAACGCAAATATCTGCCTGCATTGATAGTCCTCTCGTTTATCTCTGTAGTTTGCCTGGCTTTCAGTATGGAGGATGGTGATGACTTTGTTTTCGCCAAACGGGAAGTTTTGCTCCGCAGGATCGGTCATGAATTGCTCTTACAATCGGGCGACAGTACTTCGAGGGTGTTACCGGTAAAAAAGATTGCAGAAAATGAATACCAGATCAGGTTTGAGAACGAGTTTACTTTTCAATCTTCCGCCCTGGTGAATACTACACGGCGTTTGCTGGCCAAGGATCCGATGGCAGATGATTACATTGTTAACGTTATTAATTTTGGCAACTCCACCGTAGCGTATGGATTCGCTATATCCAAAGATAAGAAAGATGATATTGTAGCCTGTATAGGAAGAAAACAACCTAAAGCACGCTACATGATCAACATTAAATTTAAACCGAAAGGCATAAATACAGCAAAGAGCAGATATGTTTTAGGCAGCCTGCCATTTTTAGCATTTGTTGGTTTTATATTTCTGAGATCGGTAAAGCCTGGAAGAGCTTTAAGTCATGATCGGGATACTAATATGTTCAATTTGGGTTCGGCAATGTTTGATGCGAAGAATAGAAAGCTCATCATAAACGAGGAAACAACAGACCTAACCGGAACGGAATCGCGTTTGTTGCTTATTTTTGCACGTACGCCCAATGAAACCATAGAGAGAAGCCGGTTGCAAAAAGAGATTTGGGAAGACGAAGGCGTGATTGTAGGTCGCAGTCTGGATATGTTCATATCAAAACTTAGAAAAAAGCTGGAATCTGATCCTCATATCAAAATTGTTGTGATTCGCGGCAAAGGATATAAGCTTACAATTAGCGTTTGAAGAGCATTCGATTTGGCATTTTAAAATGTAGAAACGATGATCTGGGTTTGTCAACAAATTCCTGAAATTGTAAATTAAGCTTTATCTGCCCTTTTCTAATCCCGTTTTAATCCTAGTATAAAATTTATGTCAGGCTTTTAAAAAAATGGTATAATCCGCCTTTTCAATGGGCTAATCATTGTTTTTCGTCCATATATTTGTATTACAGATGATGAATTACCTGAAAAGAAAATTATGGAGGAACATTTTTGGCCTGTTGGTAATGGGGCTGTTTGTGACGAAATTTTTTACATTTTCTCTGGTTCCATTCTTATCTTCTGATCATAGTTATGCTATAGAAAAAAGCAGCGAAGAAAACAAAGGAAAGGATGAAGAATCTTTCGATAAACTAAAGAAAAAACTGCTGATCTGCGATTCATCACCTTCAGTATGCTTAAATGCCTTTCAGGCAGACCAATTTCCTGCAAATAAATATTCATGGTGCTTCGGCTGCAGCAATTTTCCGGCGAAGAATGTCCCCACGCCGCCTCCCGACGCACTTTCTTAACAATAATGGAGTCAAGCTGCAAACATATCTTAGGATATGTTAATGGAGATATTATAGACTCTTAATTACATCACATTTATCCAGTGGTTAAATTATTACGTACCACTGGTCCATAATTTATATAGCTGAATTAAATATTAATGAAAAATAATCACGCTGCCGGCGCCCGTTCGCCATGGCAAAGATTGGTGCTTATGCTTCACCTCGAACGCAAAACCATCAATTATATTTATGTTTATGCCATCTTAATTGGCTTAATCGGCCTTTCGCTTCCACTTGGAACGAGTGCCGTTTTTAACCTGCTCTCTAACGGAGCGATGTACAGTTCCACCTATATCCTGATTGCAGTAATTTTAGTCGGCATTGTTGTTGGTGGTTTACTGCTTATCGGCCAATTAACCCTGGTCGAATTTCTTGAGCAAAAGATTTTTACCAAAGCTGCCCTCGAATTTGCCTTCCGCCTGCCACGGATTAAAAAGAAAGCACTGGAGGGAGAAAATCCCACCGAGCTTGTCAATCGTTTTTTTGATATCCTCACCATACAAAAAGGCTTGACCAAACTACTGGTTGATATTGTTGCCGCAGCCGTATTAATATTTTTTAGTGTGATACTGCTTTCCTTTTATCACCCTGTTTTTATGGCTTTTGGCACATTTGTACTAATTGTAATTGTCTTGATCCTGGTTTTATATTATCGCCGCGGCGTAGAAACAAGCATTGAAGAATCGGGCCATAAATACGAAGTGGTGGCTTACCTTGAAGAAATTGCTTCAGATCTGGATACGTACAGACAAAGTAATACCAAAAGAAAAGAGATTATAGAACGGACGGATAAAATCACAGCAAACTACATACAGGCCCGAAATGATCATTTTGGTGTGTTAAAAAAATTTTTCATCAGTGCGGTGGCCATGCGTACCATACTGATGGGTGCCCTATTGCTTTTAGGTTCTTATTTCGTAGTGGAACGACAAATGACATTTGGCCAGTTTGTAGCAGCCGAGGTAATTATCGTACAGATTAGCTATGCCATTGAAAAACTGATGACCAACCTGAACACGGTTTTTGACATGATTACAGGTAGCGAAAAGCTTGCTGTAGTAACCGACCTGGAGTTGGAGGAAGGAGAAATTAATCATGGCTAACACAGGAAACAACCTGGCTCAACTCCAAAACTGGGAATCACTTTCGGTACATGCCAACAGTAAAATCATTAATGCAAAAGGCCCGAAAAGACTAGGCAGAATATTGCTGTTTATCATGGCCTTTTTTGTGCTGTTGCTATTCCTGCCCTACCGCCAAACCATACCCGGGCGTGGTACTGTAACTGCACTTAGGCCTGAAGATCGGCCTCAAACGGTACAAAATCAGATTGGTGGCCGTATTGAACATTGGGCGGTGCGTGAAGGACAGGAAGTAAAAAAAGGCGATACTATACTCCTGATTTCGGAAACCAGTCAATCTTATTTTGATCCCGAACTTCCTGCACGCCTGAACGAGCAATTGGATGCCAAACGGGGAAGTGAAACCGCTGCCGGACAGAAAATAGATGCCACCAAAGCCCAAATGAAAGCACTTACCGAGGGCTTGCATTTTCAAATGAAAGCGGCTGAAAACAAAGTATTGCAGGCCAGAAATTATATAAGCATCGATAGCGCGGAACTATTGGCAGTCCAAAAATTTTATGAAACCACCAAAGTTCGTTTAGAAAGGTACGAAACGGGTTACAAAAACGGGCTTTTCTCACTCACTGATATTGAAACACGCCGGCTTAAACTGCAGGAAGATAATGCAAAAGTGATTAGTCAGCGAAACAAACTAAATAATGCCACGCAGAATTTATTAAATGCTTCAATTGAACTCGATAATATCAGGGCCAAATACCAGGAAGCAATATCTAAAGCACAATCCGACATGAGTTCGGCTATATCGGGCAAGGCAAGTGCTCAGGGAGATATTGCAAAATTACGTAACGATATTTCAAACCTCAGCATCAGGCGCGGCCTTTATGTGGTAAGGGCTCCGCAAAGCGGCTTTATTGTTAAAACCTTAAAAGCAGGTATTGGAGAAAACATCAAAGAAGGAGAATCGGTGGCTACACTACAGCCAAAATCGCCAATGGTTGCTGCAGAACTCTATGTAAGCGCAATGGATGTTCCCTTGATATTAGATACGAGTGATGTTCGTTTGCAATTTGAAGGCTGGCCATCGGTACAGTTTTCGGGATGGCCATCGGTAGCGGTAGGTACCTTTGCGGGCAAAGTATTTTCTATCGACCGCACCAGCAGTACAGGAGGAAAATACCGTCTTTTGGTTAGCCAAACCAATCCTGGTCCAACCAAAGATGAACCCTGGCCACCACAATTAAGACAAGGCTCAGGTGTTTACGGACGGATTATCCTCCGATCGGTTCCACTTTGGTATGAGATATGGCGACAATTGAACGGCTTTCCGCCAAGTTTGGAGAAGGAACCTGCAATAAGTACAAAAGACAAAAAATAGCTATGGAGGTTGTAAAATGATAATGGCTTTTAAAAAAATATTAACTGTAGTTGTTTTAATATTGCTCTCGGCGAAGATCTGTTTTGCCCAGGATCCTGTGCCAAGAGAAAACCCCGACAGCGGAAAAGTTTTCAGTCTTGAAGACCTGCAGCAAATGGTTTTCAGGTATCATCCGGTAATTAAACAGGCGGCATTATTAAGCGAATCTGCCAGGGCAAAGGTGTTGCAATCGTTAGGTTATTTCGATCCGGCATTAAAAGCAGGTTTCAGCAGGAAATTATTTGGGGATACCGAATATTACAACAAATGGAACAGTGAACTAAAAATTCCGCTTTGGCTTGCCGGAGCAGATCTTAAACTGGGTTACGACCGCAATGTGGGCAATTACATCAATCCGGAAAACCGAACCGGACAGCAGGGTTTAACTGCCATCGGTTTAAGTATCCCGTTAGGTCAGGGTTTAATTATTGATGCCCGGAGAAGCACGCTCCGCCAATCAAAAATAATGGTCGAATATGCAGAGGCTGATCAGTTGAAACAGATTAATAGCGTTTGGTACGGGATAGCCAAAGATTATTGGAACTGGTATTATGCCCACAAACAATTTGACCTGGTTAATGAAGGGCTGGACCTTGCACAACGAAGATTTAAAGCGCTGAGCGCACAAACCATAATTGGCGATAAACCCGTTATCGATTCTGTTGAAGCTTACATTACCGTACAGGAGCGGATGATACAAAAGGAGAAAACGGCTATTGAACTTCAAAACGCAAGATTAATCCTCTCCAATCACCTTTGGAATAACGAAGGGAATCCATTGGAACTTCCGGTTGAAGCTATTCCGCAAAATACAACTTTAGCCAATGGCCGCCCTGATCCCCTATTACTGGATACACTTCTGGGCCAGGCGGCTAATCAACACCCTGAAATTTTAAAACTGAAAAGCAAAGGTGAACAACTGGCCATCGAGCGAAGTTACCGTCAGGAATTGGTAAAGCCTAAACTAAATGTAATTGGTAACCTGATTTCTAACCGTACCGGTTTCAACAGCAATGTACCAGGATATTACGATTTTAACTGGAGCAATTATAAATTTGGTATAGAGTTCGCTTTTCCGCTTTTCTTGCGCTCAGAACGGGGAAAATTGCGGGAAGTGAAGATCAAACAACTGGAGCTTGATTACGACATCAAACAGTTTGGCAGAGCAATCAGGAACAATGTAATAGCTTCGTATAATGATCTTTCTGCTTATGCTGCACAGCTTAATGTACAGGTAAAAAGCATCGAAAACCAGCAGATCCTGGTAAATGGAGAAAACCAGAAGTTTAGCCTGGGCGAAAGCACACTTTTTTTAATCAACAGCAGGGAAACTAAACTGATAGATATGAAAATTAAACAGGAAAGTATGATAGCAGGTTACCAGAAAACGCTGGCAGAACTATATTACAAGGCTGGAACGAGAGAAATAGTGAATTAAAGAGTTGAAACAGGCTGTCTTAACTAGACAGCCTATTTAATTGTGCAATAAAAAGAATAAGTTCAGCTTAGCTGCTATAATCCGGATCAAACTCTATAATCCATTCAATACCATATTTATCCCTGAACATCCCGGCGTAGGTACCCCATGGGCTTTCGCCGATTGGTCCTTCAACTTCTCCTCCTACCGATAAGCCATTAAATATTTTTTCTGCTTCTTCCCTGTTTTCGGCACTTACGTATATTTTAGACCGGTTTTCATTCTCACTTACCGGCCCTAAAAACCCTGGAACATCATTGGCAATTAACACATTGTTTTTGCCAAGCGGCAGGCCGATATACATTATTTTATTGGCCTCATCGTCGGCCACCTGAAAATCGGGGCCTGATAAATCTTTAAAACGGATAATTTTGGTAAACTCACCGCCAAAAACCGATCTGTAAAAATTGAATGCTTCTTCGGCATTACCATTAAAATTGATCCAGGGATTAATTGCTCTCATGATTTATATTTTTAAAACTAAATTAATCATTGGGAGCCAGATTTTTATATATTTTTTCAGTCCTTTTTAATATCCCTTTAACGCAAAAAAGGAGCAGAAAGACAACGCTTTCTACTCCTTTACATTTTCCAAATCCGGCAACCTGTATTATATCAGGAAGCTTTTTACATTAATACCCGGGATTATTTGGTTTAATATTTGGATTTGCATCCACTTCCCTTTGTGGAATAGGATAAAGTTGTTTATTATCGGTTATTGCAATATTTGAACTGCTGTTATTATTTAACGCTCCGGTTATTTGCGGACGTACAGTAACAATGCCGTTCCTAAAATTATCCTGCCATTGGTGGCCTTCAAAAGCAAATTCGAAGTTTTTCTCGGTTAAAACATCTGCAAGAGCTGGTGTGCCGGTATAGGCTGGTAATCCCCTCATGGTACGTACCGAAGACAGATCCTCAGCCGGCGTAGCACCTGTAGCGGTATTTAGCTTAACATTGGCCTCTGCGCGGATAAAATACATTTCTGATAAACGCAAAATTTTAGGGCTGTATAATCCCGGAATATTATCCTGTCTGTAAAATTTAGTGGTGATGTAATCATCTGTAGTTGCATCTTTTTTAATCACCTGTGTTTTACGGACATCGTTGTCTGCATAACTATCCCTAAAAGCAGGGTTTACACGAATATCTCCGTAACCACCAAGCTCACTAACGTATAACTGGCCATAGTTGTCAGAGCCCAAATCCTGAAACTGGGAAATTTTTGCTGTAAAAATTTCTTCGTTCTGTCCTGGGTTGGCCCAGAAAATAGTACCTGCATAGCTCGATGCGGTGGTCATGGTGTAACCTGCGTTAATTACAGTTGTTGCCTCTGCAATGGCCAATGCATTACTTGCCGCATCACCTTTGTACAAATAAACCCTTGCAAGTAAAGCTGAGGCAGCAAATCTTGAAGCCCTGAATTTATTTACAATATCAGTTGGTAAATTGGGTTTTGCTTCTGTAAGGTCCTTAATTACCTGTGCATATACTTCAGCAACGGTATTGCGTTTTGGCTGGGTAATACCAGGAGTTAATACAATAGGCACACTTAAAGATGCACCACTATTTACAGTATATGGCTGGCCAAAAACACGTGTTAAATCGAAATAGGCTAATGCCCTTACAAATTTTGCTTCTGCAATAAGCTGTGCTTTTTCTTCCGGTGTACCATCAGTTACAATAGCAGATTTGTTAATTACATTATTTGTCCTTGCAATTGCCTTATAAAGCGTATTCCAGGTACTTGCAACATCTGCGTTGGCAACTGTAAAATTATATTGATACGGGGCCGTTAAACGGTTTGAATTTGCTGAGGCAATAAACATATTCGAGCCTCTTAATTCGAGCATGGTAGGGTAATTTCTGCCATACCAGTTTAAATCGATGATGGAATTATAACAGCCAATGGTTGCAGCCTGTAAAGTCTGAAAATCGGTAATGGCCGTTTCATCAAGTAATGCGCCGTCTGGTTGTTGATTAAGCTCTTTCTTGCAAGAGCTCATGAAGGCACTTCCAATAAATAGGAAAAGTGCTATGATATATATTTTTTTCATGATATTCTTAGTTAAAGTGCCTTAAAATGTTGCGTTTAAACCAAAAGTGTAGATTTTTCCTACCGGATATTTAAAGAATTCGTTTCCTGTTGCATCTGTTTCAGGATCCACGCCAGTATATCCTGTCCACGTTACCAGGTTTTCTCCCTGTCCGAAAAATGTTATTTTCTTAATACCGGTTTTGCCTAAAATACCTGATGGCAGTGAGTACGAAAGCCTTACATTTTTTAAACGTAAATAATCTCCTTTTTCTAAGAATCTTGAAGAAGCAGACGACTCATTTTTATTTCCGCCGGCAATTGGTTTTGGTCTTGAAACGTTATCGCCAGGTTTTTGCCAGAAATCTTCACCAGCTTCAACAGAGTGGTTAAAACCACTGTTAATGTAAGCGGTATTTTCTACAAAACTACGGGTCTGGTTATAAATCATGTTGCCTGTAGCACCATAAAACAAGAAAGAAAGTTCTAAATCTTTATAGTTCACAATGTTGGTTAAACCGAAAGTATATTTAGGTAAAGCCTGACCAATAATCCTGCGTTCTGCAAGATTGTAGTTGTTTGTAGTTGTTCCATCAGCTTTAAACCATAGCGGATCGCCATTGGCCGGATCAACACCTGCCCACTCTCTCATGTACCATGAGCCAACAGGAAAACCAACCCTGGTAATATTCTGGCCTGTTACCAGGTCCTGACCATCTTTAGTTTCATTTACCTTATTTTTACTAAAAGAAACGTTAAAATTGGTTTTCCAGTTTACTACGCCTTCAATATTTACCGTGTTAAGCGCAAGTTCGAAACCTCTGTTCTGCACCTGGCCAATATTTACCGGCATGGTCGTAAATCCGCTGGTTGAAGATATTGGCAGGGAGAATAACTGTTGATTTGTTTTTTTGCTGTAATAATCAGCTTCCAGTGAAATGCGGTTGTTTAAAAAACCAAGTTCTAAACCTAAATCAAAACTCTTTGTTTTTTCCCAGCGCAAATCATCATTACCCAGTTGAAAAGGTGCTAAACCCGGGTTATCGTTGTAATTTACAGGCGTCCACAAAGTATAAGAAACGAAATCAAGCAAACCGCTTAAATTACCCGATGTACCATAACTCGCACGTAGTTTTGCATTCGACAAAACCTTCTGATCCTTCATAAAATCCTCGTTAATGATTCTCCATGCACCACCAACAGCATAAAAAGTTTCGGCTTTGTTGTTTTTAAAATTCGAAGCTTCATCACGACGTAAACTCACATTCAGGTTATATTTCGATTGGTATGAATAGGTTGCATTACCAATGTAAGATAAAATGGCCTGTGTTGAAGTACTACCACCCACACTTACCGGCAATATTGCAGCGTTAAGCGAGCGGAAACGATCGTTTGCAATAATTGATTTTCCACTGGCACTAATGCCTGCATTTTCTTTAAAAGAGTACTCCAGCATGGCCAGGTATGTTAAAGAATGATCGCTATTTGGTGCATAACTTCCAGATAGTGAGGTTTGCGTGGTATATAATTTGTTATCGATGGACGAAGCAGCTAATGATCCGTTCTGACCAAAACCATCAGAAGTACGCGCATCCTGATACAATTTTTGTTTTGCATTGATCCAGTCTACAGATAAGTTTTCTGATAATTTCAACCAATCAAAAATCTTCAAATCACCATACAAACGGCCTAGCGTTCTGAAGTTTTTATTGCTGTTAAAATTATATTGTGTATTGTATAAAAAGTTATCTCCTGTTAGTCCATACCAGCCAGATTCTCTACCGTTGTATAACGAACCATCAGGTTTATAAGGCGATTGAATCGGTGCTGTGGCAATATATCCCAAAATAGGGCTGCCATAACGGCTTCCATCTGCAGAAGTTAAACCATCCGAATAAGAAAGGTTTAAATTTAAACCAACTGTAAAGCGGCTGTTTATTTTTTGTTCGATGTTAGATAAAAGGGAATATTTTTTGATCCCCGAACCTATTAGCGTACCGTCCAACTTGCCTATGCCACTCGAGAAATAGTATTTTGTACCTTCATTTCCACCACGGGCCGAGATATCAAAATTTGAAGATGTTCCAGTTCTGAAAGCCGCATCCATCCAGTTAAAGCTGGAGTTTCCACCCGCTGCAGTTAAATAATCAGGTATTTCGGCATCTGTTATCCCCGCATTAATCAAACCTGTTTTTTCATAAGCTAAAAACTGACTGGCATCCATTAGCTTAAAATTGCCAAAATTGGCTTTGGTTTTTCCATACTGCGCTCTTACATTAAATTCAGGTGCGCCAATCTTCCCTTTTTTGGTGGTGATTACAATTACACCGTTAGCACCTCTTGCACCATATAATGCAATGGCAGATGCATCCTTTAAAACGTCAAAACTCTCAATATCATTTGGGTTTAAATTGGAAAGGATATCCGTAGGAGTTACCTGATTGCTGGCCAGTAAATCATTATTGGTATCGGTATTAAAATCGCCCCTGGCCACCACAACACCATCAATAACATATAACGGGTTATTGCCTGATGAAATTGAATTGATACCACGGATACGTACTGATTGTACCGCGCCTGGCTGGCCTGAGCCTGAAGTTACCACAACACCTGTAACACGGCCTTTTAAAAGCTCATTCGGATCGGCAACCGGTGTATCCTTAAACTGATCGGCAGAAACTTTAGAAATGGCGCTCGTTGCATCCTTTTTATTCTGCACGGTATAACCGGTAACTACCACATCGCTAAGTGATTTGGAATCGGGTACGAGTACGATGTTAACCGGACCTGCTCCTGAAATGGCCCTGCTCTGCGTAGTGTAACCGATAAAAGAAAATTCCAAAGTTGATGAAGAAGAAGGAACACTGATAGAAAATTTTCCGTTGGCATCGGTACTTACACCGATCTGCGTTCCTTTTACTTTTACGTTAACTCCGGGGATAGGCGACTTGTCATCCTGTGAAGTAACTGTGCCTGTGATTGTCCTGTCCTGTGCCATTACCGAAAGGGTAAAAAACAGCAGTATGAACAAACTTTGTAAGCGTTTTTTCATAGTTTTTTAAGATTAGATAATTAATTATTATATGGGTACAAATATACTGTCCCCTAATATTCACTATAACTAATTTTAAAGTTTTATGACAAAACTATGTCTTTAGGTTGACAAAACATCTTTTAGCGCAAAAAACTAATTAACCTAAATCATTGATTATCAAAAAGTATAAAACGATTTATTAAAGTTTGATTCAGTGACTTTTCGCAGCACAAGTTATTTTTTGCGTAACCAAATCGTTACCATAAAAGCTTTGGTGCAGTAATTAAGAAATTAACAGTAAAATATCGGGATTGGCTTGCCAGATAAAGCTCAGGCACTATTAATTCCTAAATTTGAGAAAAAAAAATATATTTTAATTTTGTATCTTATTGGAGTAAAAGCTGAATAGCACAGTGCCCACAATCAGCCGCATTAAAATAGTATCAGAAGCATGAAATTTAATTACTTAATCTATATCATCCTTACATTCGTTTGTTTACAGGCGAAGGCTCAACCCTACCTTCTGAAATCTACAGACAGCGAAAAAAGCTTTCAGTTGCACATCTATTATGGATCAGAGGGAAAGGGCGCATTTGTGCAGTATGTTGGTCAAAAAGGGATTATCCCTTTAGAAATAAGAACAGTACACGTTAAAAAGAATGCGGGTAATAATGTTCCCACAGTTTACTATAGCTGGGATGAACTTATGGACGGGAAAATTACCGGAAACTATAGCTTAAACGAAACAACCGGTAAAATTTTTGGAGCGGTTTATAAACGGCTTAAAGATGGAAGAATATTTAAGCTTGAACAAATTACGGGTAATTCTGTTGATAACACTCAAGACAAATTGCTAGTTAACAATGTATTGATAACTTTCAGTCACAATGAAAATACTCAACTTACATTTAATTATGAACCTGGCAAAAGAGAAACCTTACAGCTGGAGGGCTTCGACAACCCGCAGCAATTCAGAAAAAGCCATATAGCCGATTATAATTTTGACGGCCATGATGATGTCGGATTTTCCATACCCGATGCCGGAATGGGCGTTTACAGAACCTATACCATTTTTCTTTATGATCCTGTTTCAAAACGTTTCAAAAAACTGAAAGAACCCACTAATACCAATGCACAATGCCTCGGGTTATGCGACGTAAAACTCGATACAAAAAACAAGCTCTTTTTTACCTCATGCCGTGGCGGGGCAAGGTGGTGGAGCGATGTGTACCGGTTTGATAAAGCAAACAAATTGATATGGCTGCGCTCAAAAGAAGAACAATAACCGAAATTTCCTGCATATATGCTGGTCTTTTATAATCATTTACCAAACCCCAGTTTGGCTGAAGTTTGATAAATGTTATATCGCATCTGCTATTTTTACAAAGCAGGGTTAGCTATATAATTTTGCCACAATTGATCTACAGTTTTACCATTTGCATTTGCCGACCAGAAAGTGTTCACATTGTAGGTACCATCCCGCATTGCTTTATCCAATTTAACGATGATGCCCTGATAACCATGGTTTTCCAGCCAGGCAAAAAAACGTGCCGTAACGCGGTAAGCATCAGTGTAATTCTGATTCGAACTGTAAGCTGGTAACGACCAGTTGGCACCTGGGTTGTCGTAGCCGAAAATATACCTTGCATAATCTGCAATTCCTTCGGTAATCCATCCGGTATTGGGCAGGTTAAACTTATACGACTGTACAACGTGCATCATTTCGTGGGTTACCACATCAATATCTTTCGGATTACCAGCAAAATATCTGGGATCATAACGGATAATAGACCCTCCATAGGTTGCTGCAACACCTTCATATTCAGAATCAATCACAAATACCTGCGTTTTCGGTGCATTGGCGTTAAAAGTATTCGCCATCCGCTGATAGTTGGCTTTAAACACCGTGATGAAACCTGCTTTTGTAGCAGCACTAAAAGTACCCGTCTTATCTGTAAAAATTAAAGTATTTGCGCCTTCAACCACAGTTTCGAGGGTATTATTTGGCGCCAATGCCTGCTGGTTCTGTGGAACATTAAATAATTTTATTTCTGCCAGCTGGAAGATCGGATTGGCTTGACCAAATAAGACTTTCACATTAATGCGGTAAAATTTATAGGAATTATTATTAACAAAATTATACGTCTTGCTCTGTTTGCGTTTTGAGAACATTTCATATTCACGATGGTCTAATTCTGTCCAGTTGTTGCCATCTGTTGAAGCTGTAATGGTCCAGTTAGACGGATCCCTTTCGCTCGCATCATCAGCAGAAGTGAATGTATATGCTGCAACCTGGGTATTGGTGGTAAACTCAAATTGCATATAAAAATTAGACTGATGGCTGAATATCAAAAATTTAGTATCGATATTGTTATCAATAGCTTTTGATGAGCCCTCGGCTGCATCCTTCCCTCCGGTGTTTTCTGTACTAACAGTAAACCGGGCCTGGCCGGTTACCTCTGTCCTGGTAGCCGCAGTGTTGTTTATAACTTCAGGTTCGGGTATTTCTGTGTTTGTTTGCTCTTTTTTGCAGTTTGATAAAAAGACAACCGTGCCTAAAAGAATACATGTAAATGTTTTGCTTTTGTTTGAGAATTTCATAAGATAAATTGGTTAGTAGTAAATATTTTTCTTTACCTCAATAATACTAAAAGGTTTTAGTAAATCAAATAGAGATTATATTAAAAAACAAATCCTTATTCTTACAAAAAATAGTGTAGAATTTATTTTAGTCTGACGTAATTAATATGAGTAATAAACATATGGCAAAGATCTGAATTTCCCGGGATGTTAGGTTCTGTCAGTTCAAAAAGAGGCTGCTGGTTTGCGAAGATTAAACCAACAAAAAACCCCTTCAAGTTATCCTTAAAGGGGTTTAAAGCAGTGGGCCCACCTGGGCTCGAACCAGGGACCAAAAGATTATGAGTCTTCTACTCTAACCAGCTGAGCTATAGGCCCGGAAAAAAGGATATTCCTTTTTTGCGAGTGCAATGTTACAAATTTGAATTGAATTTTCGAAAATGTTTTTGGGAATTTTTCATTAAAATGCGTTATACAAACTCATTTTCAACTGCTTAATCTTATTTTTTATTTTCAACAGGTTTTGCCTCTCCGCTCAAAATGTGGATAAAAGGGCTGTTAATCTCTCTTTAAATGAGTTTTGAATAGGTTAATTTTGTAATTGATATGAATACGCCCGATCCGGACAACCAGCTTCTTTTAGATTTTTTAGCCACAACCAACCAGCCCGTTTTTTTAACCGGTAAAGCTGGAACAGGTAAAACCACCCTCCTTCGCAAGATTAGGGATACCACTAAAAAGAATTTTGCCATTGTTGCACCAACTGCGGTGGCGGCTATAAATGCAGGTGGCGTAACGCTCCATTCGTTTTTTCAAATCCCTTTCGGACCATTAGTTCCGATTGTAGATGAAAATACAGATACCAATTTTAAATATTCGGACGAAAAAACAAGGTTATTACGCTGTCTTGATCTTTTAATTATAGATGAGATCAGTATGGTTAGGGTTGATATTATTGATTTTATTGACCGTACCCTGAAACGTGTTAAAGGATCTAACCGCCCCTTTGGTGGCGTACAGGTTTTAATGATTGGTGATCTTTATCAGCTCTCCCCTATTTTTCACGATGCCTGGCACATTCTGGGCGCATATTATTCCAGTCCGTACTTTTTTGACAGTTTAATTTTCCGCAGCACTCCGATGCTTACTTTCACCCTGGATAAAGTGTACCGCCAATCAGATCCTGTATTTCTGGATATTCTGAATGGCATGCGCGAAAACACTCTCGATGCCGGTTTATTGGAGAAATTAAATGAACGTTATGATCCTTCTTTAGATCAGGAATGGAAGGATGATTACATTACTTTAACCACTCACAATCAATTGGTTAACGAAATTAACCAGGGTTGTTTAGAAAAACTGGAAGGCGATATTTTTGAATTTGATGCCGAAGTAAACGGCGATTTCCCAAAAGATGCCTATCCTACAGATGAAAAACTACAATTAAAGCTTGGCGCTCAGGTTATTTTTATCAAAAATGATTCCTCAGGAAAGCGACAGTATTACAATGGAAAAGCAGCGAAAATCACCGCCATTAATGAGGATTCGATAAAGGTTAGTTTTTCTAGTGATGGGAAAGAAATCGAAGTTGAAAAAGAAATCTGGCAAAATGTTAAATACAGCCTGAGTGCTGAAGAAAATAAAATAGACGAAACCAGCACAGGTTCATTTTCACAATATCCGTTTAAATTAGCCTGGGCCATTACCGTTCATAAAAGTCAGGGATTAACCTTCGATCATGCCATTGTTGATGTAAGTACCGCATTTACCCACGGACAGGCTTATGTGGCCTTAAGCCGCTGCAGAAGCTTGGAAGGATTGATCCTAAAATCGCCTGTGGCTCCCGAAAATATCATTACCGATGCCAAAGTCATCAGTTTTACCAAAAACAGTTATCAGGATAAACCTACTGCCGCATTATTAGAACGTTATAGCCAGCAATATGCCTGGGGCTTGATTAACGAATTACTGGATTTTTCGCTTGTTGCAAAAGACTGGGAGAAACTGGGGCGGTCTAAACTAATCGATAAAGATGAAAAAAATGCCTTTTTATCCATCTACGAGCAGGGAAACCAGATCTTTCAGAACGAAATTTTTAAAGTGGCCCGAAATTTTATCGCAAAGGAATTTTCAAAAATAAGCATGGCCGAAAATCCGGCAAACGAAACGGCCTTTATGGAGCGCCTGCAAAAAGCATCTGATTATTTTATTCCGAAACTGGAGCAACTCATCGCACTAACGGCAAGGATTGTGGCGATCAATTTTTACAATGATACCCATTCTGATAAGCTTCTTACGTTATTGAATGAAGTTAAAGATGCACTTCAAATTAAACTGGCTTTATTTAAAATTTCGTGGAATCCGTTTTCAATTAAAAATTATATCAACACCTTACACGCGGCAAGCAATAAACAACCCGAGAAAAAGACGGTTAAATCGAGTATTAAGCCAAAAGAAATTTCCAATCCGCAGGTTTATAAAAATCTTATAGAATGGCGCAAAACCATTGCCCTGCAAAGAGGAACGCAGGATTATGCCGTACTGTCTGATCTGGCCCTGCTTTCTATCGCCGAACGGATGCCGAGAACAACAGATCAACTGGCTGCGCTTAAAAGCGTTGGCGTTGGTAATGCCAAAGAACTCGGACAGCAGATTACACGCATTGTAAATGCCCATTTGGGCACAAGTGAGTTATTTTAAAAAAATTTAGTTCGGTACACCTTTTTTTAATACTTTCGCAGCCCCATTTCAATCGCTACATTTCACCATACACCAGGCCATGAGTAAGTTTTTATACGGAATCGATTTTGGAACAACCAATTCGGCACTATCCATTTATGATGAAGAAAAGAAAGAAATTATAGATACGATTTCAATTCCCTCGTTAATTTATTTCACAGAAGTTAAAAGCATTATTGATGGCGAAAACCACATTGTTGGCGAAAAAGCAATAGATGCGTATTTAAACGATGGCATGAAAGGCCGCTTTATTAAATCCATTAAGCAGATCCTTTCGAGAACCACTTTTACTGAAACCCGCATCCACAATAAAAGATATACCGCTTCCGATCTGGTTACGCTGATTCTCAAAGATTTAAAAGAAAAAGCTGATAAAATTATTGGCGAAGATTGCCAAAAAGCCATTATTGGACGTCCGGTTTTCTTTGATGACGACAATACCATGAAAGATACCCTGGCACAAACCAGGTTAAAAAAAGCAGCAGAAAGTGCCGGCTTTACCGAAGTTCGCTTTCAGTTTGAGCCTATCGGAGCAGCTTTCGCCTATGAAAAAACCATAAAAAAGAAAGAACGTGTTCTGGTGGCCGATTTAGGTGGGGGTACAACCGATTTTACTTACCTCATCCTCGATCCTGATAAAGTGGGCAGCAAGGACAGAAAAAAAGATATGATTGCCTCCGGAGGCATTTACATTGGTGGAGATAGCCTGGATTCTGCATTTATGTGGGATAAAGGAACACCCTATTTCGGAAAAAACACCATGTACGAGGCTACACCGGGGAAAGTTTTAAATGTGCCCAAATCGCTTTTTGCCAATATCTGTACCTGGGATAAAATGAATTTCTTTAATGGCCTGAAAATCCAGAAAGAGATTGAAGAATACTATTACTACTCTAAAAACGATTCTAAATTTAAAAACCTGATCACCCTGATCGAAAATAACCTGGGTTACTCTTTGTTCAGGTCAATTGAAAAAACAAAGATTGAGCTTTCAGATCAGCCTGTTTCTACATTTGCCTATAACAATATGGAGATAGAAATTGATGAAAATATTTCACTCGAACAATATAACTCGATTATTGAAAAGGATATTAACAGGATTGATGCCTACCTCGATCAGTTTATGGAAACTTACAAAATCAACCCACAGGATATCGACTGTTTGTTTCTAACAGGAGGAACCTCAATGGTGTCGGCTGTGCAAAACCTTTTTAAGAATAAGTTTCCACACATTCCGTTAAACTCCGGCGATAACTTTAAAAGTGTGGCAAAAGGATTGGCCTACAGTGGTTATTTGTTTGAAAACTAGCATAATGCACCACATTTATAACGACAGAAGATAAATTTACGGCGCATACAAAGCCCTGTAATTAATTAATTACAGCTTTGTAACATAATGAAGATTATTTTCTTCTTTGTAGTAAGATTTTTATAATTTAGCAGGTGAAAAATTGGTGCGGCTGATAGCAGATACAGGGAGCAAAGCCTTACGCGTTAGGCGCTAAAGCAATTAATGTTGTGAGGTCCGGAAAGCCTGTTTTCTGGAAGAGGTGAAATCAAATTGATGGTCATTTCTTTGCCAGACGCACCAATTTTCTTTTCTTAAACCAGTCTGCTAAACTGAAGTACCGATATTCCTTTATGTCTTCTAAAACTTGTTAAAAACTTATTAGTTTGCTCAAACCCCAATATTCTTGAAATCTGATCAACAGAAAAATCGCTGTGCAGCAATAATTCCTCAGCTTCTCTCATAATCCGGTCTTTAATCAGTACGGTTAAACTTTTTCCCAGCACGCGGTCTAAAAATTTATTTAATTTCCCCACGCTCATTCCCATCCCTTCAGCATAAAACTGAACGGCTCTTTCTTCGCGGTAATACTGATCTAAAATTGCCCTGAAACGCAAAACCTGTTGCAACTCATCTAACGTTAATGCAGCCAGGTAACCATCTAAACCGGCAGTAAAACCGAGAAACAGGGATAAGTACTGAGCTAAAAACCTTAAATCTTTTTTAGCATCAATTTCTTTTTTAAGCTGATCTAATAAACTATAGGTTTTGATAGATTCCTGAGGGGTTAAATCCCTGTAAGATAAGTTAAGAAAAAGATTTTTTGCCAATGGATCCAAATGCTGCAATAAAAACTCGGCATACAGCATACTGCTGAAATTTAACCAGTAACCAGATTTAATCCGCCCGTCGAGCCTAACTAAACCTTCTTCAGGAATAAAAAATATTCTTTTTTCAAGCAGTTCATGGTCGCCGGAATTCATACATAAAAAACCACTCCCTTCCCTTACAATCAACATCCGCATGGGATATGTTGCCTGCAATGCACGCTCCCTGTTAAAAACCCCGCTAATCGGTTCTAATTGTATCATAATAACCTAAAAGGATAAACATCAGTAAGACTGAAATAGCTCGGCGAGGTTACATCTCCATCAATATTTTATAGAAGCCACGGCCATTTTCAGCGTACAAATATCATAAAAAAGCCTTCTAAAAGATCAGAAGGCATAGATTAATGATTAAAAATGAATTGTTTTTAATCATTTTTGAAATATTTACGCTTATTAAAAATGCGCTCTATTATTTATTACAATACAATTTAAGCGGTTAACTGCACCAGATTTTCCTGTCAGGCAGATAAAACCCTCACCTGAACGGCCTCTACTCCTAACTTCGTAAATTCAATATCAAACTGAACAATGTTGTTCGGTTTAATTTCGCCCACTATTCCATGTGCAAAAACATTCACTTCCATGCCTCCGTTTGATGGGGTTATGCCACCAAAACCTTCTTCGTTATTATAAAACTTTACTGTACCCAGCCTCATATCGCTATTTAATCAATTTTACATTAATGGCATTTGGTCCTTTTTTACCTTGCGCAACCTCAAATTCAACCCTGTCATTCTGACTTACTTTATCGATCAAACCTGTAACATGTACAAAAATTTCATCCCCGTTTTCTGTTACAACAAATCCAAAACCTTTCGATTCATTATAAAATTTTATTGTGCCCTGCATTTTATTCAGATTTTTTAATTATCAAACATACGAATAAGCCAAAATGTTTAGCAGTTAAATAGATTTTCACATGAGATGTGTAGATCGAGTGTACTATTAGCCATTTTTTTAGTTTTTAACTTAAGATTATTCAAAAAAAAACCGCGGGTTAACCCACGGCTTTCCAATTTGCTGATTACAATTAAGCATTTACAAACTGCATTTGGGTGGCATCATATCGTCTTCCGGCGGTAGCGCCTACAGGCACAATAGATTCTAATTTTTCTTTTTCATCTGCACTTAAGGTAATATTGATGGCAGCTGCATTTTCTTCAATATACTTAATCCTTTTGGTACCCGGAATGGCCACTATGCCCTGAGCAAGTACCCAGGCCAAAGCCAGTTGCGAAGGCGTTACGCCCTTTTCTGCTGCAATAAGCCCGATCTCTTTTAACAAATCTATATTTTTATAGAAATTATCTCCCTGAAAACGTGGAATGCTTCTGCGGAAATCATCTTCAGCAAAATCATCAGGACTTTTAATATCGCCCGAAATAAAGCCCCTTCCCAGCGGGGAATAAGCAACAAAACCAATTCCAAGTTCATTTAAGGTATCCAAAACGCCGCTGGTTTCTGCCTCGCGTTCGAAAAGTGAATATTCGCTCTGCACTGCAGTAATGGGATGAATTTTATGCGCCTTTCTAATCGTTTCTGCAGAAACCTCCGATAAACCGATGTATTTTACCTTGCCCGATTTTACCAACCCGGCCATTGCACCTACAGTTTCTTCTATTGGCGTATTCGGGTCAACACGGTGCAGGTAATATAAATCAATGTAATCTGTACCGAGATTTTTCAATGAGCGGTCTACCGCTTTTTGCACATAAGCCGGTGTACCGTTAAATCCCCAGGTTAATTGTTCGTTATCATCAACTTCATAGCCAAATTTTGTGGCAATCATATATTTTTCACGGTTACCTTTTATGGCTTTGGCCACCAAACGTTCGTTTAACAGCGGTCCGTACAAATCAGCGGTATCTAAAAAATTAATTCCAAGTTCCAGTGCACGATGGATGGTTGCAATTGATTCTTCTTCGCTGGCTTTACCATAAATATCTCCCCCGGCAAGGGTAGTCATGCCCATGCAACCTAATCCCTGCACCGGTACCTGTAGTCCTTCACTACCTAAATTTATTTTCTTAATGTCCATGTTTTATGTTTTTAATTTAACATGAACAAAGTTATAGTGAGGGGGAATTAGCCGATTATACAAATCAAAGTGTTTATTAAACAAATCAACTGCTTCAAAAAGAAAGATTTCATGCAGGCAAAGAATTGTTCCTGATTTTCATCGGCGTATAACCCGTATGCTTTTTAAAGAAATTATTAAAGTAGGAGGCATATTCAAAACCAAGACTAAAAGCAATTTCGGCAACGCTCCAATCGGTATGCAACAAAAGAGATTTAGCCTCTGCAATAATGGCTTCGTTAATAATGGTAGTGGTAGATTTGCCGGTTACTTCCTGAATGGCGGCGTTTAAATGATTTACATGCACCGAAAGCCTTTCGGCATAATCGCCGGCCTTTTTTAATTTAAGGGGATCCTGTGGAGAATCGACCGGGAATTGTTTTTCCAGAAGCGTTAAAAAAATATTGGTAATTCTGGAGGCTGCATTTGTAGGATTGAAATAAGCAACCGCAGGCTGCATTTTAACCGCTTCATGGATAATTACATTCACATAATTGCGGATCAGCTCATATTTATAAACGTAATCCCCGTCCATTTCGGCCTGCATGCGCTCAAAAATGCTTTTAAGGTATTTTAATTGCTCATCGTTAAGCAGGTAAACCGGATTTCCGTCTGCTTTAAACAAAGTAGAATCCTGCAGGCTTTCCATACGCGCTCCGGTGTGCAGAAAATCTTCACTAAAAACACAGAAATGCCCGTCGTACTCCATATTCTCTTCCTTTGCATCCCAGGAATACGGAATGAGCGGATTGGTAAAAACCAATGCCGGTTTGCTGATTTCGATATCGCGGTTAGCATACAACAATGTACTACAGCCTTTTGTAATAAGCGAAATTTTATAAAAATCTCTCCTGTTATAAGCTGTCAACTTACATTTATCATCATGCATTCCGGCAACCCTAAACTGAATAGGATCGATATGAATACCAGAAAATGAATTTGTTTTTTTGCCGGATACCGGATTTTGCTGCATATTCAAAATTAAACAATTCAAAGAGAAAACAGCTCAATGAAAGTATTTTGAAAACCGAACTAACTCTTTTTACCGCTAAAAATTACAAAGAAAACACTAAAACCACCTAAAAGGAAAACTATTCCCAGAATCATATTTAATTTATCGCCCATAATGTAATGTACAGTTAATATTCGTAATGACAATAGGCTGACACAAAATTATTACACAATACAACTATAAGTTGTAAGAATTTCCTTTTTTTAGTAAATTCATATTGAAAATCGTAAATCATACGGCACCAAATCTAACCAGGCACAAAACATATAGATATTAGTAATGTTACACAATAGACATTAAACTACCAGATTATGAAACAACTAACCAAAAACAGCAGTAAAGAGGAACTGGAAAGTATTAGAAAAGGTGATACCATTAGGGATGATACGGGAAAACAAGGTGAAGTTGACAAGATTGAAATCTTAACACGCCGCCAGGAAAAACAATATTACTATAAGCTTAAAAACGACGGTACCATATTGGTAATTAAATAAAGAAACAATTTCTGATTACACTTTTACAAGTTATTAACAGTAATTATTTTATTCTATATTTATTTAGTAAAACGATTTATTTAATCACAATGACCAATAGAAGATACCTAATTGCAATAGCTTTTATAACTGCCTTCGCTTTTGTGAGTAGTTTTACATTTAAAAACAATAGCGATGAGACAAGTGTATTTTTTAAAATTGATACCCTGGCCACCAACCTCACTGTGCCCTGGCAAATAACTTTCCTCCCCGACCGTACAATGCTCTTTACCGAACGCCCTGGCCAGGTACGCCTTTACCGCAACGGAAAACTTAATGAAAAGCCTGCATTGCAGGTAAATGATATAAAGGCCGAAACCAAAACAGGCTTGCTGGGAATGGTGATTCACCCTGCTTTTAACCACAACCATTTTATATACATTGCCCATAATTATGGAGAAAATAACCGTTTATGGCTCCGTGTAGTGCGCTATGAATTTAAAAACGATTCGCTTATTAACCCCAGAACATTAATTGAACAGATTCCTGCAGCACGAAACCACACAGGATGCCGGTTAATTTTCGGGCCAGACCAAAAGTTATACATTTCTACCGGAGATGCTGATCAGCCTATATTGGCGCAGGATTTAAAAACTTTTAACGGCAAAATATTAAGGCTTAATGAGACGGATCCATTCCGGCAGATAATCCATTTATTAAGAACGATACGGCACATAAAGAAATCTGGTCTTACGGGCACCGCAATCCTCAGGGCTTAACTTTTGAGCCTGCTACCAAACAATTATATGCCACAGAACATGGCCCTACAGGTGGCGATGAGGTGAATATCATCCAAAAAGGTGGCAATTACGGCTGGCCGGTAATCCACCATCAGGAAGCCAGGGCGGGTATGATTACACCGCTGCTAGAATATACACTATCAATTGGTCCGTCTGAAGCTACATTTTATAACGCAAATGCTTTTCCTCGATTAAAAAACAACCTTCTTATTGCCTGTTTGCGTGGCGAATCTATATTGAGAATTGAAATGGATAAAGGAAAAGTTATTAAGCAGGAAATATTGCTAAAAAAACAATATGGCAGGATCAGGTCAATGGTGGTTGGCCCGGATGGATACCTTTATCTATCAACTTCAAATTTCGACCTGCCCGAGAGTAAAGGTGAAAGACCTTACGATATGATCCTCAGGTTACGCCCTTCAAATACAAAAGAGAACCAGATCGCACAAACCATTTCTTCGAACAATAAAACCGCTAAAACTGAAAATACTCCGGCGATAATGTTTAAACAGCTTTGCGCATCCTGTCACGGTGATAAATTGCAGGGAACAGAAACAGTTTACAGCCTTGTAGGTGGTAAGTTTAAACATGGAGCCGACAAACAGTCTATAATCAACAACATCAATAATGGGATTATAGATAAAGGAATGCCCGCCTGGAATGGTGCAATCAGTAAAAAAGATATCGAGCGCCTGGCAGATTATATGCTGAGCGAAAGTATAAAATGAATGAGTGATGGAATGAATGATTGAATGAATGATTGAATGAGTGATTGAATGAGTGAGTGAGTGTTTAAGACTTCAGTAAATCCAACATTCCATAATTCTATCATTCTTTAACTCTATCATTCACTAATTCTATCATTCTTTAACTCTATCATTCACTAATTCTATCATTCTTTAACTCTATCATTCACTAATTCTATCATTTCTAACTCTCTAATTTTCTAATTCGCATAAATTTTGATACAATACTTCGGTTTTTAAAACATTGCACTATATTTATTAAAAAACCTTCAACCAAATAGATGAAAACAACATTTACCTTAGTGTTATCTGCCATTGCGTTTATATTAATTTCGGCAACTACATTCAACAAAAAAAATTACCAGAACAGAACCTTCGATTTTATTACTAAAAATAGAATTGATACCCCCGATCAGGACCGTTTCGTGAAGGCTACCCTTGCACAGGGCGAATTTACAGAACCAACCGAAATGGCTGTCCTGCCCAACCTTGATATTTTGGTGGCACAACGCCGTGGCGAAATATTGATTTATAAAAACAGTACAAAAAAAATAAAAGAAGCCGGCAAGCTGGATGTTTATTTTAAAACCAGCAATCCTGATGTAAATGCAGAAGAAGGCTTATTGGGCATGGCCGCCGATCCAAAATTTGCGGTAAACAAATACATTTACCTTTTTTACAGCCCATTTGACAAATCAGTAAACCGTTTATCGAGGTTTAAGCTAGTTAACGATCAAATTGTGAAAGAATCAGAAAAAATCGTTTTAGAATTTTATTCGCAACGCGAAATCTGCTGCCATACCGGCGGTTCAATTGCTTTCGGATCGGATAACCTGCTTTACGTTTCTACAGGTGATAACTCTACTCCTTTCGATGTTCCGAAACAACAATATGTAAATAAGGGTTATGCCCCGCTTGATAACAGAAAGGGGCTTGAGCAATATGATGCCAGGAGATCAGCAGGAAATACCAATGATTTACGCGGAAAAATTTTAAGGATCAAAGTGAATGAAGACGGTACTTACAGCATCCCTGATGGTAACCTTTTCCCGAAAAACGATCCAAAAGCCCGTCCAGAAATTTATGTAATGGGTAACCGCAATCCTTACCGCATTTCGGTAGATCAAAAAACCAATTTTTTATATTGGGGAGAAGTAGGTCCCGATGCTTCTAATGATGATGCCTTAAGGGGCCCAAGAGGTTATGATGAGGTAAACCAGGCTAAAAAAGCCGGTAATTTTGGCTGGCCATTATTTATTGGCAATAACTATGCTTATAAGGCTTACGATTTTACAAACGGAGCCAATGGTGATGCCTTTGTTCCTGCCGCGCCCATCAATAATTCGCCGAATAATACGGGTTTACAACAACTTCCACCGGCACAACCGGCATTTATCTGGTATCCTTACGGAGCATCAGCCGAATTTCCACAGGTAGGTGCAGGCGGACGAACAGCCATGGCCGGACCAGTTTATTACGCCAGTGCAAACTCACCCTACCCTGCCTACTATAACGGAAAACTGATTATTTACGAATGGGTACGCGGTTGGGTAAAAGCCGTTACTATGAATGATAAAGGCGATTACCAGAGCATGGAACCCTTTTTATCAAAGGTCTCGCTGGCTGCGCCGATTGATATGGAATTGGGTCCTGATGGAAAGTTGTATATTTTAGAATATGGCAAAGGCTGGTTTAGTAAAAATCCTGATGCCGCCATATCAAGGATTGATTACCTAAAAGGAAACCGTCCGCCAAGTGTAGAAAAACTGAATATTGTAAAAACCAGCGGGTTAATTCCTTACAAAATGACCGCAAATGTTATTGCCAAAGATCCTGATGGTGATGCTCTAACTTATATTTGGAATTTAGGAAAAGGTATCACTAAAACTACCACTAGCCCAACCCTACAATATACTTTTGCCAAAGCAGGCGAATACCCGGTAAGCGTTACCGTGATGGATAAAAGTAATGCCGCTGCAAAAAGCGCCGTTATACCTGTTTTTGCAGGAAACGAACATCCGAACGTAACCATTGATTTAGCCGGAAACAAGAGTTTTTATTTCCCGAATAAACCTGTTGATTATAAAGTTTTAGTGAGTGATAAAGGTTCGAAAGTAAATAACAGCCGCATTTATATTTCAAATACCTATACCGAAGGGACTGATATGGCCGGAGCACAATTGGGTCATCAGCAGGCTGCACAAACGATGATTGGCAAGGCATTGATGTTGAAATCTGATTGCAGCACCTGCCATAAAGAATCTGCGGTTTCCATAGGCCCTGCATTTGATAAAGTGGCAGCGAAGTATAAAAATGATCCCAAAGCAGTTGATTATCTGGCTTCGAAAGTAATTGGTGGAAGTCAGGGTGTTTGGGGCGAAGTTCCTATGCCTGCCCACACCGCCATGAAAGAAGCCGATGTAAAGAAAATTACCGAATGGATTATGACTTTAGGCAATAAAGAAGCCGTTAAAGCATCCTTACCAGCTTCGGGCAAAATTGTTCCGCCAGCAGCAAAAGATAAAAAGAAATCTGTTTTAACCTTAAAAGCAACTTATACTGATGCAGGTGCTGCCGGTTTAAAGCCCTTAACCACCACCAACCTGGTGAACTTAAAAAGCAATGTAATTGAAGCAGATGACCTTAAAGATTTTGGCGGTTTTGAACGAAAAGATGTATTTGGCGGTGAAAAACTGATTTTAAGTAAGGATAATGGCTGGATAGCCATAAAAAATATTGATTTGAATGGTATTTCCGGATTCGGATTTTCTTTCTTAAATCTTGATCCTGTCAGCGATGGCGAGATAGAAATCAGACTGGACGACAGCAAAGGCATGATGATCGGAAAATCTACTTTCAGAAAAAGTGTTCCCATTAATATGATTTCAGATGGGAAATTCCATTCGATCTATTTTGTTTTCAAGGAATTAAAAACAGGCGATAAAAAAAACCGGCCGATTATTCAATCGATAACGGTGGAGCCTAAATAGGTTAATTGAAAAAACTTAGCCCGAAACCTATCACAACAGGTTTCGGGCTTTTTATTGTAAAAATTAATGATTTAATACCTCTCATTAATCCAGCTATAATATCTTTGCAGCAAATTCAAAAGATTCCATGCAAAACATTAAAAACATAATTTTCGACTACGGAAACGTCATATTTGATATCGATTTTAAAATCGCCCAGGCATCTTTTCAAAAACTGGGTATTACCGACATTGAAAATTTCTTTGCCCATAAAGGACATAACCAATTATTTGATGATTTTGAAACCGGTACCATTTCTCCCGCCGAATTTAGGGCAGGAATAAGAAAGGCAGCTAACAAACCCGATTTAACCGACCAGCAGATTGACGATGCATGGAACAGCCTTTTAATTGGCACCATTCAGGAAAACCACGATTTACTGCTTCAGGTGAAAGAAAAATACCGTACTTTTTTATTGAGCAATAACAATGAAATCCACTACAATTGGATTATAGATTACCTGAAAACTACTTTCAAAATCAATAATTACGATGCTTATTTTGAGAAAGCTTATTTCTCGCAACACATGAAACTGCGTAAGCCCAATATCAATATTTTTGAACAGGTACTAAAAGAGAACAACTTAAACCCTGCCGAAACCTTATTTATTGATGACAGTCCGCAACATATTGAAGGTGCAAAAAAAGTAGGTTTACATACTTTACTAATGACAGAAAAACCTGCCCAGTTAGGGGCGTTTTTAAAAGCAAACGGAATTTTGTAAATTAGAACATGACAGAGAAAAAGTTTAAATCGCTTAAAGAATTCTACCCTTTTTACCTCTCAGAACACAGCAATACCATCTCGCGTATCCTGCATTTTATTGGAACAGGATTAGTGGTCTTAGCCTTCTTTACCGGTTTTCTTTTTCATAACTGGCATTTTTTTCTGGCCATGCCTGTTTTAGGCTATGGTTTTGAATGGGTGGGTCACTTTTTCTTCGAAAAAAACAAACCTGCCACTTTTCAATATCCGGGTTATAGTCTGGCAAGTGATTTTATTTTGTTTTACGATCTGTTAACGGGAAGACAGCCTTTTGTTGTAAATAAATAACTTCTGCAAACACTTCCGAAGTTTAATAAAGCCACGAGCGGAAGAAGAACTTCGGAAGTCTGATATAAAAATGGTCGTCATCTCGACTGGAACGCAGTGGAATGGAGAGATCTATCTCGAGATAGTTTTCCCGACTACGTTGCACTCCGCTCGAAATGACGACTCTATTATTAACTTATAACTGCCAACTGAATTACAGTTTCCTTCTTTTCAATTCCCTTTCAATTAAGCCTAATTCACGACCTGTTTGTCCGGCAACAGAGGTATTTTCCTGTGCCCTTCTGAATAAATATGGCATTACCGCTTTAATTGGCCCATAAGGCACATATTTGGCCACATTATAGTTAGCATCAGCCAGGTTAAAGCTTAAATTATCGCTCATTCCCAGCAATTGAGCAAAATATACGTGTGGATGGTTGTGTTTAATATTTTTTTCTTCTAAAAGATAGGTTAATAAGCGGCTGCTATCTTCATTATGCGTACCGGCAACGATCGCAATTTCTTCAATATGATCTACGCAATAACGCAGCGATTCGTTATAATCACGGTCAGAAGCTTCTTTATCCGGCTGAATCGGTGAAGGATAACCCATTTCTGCAGCGCGCTTACGTTCTTTTTCCATATAGGCACCACGTACCATTTTTACGCCCAGAATAAAACCATCTGCTTTGGCAATTAAATGGTCGGCTTTCATATCAGCCAGTTTATCATGGCGGTACATCTGGTAAGTGTTGTACACAATGATGCGCTCGCGGTTAAATTTACGCATCATATCCAAAGCCAGTTCATCAATGGTATTCTGGATCCAGGTTTCTTCTGCATCGATCATAACCGGCACGCCTCTATCAAAAGCGGTTTTGCAAATCATTTCACAACGCAGTTTTACTTTTTCATATTCTGACTCTTCCGTAGCGGTTAGCTTTTCTTTAGCATCAAGCTTCTGTAACAGTGCAAAACGGCCGATCCCTGTTATTTTAAATACGGTAATCGGAATTTTGGTATCGCCATCTGCACGCACAATCGTACGGATAATTTCAGCACAGGTTTCATCAAAAACCTGCTCCTCTTCCTCTCCTTCAACCGAATAATCTAAAATGGTACCCACGCCACCTTTGTCTAATTGCTCAATGGCTTTATTACATTCTGCAATGGTTTCGCCACCACAAAACTGCTGGAAAATAGTGGCTTTAATTGCGCCCTGGATTGGCAGGCCGATATTTAAGAAAAAGTTTGTAATGGCCGGACCAACTTTTGTAAGAAAATTACTGCCGATCATTTTAAAAAGCCAATACGCTTTTTTCAGTTCCTGATTGGTTTTTTGGCGGAAAGCAATTTCCGTGTTGTCGAAATTAGGTTGTTTATTGGGAACTAAATCCATTTTTTATCTATATATAAGTCAGATTGGTGCAAAATTATAAAAAGCATTGGTTGTTAAAACTAAAAACCTCTAAATAATCGTATTTTTGCACAAAATGATACAATTCAAATTAGAAGGCGAATTTATTCCGCTAATCCAGCTGCTTAAAGCAACAGGTTTAGTTGGCACCGGCGGTGATGCACAGGCGGCTGTGATGGATGGTTTGGTAAAATGCAACGGCGAGGTGGAATTCCGCAAACGCTACAAGGTTAGAGTTGGCGATATCATCACATTTGAACAAGATAAAATCGAAGTAATTTAATGGAAACTTTAACGAGCGCAGGCCATTCGCTTTATTTCGAAAGCAATTTAGACGCCTTAAAAACACTTTTAGACAGCAACAAATACAGCAAAGTTTTTGTATTGGCAGATGAGCATACCAGCGAAATCTGTTTACCGCTATTTCAGTCGCTTTTAGACGATTTCTCTGAATTCGACCTGATCGAAACTTCTGCAGGTGAAGAAAACAAAAACATCGATTTCTGCATTGGCATCTGGAAAACCCTTCTGGATTTTGAAGCCGACCGTAAAAGCCTGATGATCAATCTCGGCGGTGGTGTAATCACTGATATGGGTGGTTTTATCGCCTCTACCTATAAAAGAGGGATCGATTTCATCAATGTGCCTACTACCCTGTTATCGCAGGTTGATGCCTCGGTAGGTGGTAAAACCGGAATCGATATTGATAATGTAAAAAATATGGTGGGTACGTTTACTTTACCACAAATGGTTTTTATCGAAACCGCATTTCTAAAAACATTGCCACAGCGTGAGCTTTTATCGGGTTTTGCCGAAATGATTAAACATGGCTTAATTTATGATAAACCTTATTACGAAAAGTTAAAAGCAAGCGATTACCTTAATCCTTCTGCCGAAGACATTTACCGTTCGGTAGAAATTAAAAACGAGGTAGTCACTATCGATCCGCATGAGAAAAATTTAAGGAAGATTTTAAACTTCGGCCATACCATTGGTCATGCTGTTGAGGGCTACTCTTTGGCTAACGACGAAAATCCTTTAACACACGGAGAAGCCATAGCCATCGGTTTTATTTGTGAGGCTGCTTTATCGATTAAAAACAGCACGCTAACAAAAGAAGAATTAAACGATATCAGCAGCTATATTTTGTCTTTATATCCGAAATACCACATCAAAAAAGAAAGTTTCGATACCCTTTTAGAACTGATGCAGAGCGATAAAAAGAACGAAGATGGAAATATTCTCTTCTCGCTTTTAGAAACAACAGGCAAATGCACGTTTAACTGCCGTGTTAGCACAGCCGATATTTTAAGCAGTTTGGATTATTATAACAGTTTATAAAATGAATTTTACCGGAAGTGATATTTCTGTAGTCGGACTTTTTGGTTTCGTAATCGTTTTAACCCTGGTTGAAATGTATTTCAGTTATCAGCACGACAGAAAATTATATACCAAACGCGATACCTGGACGAACATTTATCTGATGACGGCAGCTGTGGTGATCAATTTAGGCACAAAAACATTCACGTTTTTCTTGCTGGCCTATTGCTACCAGTTTCGTTTGTTCCAGATTACTAATGTTTGGGTTTATTGGCTGGTATTAATCTTAGCACAGGATTTTCTGTACTGGTTTTTACATACGGTTGGGCATTACGTGCGCTTTTTCTGGGCCATGCATGTTACACACCACTCATCAGAACACTTTAACCTAACAACAGGTTTCCGTTCTACCGTTTTTGAGCCGATGTACCGCGTTTTCTTTTACCTGCCTTTGGCATTTATGGGCTTTACTGCGGTTGATATCCTTTTTGCTTACCTGGTAACCCAGATTTATGGTAATCTGGTACATACACAATACAATATCAAATTCCCGAAATGGTACGAATATATCTTTGTAACCCCTTCGCACCACCGTGTACACCATGCGAGCAATGTACGTTATTTAGATAAAAACATGGGTATGGTTTTAATTCTTTGGGACAGGTGGTTTGGAACTTTTCAGGCTGAATTACCAGAGGATGTAGTAAAATACGGTTTAACTACCCAACCGAAAGATACCGGCCCTGTAAACATCATTTTCCACGAGTTTATTGCTTTAACCGCTGATGTGAAAAAAGCGCCAACCTTTATGGATAAGGTGAGGTATATTTTCAACCCACCAGGATGGAGCCATGACGGAAGCACTAAAATTGCTAAAATTATGCAACAGGAGTTACGTGATGAAGAAAAGAAAAACTTCGAAGCCTTACAACAAAACAAAGTAAAAGGACTTAACGATCGTGGGGAATTAAGTTCTACAGGATAAAAAATTAATTGTTTAGATTTCTATAAAGGTCTGTGTCTCCACAGACCTTTTTTTGTGATATTATTTATGTTTTTGTTATGTATCTCAGCTATTGTTTTTTGCCACAGAAAACACGGATTAACACAGATGATGCTAAATACAGATAATGTTGTTGTATTCGAAAAATGTTGTCATTCCCACGCAGGCCGGAATCTGAATACTTTAACAACCAAAATTTAGATTGTACAGGTCCTTTTACACATAGCTAGTTACCTATTTAAGATATAATTTGTATTTTTGATATAAACTTTTATACTATGACAACCTTAACTATACAAGTCAAAGATAACGATACTGAATTTCTTCTAGAAGTAATTAAAAGGATTAATGGCAAAGTAATCCAGTCTTCGAAGAAGGAAAATTTGCTTAATGGTATTAAACAAGGAATAAAAGAAGCTAAAGATATTAAAGAAGGTAAAATCGCCCCACTCTCTCTAAGCGATATATAATGGCTGAAATTAAAATAATATATTCTCCCATTTTCATCAAAAAAGCTAAGCAATTAAAAAAGAAACACTTATCATTAATTAGCGACCTATCTCAATTAGAATCGATTTTATTGAAAAATCCTAGTACAGGAACACCTTTGGGTAACAATATCTTCAAAATAAGACTAGCTGTTAAAAGCAAGGGAAAAGGAAAAAGTGGTGGGTGTAGAGTCATCACCTATTTCCAAAATGAAGATGAAATCAATATGATTTATATTTATGATAAATCAGAGGAAGCTACCATTACAAAAAAAGATATTCAGATAATAATTGATAGTTTATAGCACTGCCAAAGACTTAAACCATATAAAAATCGGTTCTTGACACATTTCAAGCCTCAAAAAGACCAATTACAAAACCAGCCCATTTTTAACAAAATTAAATTTTATTAAAAATATTTTCATTTTCCTATTGACAAATTAAATTTTGTTACTACATTTGGCTCAACAAAAAAAGAAATGCTAAATACAAACACATATTACTTTGGTTACTTTTACTATTTTAGTAAGAGCCGGGGCTAATATGCAAAAAGATATATAACAATATTAAAATGTATAAGAAAGTCCCGGCAAACAGCCGGGACTTTTTTGTTTTAACGCAAAAATGGAAACGACAAAACGAGTAGCAATTCAGGGTATTAAAGCATCTTTCCACGAAGAAGCTGCATATAAATTCTTTGGTAGAGAAATTGAAACTGTAGAGTGCAATTCTTTTAAAGAAACCTGCGATAAGCTGGAAAACAGGGAGGCTGATTTCGTGGTAATGGCCATAGAAAACTCTATTGCCGGCAGTTTATTGCCAAACTATACGCTAATCCGCGATTACGGTTTTGCAGTGGTTGGCGAAGTGTATTTACCAATCCAGTTGCACTTAATGGCCTTACCAGGTATAAAGTTTGAGGACATTAAAATCGTTACCTCACACCCTATCGCCATCCGCCAATGCATCGATTTCTTTTACGATTATCCGCACATTAAAATTGTGGAAAGTAACGATACCGCTGCCTGTGCCAAACGTATCCAGGAAGAGAAATTAACCGATACTATGGCCATTGCAAACAGTTTAGCGGCAGAGCTATATGGACTCAACATTTTAGAGCGCCGGGTAGAATCGAACAAAAAAAACTATACCCGTTTCCTGATCCTTAAAAAAGATAAAACCGACGAAGGAAAGAAAATAAATAAAGCGTCAATCTGTTTTCAGGTTGGACATAAAGCAGGCTCGCTGGCTACTGTATTAAATGTATTTGCCGAACAGGATGTAAGCTTAACAAAAATACAATCTATGCCGGTGTTAGGTAAAAGAAATGAATATTACTTTTACGTCGACTTAGAATGGCCAAGCACTGAAAAGTACGATAAAGCCATCAGAAAAGCGTTAAAATATACATCGAACTTTAATATACTCGGCGAATATCAGAAGAACGACAAGGTATAGTTTGGTTAACTGTTGAGCTGGTTAACAGTTAACAATTTTCAGATGGCATTTTAATAAAACTAAAAAAAATTAGGTTACGCATTTCAATAGATAAAAAATGGAAAAGAAGAGAATTTTAATAGTGGGCCTTGAGATACACGAAGTGAATGCTATTAAAGAAAACTTGGGATTTGAGTATCTGATTGTTCATTACGACATGCTGCCTAACATAAAATTAATTGAAGGAGAACTTTTTGTAGAAAGCAGTACTATCCCAGACAAATATTTACTTGTTGACAAAGTAATATTCCATGGAATATTTGAAACTGATTTTGATTTCATAACCTTATTAGCGCTATGGAATGGGCCATGTTTACCCAATGCTACGGGAATGATGGATTTGAGAAACAGAATTCCAGGTTTAGTAAGAGCATTAAATATTTCAAAATTCAGTGGCACAAAAAGAGGTATGCTTATAAATGAGCAGGAATATTTTACAGACAAAGAAGTAGTTGCAAAATGGGGGATTTGGCATTGTGGAGAAGACAAAAACAAGTTCACCGGCGAATGGAAAAGCAATGAAACTTCTGTCATCGAAGAATTCATTGAAGGAGAAGCTGTTCGAATTATGCTAGTTGGAGATAAATACTGGCAAATAAAACTTACAGGAACAAATTGGTTAAAATCAATTCACAATGAAGGTTCGTGGGAGATGGATGTAGATGCTGATTTACTTCAAGATAGCAAGAATCTAGCTAAACATTTCAATTTACAAACAGTTGGTGTAGACTACATGATTGGATTGGATGGACGAAAACATTTATTAGAAGTAAATCACATCCCTAATGTAACGGTTTTTCCATTCATTAATCAAGCATATATCGAATTCACAAAAAACTGGATACAACAATCAGTTAACCAATTTAAACAATTAACCGATTAACCCAAGAACACAACAATTTAAAAACTAAAATATAACTCCGGACTTTCGACTACGGACTCCGGACTTAAAAACAACCCCATCATCATGAAACTTAATTTAAACATTCAACCTTTAAACACCTGGTTAAACGTAAACAACGAGCCTTTAATTATTTCTGGTCCTTGTAGCGCAGAAACTGAAGAACAATTATTAACTACAGCACATTTATTGGCTGCAACCGGTAAAGTATCGGTATTAAGAGCTGGCATCTGGAAACCACGTACCCGTCCGGGAGAGTTCGAAGGTATTGGAAGCATAGGTTTAGAGTGGTTAAAACGCGCTAAAGCAGAAACAGGTTTACCAACTGCAGTAGAGGTTGCAAATGCAAAACACGTTGAAGAGGCTTTGGCAGCTGGTGTAGATATCCTTTGGATTGGTGCACGTTCTACCGTAAATCCATTCACCGTTCAGGAAATTGCAGATGCTTTAAAAGGTCATGATGTTCCTGTATTGATCAAAAACCCGGTTAATCCTGATTTGCAGTTGTGGATTGGTGCTATTGAGCGTATTAATGGTGCAGGTATTACTAAAATCGGTGCTATTCACCGTGGTTTCTCTTCTTTCGAGAAAAGTTCTTTCCGTAACGAACCAATGTGGGAACTTGCTATCCAATTGAAAACTTTATGCCCTGAATTACCGATCATCAACGATCCAAGTCACATCTGCGGTAACCGTGAGCTAATCCCTTACATTTCTCAAAAAGCATTGGATTTGGATATGCAAGGTTTAATGATCGAATCGCACGTAGATCCTTCAGTAGCCTGGACAGATGCTAAACAACAGGTTACTCCAGCGGCCTTAGCAGAATTGGTAGATCGTTTAACCGTTCGTGAGCCGGAAGCACCAAACGAAGCTTTCGCAGATAAATTAGCTGATTTACGTAAATCAATTGATAAAATTGATGATATCTTATTGCAAAAATTAGGTGAGCGTATGGCTATCGTAGAAAAAATCGGTGAATTTAAACGCGATAACCAGGTAACTATTTTACAGGTTAACCGTTGGGATGCCATCATTCAAAAAGGTCATGCTTTTGCAAAAGCTTTGAAATTAGACTTAAACTTTACCGAGAAATTCTTAGAATTGATGCACGGTGAATCAATCCGTAAACAAACCGAAATTATGAATGCCGGCAAAGCTGAAAAAGGTATTGCTGCTGAACAACATAATGAGGTTAAAGCGTAATTAAACCTTAAAGCTGAAAGACCAAAGCAAAAAACAATGTCTCACAGCAGTGTCATCCTGAGCCTGTCGAAGGATATGACGATTAATAATATATAATGTGGTGTCAGGTGTTTCCATCCGACACCACATTTAAGAATAAAACAGAATAAAATGTCGAAAAATGCCTTAGTTTCTTTTAAAGGAACCAAGAATATTAATACGGAAATCCAACTAACAGGCTCTAAAAGCGAATGCAACAGGGCCTTAATTATTAGCGCTTTAAGCAAGAAACTGGTTAAAGTTGAAAACCTTTCCAATGCTGCCGATACAGTAACTTTAAATGGTATCCTGAACAAGTTGGGAGTTGAGGGTAATGAGCCGGGAGGAGACTCCAAACTAAAAACTGCAAACTCCGAACTGGTAGATGTTGGTCCGGCAGGCACGGCAATGCGCTTTCTTTCTGCCTATCTTTCTGCTAAAAACGGTAATTTCCTTTTAACCGGAACCGAGCGGATGAAACAACGCCCTATCGGAATTTTGGCTGAGGCTTTAAAAACTATCGGGGCAGATATTTCCTATGCAGAATCAGAAGGTTTTCCTCCTTTGAATATTGTTGGTCCACTGGATCAAAAAACGGCCCAGGTAAAGATCAAAGGCGATATCAGCAGTCAATACATTTCCGCTTTATTAATGATTGCCCCTATCCTGCCACAAGGTTTAACTTTAGAAATCGAGGGTGAACTTACTTCCAAACCATATGTGGATATGACTTTGGATATGCTTGCAGAAGTTGGCATTAAACATACCTGGAACGGGAACTTAATCACCATTGAACCCCAGGTTTTTAAACCGGGAACCCTGGTTGTTGAGCCTGATTGGAGCGCTGCATCGTACTGGTACAGTATTGCAGCATTAGCTGATGAAGCGGAAATAGCTTTACCTGCTTTAAAGGAAAAAAGTTTACAGGGCGATAGCCAGATCAAAAATATCATGAAGATTTTTGGTATTGCCACAACTAAAACCGATAAAGGGATTGCCATTAGCAACTTAGGACTTACTTTAGACACTAAAGAAGTTTTAGACCTTAAAACCTGTCCTGATTTAGCACAAACCATTGTGGTTATTGCAGCTGCTTTAGGTAAAAACATGGCCTTTACAGGTTTAGAAACCTTAAAAATCAAAGAGACCGACCGTATTGCGGCCCTTCAGAACGAATTGGCTAAAATTGGTGTTACTTTAACTGAAGATAACCTCGTTTACACCTTAAATACTGATAATCTTCATTTCCCCGATAAAGTTACCTTTGCTACTTACGAGGACCACCGTATGGCGATGGCTTTTGCTCCACTTGCATTATTAATCAATGAAGTAGAAATTGAAGAAATGCAGGTAGTAGAAAAATCTTATCCTTTTTACTGGGAAGATTTGAAAAAAGCGGGTTTCGAGATCGGTATCAAGTAATTTGAGTATCAAGGTTAAAGCACTAAGTATCAAGATTTAATTATTAAGACTGAATAGCAACATTCAATCATTAAAAAATCAATCATTCACTCATTAAATATATGGCAGGCAACTCATTCGGGCAACTATTTCGCATTACAACTTTTGGAGAATCTCATGGTGTAGCCATTGGGGTAATTATTGATGGCTGTCCGGCGCAATTGGATATTGATATGGATTTTATTCAGTCAGAACTGGATAAACGCAAACCGGGTCAATCCAAAATTACCACGCAAAGAAAAGAAAGCGATACCGTTCAGATTTTATCGGGCGTTTTTGAAGGAAAAAGCACGGGCACCCCGATTGCACTTTTAATCCCGAATGAAGATCAGCGTTCGAAAGATTACGGACATAATGTTGATGTTTACCGCCCAAGCCATGCAGATTATGTTTACGATGCAAAATACGGTATCCGCGATCACCGAGGTGGCGGACGCTCTTCTGCTCGTGAAACAGCAGCACGTGTAGCTGCAGGAGCCATTGCAAAATTGTTTTTAAAGCAACAAGGCATCGAAATTTTCGCCCATGTAACCTCTGTAGGCACCATCGATGCACCAAATTTAGAAAGCAACGATTTATCTGCTTTGCTGACCATCAGGGAAGAAAATATTGTACGTTGTGCCGATCCGGCAACAGCAAACGAAATGATCGAATTTATTGATTCGGTAAGAAAAGACGGCGATACCGTAGGCGGTAAAATCGGCTGCGTGATAAAAGGCTGTCCGGCTGGTTTAGGCGAGCCTGTTTTCGATAAACTACATGCCGATTTAGGCAAAGCCATGTTAAGCATCAATGCTGTTCATGGTTTCGAATATGGTTCTGGCTTTGCAGGAAGCGAACTACGCGGATCGCAGCACAATGATATCCCGCAGCCAAAAGCTGCAGATTCGAATGTGTTTAAAACTACCACAAATTATGCAGGTGGTATTTTAGGAGGCATTTCTAACGGAATGGACATCACTTTTAAAGTAGCTTTTAAACCTGTAGCCACCATTATGCATAACCAGCAAACCATCAATGCAGCCGGAGAAGTTTCAGAAATTAAAGGAAAAGGCAGGCACGATCCATGTGTGGTACCCAGAGCTGTGGTTATTGTAGAAGCCATGGCTGCCCTGGTTTTGGCCGATCAGTTTTTGAGAAATAAAGCAAGCGTAATTTAATCATGAAAATTCTTACTTTTCTGTTCCTGTTGATCAGCATTAATAGTTTTGCACAAAGCTATGAGGAGCAGATTGCAAAACACCGTGAGGCTTATAAAGAAGATTTTATTAAAGACAGCCGCTCGCCATTAAAGAAAAACGATCTTCAAAATCTTCATTTTTATGAGACTGACAGTACATATAAAGTACTGGCTGAAGTAGAATTATTAAAGAACGAAAAGATTTTTAAAATGCCAACTTTTAATGGCAGCAGCAGCGATTATTATCGTTACGCACGTGTAAACTTGAATTTAGACGGCAAAAAATTGCTAATGACCTTATATCGAAGTGTTGCACTATCAACCAATCCTACATATAAAGATCACCTGTTTTTACCCTTTACCGACGAGACCAACAATAAAGAAACTTATGGTGGCGGCAGGTATATCGATCTTGATGCTAAAGAAATCAAAGATAACCACATAGAAATCGATTTCAACAAAGCCTATAACCCTTATTGCGCTTATAGTGATGGTTACCGCTGTCCGGTTCCGCCAGAAGAGAATGACCTGCAACTGGCTGTTAAAGCCGGCGAGAAATTATATACAGGCGAAAAGAAGCATCAGAAATAGATTTTAAGGCAACATTTAACAAAAAAGTGTTGACTTAATTGTGTTTTAATTCTCATTTTAGCGTATTTTACAAACATTAATTTTTGATCCCTGTTGTTGACAACAATAATCCCATATCCCTAAATGACCTACACCTGCATAATTGTTGATGATAACGAAATTGAAAGAGACGCTATTGAAATGCACCTTAAAAAAATCCCTTCATTAAATATATTAGCGGTCTGTAGTAATGGTATTGAAGCTTCGCAGATTTTAAGCACAACACCTGTTGATATTGTTTTTTCTGACATCGATATGCCTGAGCTTTCCGGAATGGAGCTGCTAAAAAGCCTCAAAAAACAGCCTTTATTCATATTCATTACCTCTTTTACAGAATATGCAGCAGAAAGTTTTAACCTCGATGCTTTGGATTTTATTGTTAAACCGGCAACTTTCGAAAGAATATTAAAGGCGACCAACAAAGCTATAGAATACCTCGAGCTGAAAAAACTGGTTGGCAAAGAACCACAGCTTGCAGATAAATCGACCAATGAACAAGGTGATGATCATTTCTTTTTCAGGGAAACCAAAGGAATTACCAAATTGAGGTATGATGATGTGATCTATATAGAAAGTATGGGGGATTTCTCTAAACTTTTTACCCGTACCGATAAACATATCGTTTTAGTTAGCCTTAAAAATCTGGAAAAACAGTTACCGAACAAAATATTTTCGAGGGTGCACAAACAATACATCATCAATATTAACCATATTTCTACCCTAACCAATCATGAAGTTCATTTAGAACATGACTTTGTTGTTCCAATAAGTGTATCAAACAGACAGGAATTGTTAGAAAAAGCAATTGATAAAAAAATCCTTTCCCGGTTTTTGAAATAATTATTTTTTCAATGTAATGGTAAAGCAACTGCCACCTGCCGGATTATTGCTAACGTTTATATTTCCATCCATCAAGCCTACAAAAGTTCTGCACAGCAATAAACCCAAACCTGTACCCTTTTCTTTATTGGTACCCAGTGTACTTACACCAGCGCCAAGATAACCGGCCTTATTAAAATGGCTTAATTGCACCGGATTTAACCCAACACCTGTATCAGAAATTTTAATCTCCTGCTGATTACCGAGATCAACCGAACTAATTTCTATTGAACCTCCGCCAGGCGTAAATTTAATGGCATTACTCACTAAATTACGGATCACAAGACTGAGCATATTCTCATCGGCTTTGCAATAGGTTTGAAAAGCAATTAAGTTTTTAATACTAATCTCCTTCCGATCTGCACTATCTTGCAAAGAGTGGATTACTTCACCTGTCAGGTATTCCATATCCAACGATTCAAGGTATGGATTAAAACCCTGCATCTGACTTGCGGCCCAGTTTAGCAGGTTTTCCATCATGGTTGAAGTATAAGTAAGGTTATTTTTTAGTGACGAGGCATAACGGTTTAATTTCTCCTGCTCAATGTTACCTCCTTCCAGCAGCTGCATAAATGAAATGAGTGAATTTACAGGCGTACGCATATCGTGGCTCACCACGCTAAAAATACGGTCTTTAACTTTACTCAGCTGTTCTAATTCCTTTTTTTGATTGCTGATGATCTTATTCAGCCTTGTGGTTTTTCTCTGGTTTAAAAAGATGACTACAGCGATAATCAAAATCAAAAATGTAGCAATACTCAGAAATATTTTGATCCGTTCATCAAATTTAATCTGCTGGTTTTGCTTACTGATTTGTTTGTCCTTCACACTAGCCGTAAGTTGCGCCTGATATTTAGCTTTCGCAAATTTACCCTTCTGGGCCAAACGCTGAATATCAAGATCGGCTTTGGCTTTTTGGAAAGTTAACAGATCCAATGCTTTTTCTTTGTCGCTCAAAGCCAGCTGCTGTCTTTTTAAAATCAATTCCTGCTGCTGTCTTTTTAATTCTGCTTCAGTAAGTTTCTGTTTCAATAAATAATCGCGCTCTTTTACATTAAAATCGAGCTGCATTTTTCTTCTGGTAATTTCTTTTTCTTTATCCTCGTTAAAAATCTGGTCCCTTACCTTTATGTATTGCCTGTAATAGGCTAAAGATTTGTTATAATCTTTTTGTTTTTCGTAAACTGTACTCAGTCCCAAACTGGCATCCTTTTCTATCTCCAAAAATTTATTTTCCTCAGCAATTTTTAAACTGCTGCCCAAAAGGGAAATGGCATTTTCAAAATCATTTTCACGCTGATAAAAATTTCCCAGTGCATATAATGTAGAGGCATAAGCCTCTTTATCATCACCATTTTTGCTCAGCTCAATCGATTTTTGATAGGATTTAAGTGCGGCATCCTTTTGCCCGATAGAACTGTACAGTTCCGCCAGATCGCGTTTAGCGGTTGCTATAATGCCAACATCATTAATGGCTTCTGCAACCTTTAACGACTTATTATAATATTCTAAAGCCAGTTTAATCTTCTGACCGGGCAATACATTCATTTGCATCAGTTCATGGCTTGATGCCTCAAAATAATTATTCCCCATCAGGCCATAAACAACAGCTACCCCCCTCGAATTTTCGCCTTCTTTAGAAAAAACCTTTAGAGCCATTTTCATATATACCAAAGCCTGGCTCTGGTCTCCTAAACGCTGATAAATGGTAGAAATATTGGTATAACAACTGGCCATATCAACCTCATTACCCATTTTTTCATATATCGTAATGGCTTTTTGATTAACTTCCAGTGATTTTACATAATCGGGAATAGTACTGTAAAGCGCTCCAAGATTGAGGTAGGTACCGGCCACCATATCCAGATTGCCAATTGAAGAAAACTCGCTTACCGCATTTAAATAGTTTTCTTCTGCCTTTTGATAATTGGATCTGCCATGGTACATCAAAGCCCTTCTGTAATAAGCCATTGCAGAAAACTTTTTGAGTTTTTTTTCATGCGAAAGCTGGATGGTTTTATCCAGGTATTCTTCAGCCTTCTCCACATTCCTCATTCTCATGTACTGGCGGTACACTTCCGTCAGCACTTTAATTTTTGTAGAGTCTGTTTTCTGGTTCTTTTGATTAACCGCTAACAAACTATCGAGTTTCTTTTGGGGCGCACTGGTTTGCGCAGAAACAGTTATACTGAAAAATAAAAGCAACAGAAACGTTGCGCTCATTTTAAAAAACAAGGCACAGGCATTCATCTGTTTATCAACAACGCAACATACCATTATCCTATAAAATCTAATTGTTAATTTTATTGGAATACGGGTACAAAAAAGCTTGAAAATTACAGTGTTTCACAGAGGTGATGATATAAAACATACTGAAATAAAAAATTTGTTTGGATGTATAAATGTATATAAAAATTCCATTACTAAGTAACCGGATTTTTACCGAACACCTGAAAAGGCGATTTTATTTCTTTTGTTTAAGCGAAAAAAGGTTTAAGCACTTATAAAATAAGCATTTAAACCTTTCCATTAAATTCAATATATTTTAACTATTAAAAAAGTGCAGGATATTTAGCCGGATTGGCATCATGCATCATCTGGTAAATGGCTTCAGTTACATCATCAACCGAAGGTTTACTGAAATAATCACCATCCGATCCAAACGGTGGACGATGAGCTTTCGCTGATAATGTTTTCGGCTGTCCATCCAGGTGGAAATAACCTTTCTGTTCTTCCAGTACTTTTTGCAGAATATATGCAGAAGCTCCCCCCGGAACATCTTCATCTACAACCAGTAATTTATTAGTTTTTGAAAGAGAATTAACACAAATATGATCGATATCGAAAGGTAGAAGGGTTTGTGGATCAATAATTTCGACAGAAATGCCTAAAAGTGCCAGTTCTTCTGCCGCTTCCTGAACAATCCTAAGCGATGAGCCATAAGAAACCACCGTAATATCAGTTCCCTCTTCCAAAACTTCAGCTTTCCCTAAAGAAACTGTAAAATCGCCAACATTTGACGGCAACTTTTCTTTCAGGCGATAACCATTTAAACATTCAATTACTACGGCAGGTTCATCTGCCCTGAAAAGCGTATTGTACATTCCTGCAGCCTGTGTCATATTCCTCGGCACGCAGAGGTGCATCCCCCTTAACGAACCTAAAAGCATACTGATCGGAGAACCTGAATGCCAAATCCCTTCTAAACGGTGACCACGCGTGCGAACAATAACCGGTGCTTTTTGAATGCCTTTGGTGCGGTAAGCCAGCGATGCCAGATCGTCGCTCAACACATTCAATGCAAATATCAGATAATCAAGGTATTGAATTTCTGCAATTGGTTTTAAACCACGCATCGCCAAACCGATCCCCTGTCCCATAATGGTCATTTCCCTGATTCCGGTATCGGTAATCCTTAATTCACCATATTTAGCCTGTAAACCTGCAAAACCCTGATTTACATCACCAATATTCCCTAAATCTTCACCAAAAGCAACTAAACGCTGATCGCGGGCAAAATTTTCGTTAAAACAGGCATTCAGCACTTCCCTGCCATCAACCATTTTGGAAAGTTCATCATATTCTGGCTCAATAATGGCAATTTTAGCCGGACTTTCTTTGCCATCCGTATGCAATTTAGAATTGTACCTGTCGTAATTATGTACTTCCTGTTCTTTATACCAGGCTAAAAGTTCATCACGTTCTGCTGAACGCGTATTGGCCGACAAGCGGATGGCCTTACGGACGGCCACAAAAACCTCCCTGCGTTGTGCATCTGCAATTGAAGCCAGGTTTGCTGCAATCTTAGCCAGTTCAGGTTGATGTTTAGCTATACCACTTATCAGGTCTATTGCCTGCTTTTGTTCGGGTTTAATGCTGTCTAAAAACTCATTCCAGGCTTCTTTTTGGGCATTGCGTACAAAAATCTTTGCTTCTTTTTCAATTTCAGCTATTTCTTCTTCTGTGGCAACGGCCGAATCGAGCATCCAGGCACGCATTTTCAGGATACAATCATGTTCAACTTCCCAGCTCAGGCGATCTTTAGATTTATACCTTTCGTGAGAACCTGAAGTTGAATGTCCCTGAGGCTGAGTAAGTTCCGTAACATGAATCAATACAGGCACATGCTCGTCCCTGCAAACATTGATGGCCTTTTCGTACACTTCGCACAAAGAGGGATAATCCCAGCCATTCACTTTATAAATTTCATATCCTGGCTTCCCGGGCTCACGCTGAAAGCCTTTCAAAACTTCAGAAATATCTTCTTTTGTAGTTTGGTACTTAGCCGGAACAGAGATTCCGTAAGCATCATCCCAGATCGAAATGGCCATCGGAATCTGCAGCACTCCTGCCGCATTAATGGCTTCAAAAAATACACCCTCTGAGGTAGAAGCATTGCCGATGGTACCAAAAGCAACTTCATTCCCATTAACAGAGAAATGTTTTAAATAATCGAGTTCCCTGTTTTTCCTGAATAATTTAGAGGCATAAGCCAAACCAACCAAACGGGCCATCTGCCCTCCGGTTGGTGAAATATCTGATGAACAGTTTTTGATCTGCGTTAAATCATTCCAGCTGCCATCTTCATTAACTGATTTTGTAGCAAAGTGACAGTTCATCTGCCTGCCGCCTGAAAAAGGATCGGCCCCATTTGTTGGGTTTGCATACAGTTGAGCAAAAAATTCTTTAATGGTAGAAATGCCTGTTGCAAAGGCAAAAGTCTGATCACGATAGTATCCGGAGCGCCAGTCGCCATTCTTAAAAGCTTTTGCCATGGCAATCTGCGGTACCTCTTTACCATCGCCAAAAATGCCAAATTTAGCCTTCCCTGTTAATACCTCTCTACGGCCTAAAACACTGGCCTGTCTACTCTCACAGGCTATTTTATAGTCGCTTTTAACAATTGATTTGAAATCATTAAAACTCAGTTCGGAAGCATTAATAGCGTTGGTCATCAATTTTTCATTCGGCATAGTAATCAAAGATTGGTTGCGGCAAATATATACAAAATTAAAAGTTTGCCTTTAACCTCGATTGTAAAATTATATATGGAATTGGAAAATAATATTTGGAATAGTTTTTGTTTTACATTGAAAACATTAAATTTGTTTTAGAAATTAAAAAAATAAATTACACCCAAATAACATGAAAAAGATCTTAGTATTATTCGCTTTTGTTTTAGGTTTTGGTATTGCTGCAAATGCACAGGCTAAACCTGCTGAGTTTAAATTCGAAACTGAAACACATGATTTCGGTAAAATTGTTTTAAACAAGCCAGTAACTTACGATTTCAAATACACAAACGTTGGCGAAGAGCCTTTAATTATTACTAAAGCAGAAGCAAGCTGTGGATGTACTGTACCAAAATACACTTCTACCCCATTGAAAAAAGGTGAAACCGGTGTAATTTCAGTAACTTTTAACGCTGCTGCCGGTCCGTCTACTTTCTCTAAAGCGGTTACCATCACTTCAAACGCTAAAACACCAATTAAGGTTCTTTATATTAAAGGTGAAACTGTAGCTGCCGCTTCAAAGTAATTTTTTAACCGATAATATTTAAAAAGTCCCGATTTTCATCGGGACTTTTTTATTTTTGTACCATGCCAAAAATTTCACAAAAAGGTGTGCAGATGCCTGCATCGCCGATCAGAAAATTAACCCCCTTTGCAGATCAAGCTAAAAAAGATGGTAAAAAAGTGTACCACTTAAATATTGGTCAGCCCGATATAGAAACACCTGAAGGAATGTTAAACGCCATCAAAAACATTGATTTTAATGTTTGGGCCTATACACCATCAGAAGGAACGTTAGCCTATCGCTTAAAACTTACCGAATATTACAATAAACTGGGTTATAACATTACGCCAGAAAACATACTGGTAACTGTTGGTGGCTCTGAAGCCATTACCATTGCCATGCAAACCTGTGTGAATGAAGGTGACGAAATCATTATTCCGGAGCCTTTTTATGCAAACTACAATGGTTTTGCCTGTATGAGCAACGTGGTAGTAAAACCAATTCTTTCGTATATCGAAAATGGTTTTGCCCTGCCTCCTATTGCCGAATTTGAAAAACTGATTACCGAAAAAACCAAGGCAATTATTATCTGTAACCCAAATAATCCAACCGGTTATTTATATTCGAGAGAAGAATTAGAAGCTTTAAAAACACTTTGTGTTAAGTACGACCTGTTTTTATTCTCAGATGAAGCTTACCGCGAGTTCTGCTATGATGGCAGGGAATTTATATCGCCAATGCACCTGGATGGCCTGGACGAAAATGTGGTAATTATGGATACAGTGTCTAAACGATATAGTGCTTGTGGTGCACGTTTGGGCTGTTTAATTACTAAAAATAAAGAAGTAATCTCCTCAGGATTAAAATTTGCACAGGCGAGGTTAAGTCCGGGTATGGTAGAGCAGATTGCCGGTGCCGCTGCAGTAGATACGCCAGATAGCTATTTTGAAAAGGTAAATACTGAATATACTTTACGCCGCGATACTTTGGTTGGAAGATTGAACAATATTAATGGTGTTTTCTGTCCGAACCCGGGTGGTGCATTTTATGTGGTTGCTAAATTTCCAATTGATGATGCTGATAAATTCTGTCAGTGGATTTTAGAAGAATTTAGCCACGAAAACCAAACCGTAATGATGGCACCTGCAACAGGCTTCTACTCTACTGCCGGTTCTGGTAAAAACGAAGTGCGTATGGCTTACGTTTTAAATACCGACGATTTAAATGCAGCGATGGACTGTCTGGAAGTAGCGTTAAAGCAATACCCTGGAAGAACGAAATGATTGATGGAAGATGTGAGATGGAAAATGTGAAAGGAATGATCTGAACTATAAATAAAGAAACCTGCAAATGAATAATTTGCAGGTTTCTTTTTGTGGAGCCGAAGGGAGTCGAATTATTCTACTTAACTAACTATAAATCAAAGTATTAAGTATTTTTTTACTCAAAAACTTACCTCTTTTTTTTGATTGCAAATCGTAATATAAAATTACGTATAATCTATTAGTTAGTTATTTTTTCTTCGAAAAATATTCTTGCAAGTTGAACTCTTATGCTCTTTCGCTTTCCATCAACTATCCTTGCCATTTTAGTGGGCATTTCGGCAAATGTGTACGCACGTTTCGTATTTATGCTGACACCTTGTTTCGCTCCAAACTGAACGCTCTGATCTTCAGGTCAGGATTTCTTCACACAGCAGTTCCAATAAAATTTCTAAGTTCAGGTCAAATTAAAGCCCCTGAGATAAATCGATACAGGGTGCGATCTTCATCAGATTTATTTTAAGCGCGTCATAGTGTCTTTTTAATGGATTTACCAGCTTCATCTGGAGGATGATGGAATGGCGATCTAAAGGAAAGGGGGAAATGAGGATACCGAACGGGAAACCGTGGAGTGCCTAGGGGAAGAAGTAAATTGCAGCCAAGCCGCTATGCGTTCAGAGAGAAAGAAACTTTTATGCTACAGCCGGTAATCAAATTGGCGGCCAGTTTGGTCCGAAACGGAGGGTCACTTTCGCCGAAATACGCATCTTATCCGCGGGGCCAAAACAAGACTCACTTTTGGATAACAACTGGCATACAGCAATTCTCCAAGCGCTGGCTGCTGGCACAGTCCCCCATAACCGGTGAGGTATGCCCTGCCGATAGCCTATACAGCAACCCCGAAATCATCAGGTCCTATTCTTTGCCATAACCAACTCGAAGCTATCGCCGAAACAAGAAACCAAAGCTTAGCCTGGAGTGAGTAATAAGATGAATTTCTTTCGGAGCACTTTAACGAAGATATCAAGATTGCCCAACTCGCCAAACTAAATTCTCGTACTTATGAGGCGATAAAAGCAAGACTAATCAGACTTGGACTACCACAAAAATATCAAAGCCAGGCAACTTTAAATTGCTATACTTTGTTATATAACTTACATTTTGGTCTTAGCGAGACGCTGAGACCAGGTGGGTGTACATCTTATTTGTAGTTAACAATTACCTGTTACTTATTCCTTTTATTAGTTTCTTTTTCAATCTCTGAGACATCACTTAAATTCACAACATTTACAAAATTATGTTCTATGCTATCACGCCATTTAATAGAATAGGGATTTTCATATTGTGGAAGATTTAATTTTGAATTATTATTGTGTGAGTTATCAAAATCACCATTACCCTTAACGACTTCAACACTTTTATCATTTCTGAAACATCAAATAACAAATTAATCCATTATTAAAACCACGATAACCAACCTTGATAAAATCATCAGCATAATTTGAGTTCAGACAATCCCCATAGTAGAGGTATGTTGTTGCACCATAGTCCTCTGGTTACTGTTACACCTTCGTAACTATATTTTCTTTTCATATTTTGACAACCAAAGCACAAAAACACCAAAATAATAAAAATATACAAACAACTACCAACCAATAAAATTCAATGAAATTAGACCTTTTTCAGATTGACTCATTTACCGATGAAATATTCCGTGGCAATCCAGCCTGCGTTGTTCCGCTTAAGGAATGGCTTCCGGACGAAATACTCTTCAAAATAACAAAAGAAAATGCCGTTGCAGAAACTGCTTTCTTTGTAGATATGGGCACGCACATACACCTGCGCTGGTTTACGCCTGAAATAGAGATGGATTTATGCGGTCATGCCACCCTGGGTGCTGCCCACGCACTCCATACCATTTTAAATTATGGCAAAGAAGAAATTGTTTTTGCGACAGCAAGCGGAAAACTCACTGTGGCGATAAAAGATGATTTATATTCGCTGGATTTCCCTTCTAGAAAACCTGTACCTACCCAACTTCCCGCAGTAATTGTTAAAGCACTAAATATCCAGCCAAAAAAAGTTTTGAAATCAAGGGATTATATATTGGTATATGAAAACGAGCAGCAAATAAGGGATATCGTGATCGACAGACAGATATTTGATCAGATCAACCTTGACCCAGGTGGTGTAGTGGTTACAGCTAAAGGCAATGAGGTTGATTTTGTCTCCCGGTACTTTACACCGCAATCAACCATCCTTGAAGATCCGGTTACCGGCTCGGCACATTGTTCACTCATTCCTTACTGGAGCGAACAAATGCATAAAAATGATCTGCTTGCGACTCAGGTTTCTGAACGCAGTGGAACGCTATACTGTTCGGATCGTGGCGAAAGGGTTATAATCAGCGGTAAAGCCAGAACATATTCTATTGGCACGTTATGGATAGCATAGGATCAACTGAACTTACCTGATTTTAAGCATTCATCATAGGCTTTATAATTTTAGCGTTGATCTGCCCGTAGCGAACGAAAAGCCTTAGATATTCATCGCTGTTAGATCCATCATCCTATCCCTTGCATGATGGATCTTATTAAATCACCTCATCCAACTCCTGGCTCCGTAAGTGCCTCCCAATAACCTCCACCCCCATTATCAATACCCCACTCAGATCTTCATTTTAATTGATCAAGTTACAATAACATAATCAAGCTTCAACTAGATTCCCCGATACACAACCATTCTCCGGCTGACTAAATATATAGATTATCCCTAGCGCAGTAGCATGCTCAGACAGATGTTGTTTAGGTCCCGAAGTTTCTATGTACATCGGAGGCTTGTGCAATGAACCTTAACTAATAAATTATTTAAGGAAAAATAAAACAAATATTTAATTCTCGTTGTTGCGAAATAAAATATTTATAATTGGGATATGGGATTTCAGCTTGCTTACAGAAATTAGCAATAGCTGATATCGAACAGTCCGGTTTTACCATTGCAAATACTCAATGTTTAACATACACTTAATTTACAATTATGAAAAAAATCATTTTATCAGCAATTTTTGGTTTTTCGGCGATAGCATTTTTGCCATCATCTTCTAAAGCTCAGAATACCCCTAAAGCTCAAAATACGTCAACGAGCCAGAGTACAACGGACAGGGCCATGACTCAACCCGAACCCACTAATGCATTAGCAGCATGGTCGGCAGGTTATCAATATGGTATTTCACATGGTTGGGGACAGGAAGATTCCCTCTATTGGGCCAATGTACAGATGAAGCTTTGGATTTACCATCACGGGTATTAAGTTCTAAACGCTGGCGGGACTAAGTCCCGCCACCTAAACAAAATGCCGTGAATTTTAATTCTCAAAGAAAATGGCGCTTGTTTAACCCGCATCACATAAGATAGCCAGAGGAAGCAGTACTCCCATAATAAGGATCAAACTAAAGTAAAACTGGTAAATGCTGTTAGAGGAATTCTGAAAAATTCGGCTTCAGCAGTTTAACTGTGTGTGTCAGCAACAGTGGTCACTCAATCCCCGTTAGGCTGAAAAAAAATTCCTTCAAAAAATTCATTAACAAAATAATCTTGCGCAAGCCAATGAGGTCCTGCGTGGCATTTCGGAGAATGTGTACGGGCGTGAACCAAAAAGGAACTTCGTATTTCTATCGGGTTGCTTCGATGAAAATCCCGATAAATGGAAGAAACAAATTAAAAAATATAGTCTAAAAGGAGTTATGGGATACGCATCAGCCGGCGATAAGGACGGGTTTAGAAAAATATTAGATTATTTACGGTCCAACATATATACTGATCGACAAGCATGGCAACATGATAACAGCAAGAGGTGATGGGCCAGCTGATTTGGACTTATGGCAATATACTAATCCTTAACATACATCTGTAAGTTTTGTTAAATGAAGCAGTGCGTCAAATTAGCTGTTCTGGATCCGCTTGAAATGATCTTAGAGGTTACAGATTTAACGGTACACACTGAAAAAGATTCCAAAAGACTTCTGAACGCCTGAGGACATAACCCATACCTCGCCTACTGGATCTCCGGATGCCGATCCTATCCGGATAACAGATTGTCTCCAATATCCGTAAGAATAAACTCTTTTCAAAAACGCCGGTAATCATTATATCGGCAAGCCGTGACGGTAAGGAAATAGCCATCGGTGCCGGCATAGATGATTTCATATCAAAACATTTTGATATCGACGAGCTGATCAAAAGGATTGAACTTCAGTTGAACTCATCAGGTGACAAAACCTAAAAACACCATTTGAAATTTCCTCATTCAGAAGGGTTCTTCGCAGATAGGCTTTTTCAATTGCAATCTGCTAAGTTGATGCCCGGAAATTCGTTTTGCGGACCATGTTCAGTCAGGGATATATACTCGAAAGCAGTTCCGCAAAAGCTTTGACAACTTCCGGACAGAATAATCTTCTCAACGGCAGGATTTAATTCCAGGGCAGGAGTGGCGGTTCATCTATATTCAAGGCACACATCAGTGCCCCTATCAATTGTACTGCGTCCTGCCGATCCGGGATACCTTGCCATCAAGATTCGGGCTGGGAAAGTCCGGATAGTAAACCAGAGTAACCGTACAGCCATTCTGGTTATAAAATACCCCCGGGGCGGCTCCGATCTGAAAACTCGGGATCACCACACGTGTCCCGGCAGGAAGCGTCCCGGTAACAGTAATGGTAGCATAGTCATCGTTGACATTACCGCTGGAGTTATCCGCGATCCATAGCTTCTGATCCGAGATAGGGCCTACAAGCGCGACAGAGCTGATCCTGTCATTCGAACCTGGATGGGTACTGGTCAGATTGAGGTTGACATTTGCAAATGCCCCATAGAGCAGATCACAGGTTCCTTGAGCATTATGGCCTTCATAAAATGCGAAATACCCCTCTCCGGTTACAGGTCTTCCGATCTCGGAAGGTTGCCTGGATGGATTGTCCTGGGCAAAAAGGTGCTGGGATGCCATCAACAGTGCTGACATCAGCCAACAGTTTTTAAAAATCTTTTTCATTTAATATTATAGGTATGTGTAGTGCCAATATACCTATTATTACGACAACTACCAAAAATACTACTATGTCAATGTAAATATAACATTACATTTTAACGCAACTTTCACTACAAACGTACCGGATGCGATGTAAGGCAAAGACACTGGAAGTGAACCTTTAGGCCCGGATTAATATGCTTAAACATTTAAAGAATACTTTAGAAAACGGACTTGTCGAGGAAAGAACCATTACCATTTTGAATACCTTAAAGGATCGAGGTAAGAACGGGAAAAAAAATAGACAGACCGACTTGTTATGGCGAACCGTACAGTGTACCATCAGAATTGAAGAATCGAGACTGATCGCTACCCGACCTGACAATCTGGACGAGGTGCTTGAAGATTATGGCGCATATATCTAAAACGACCTTCGTGGAGAGGGCACAGTTTTATTATAAGGCATCCTTCGATGTACTTCAGGATCTGTATGAAAAGGCCTGACGATATTTTTTTATGGCATTTTGAAACTGAACCATCAGGGCCTTTATTTCAGTTTTTTTGTACTGCTTTTAATAGCTAAAAGTGCCTTCTCTCTATTGGTCTGTCTATTGGCTTAACCATTTATGAACTATAAAGAAGGAGGCATAAAACTCCCTCCTTCTTTGGTTACGATAGGCTTCCGACAGCGTGGTAAAAACTAAAAAGTTGAAATGACCGGTTATAAATAAACTGTTATTTCTCAGGTAAAATATTTTGATTGAACATATTAATCCATTCCTGAACAGACTCTTTGGTTGGTGATGCAAAATCTTTTATGCCATCAACAGTTTCCCTGGAAAGCGGTGCAGCTCTTTGAAACATGATTTCTTCAAAGGCTGAAATTGCATCTTTTTGATTGGGATAACTTTTATCGCAGAGGCATTCGCATAGATCCAGGGCGTCCAGCATCGCGAGATTAACACCTTCACCATTGGGAGGCATTAAATGCGCTGCATCACCAATAAGGGTGATATTACTTTTGGTTCTCCACCTTTGCTCCAAAGGAAAATAGTTCAGCGGGCGCCATGTGAAATGTTCACTGGCTTCAAAAAGCGTATAAAATACAGAATTCCAATTTTCAAAATGCTTTAATAAATAGCTTCGTACTTCTACAGGTTTTTTGAAATCGATACCGCTTTGTGTGATCCAGTTTTCCGGATACATTGATGCCGCGTAAAAAGTTAAGCCCCCATCACCACGTGGCTGCACAGCTATAGTAGCGCCGTTCCCCATAGCCATCATATTTCCTTGGTCAACCAACCGGTAGATTTCCGGACATGCAGTGCCGGGATGCTCTATTTCTCCCTGAATGATCGATGCGCCGGAATAAAGCGCTTTCACATCAGTAAGATATGGCCGGACCGGAGAGCGGTACCCGTCTGCGCCGATCACCAGATCAGCAGTTGCAGTGCTGCCGTTATTGAATTGCAGTTTCCATTCATCTCCTACCTGAAGCATACTTACCAGCTGGCTGTCCCATACGACCGTACCTGGAAGGAGCGCTTCTATCAGGAGATCTCTCAGCGCCCCTCTATCGATTTCTGGACGGAAATGCTCATCTCCGAATCCGTTTTTTTCGGTCTGATCACCCTCATCGAGCAGGATATTTCCCTGTGGATCAAGCAGACGGTATTTATCTGCGCCCTGCATATAATTCGCTTTAAATGCATCCATGAGTCCGGCGGCTTCCAGCACTTTCAGTCCTGAGTCAAAATGAAGGTCAACGATAGCTCCCTGTACGCGCGCACCCGGACTGAAATCCCTTTCATAGACTTTGACCTGTGCACCTTTTAACTGTAGAAGCCTTGCCAATGTAAGGCCACCCGGACCGCCGCCGACGATCGCAATATTTTTTCTGTTTAACATCTTTTACCTTAATTAATTGTACAAAGGAACAATGAAATGAAAGGCGGTACAATGACAAAGGCTTGGAAGGTTAGGACTATTCGCGGTAATTATTCAAAAAAGCAATTGGTGACATCCCCACCATTTTTGTAAACAGCCGTGTGAAATACGAAAAATCATCGTAGCCCAATTCATCTGCAATTTCTTTTACAGACTTACCGGAATGGTAGAGCAGCCTTTTTGCTTCCAGGATAATACGCTGCTGAATATGTACAGAAATAGGTTTGCCTGTCGTGGCTTTGACGCACTCGTTAAGGTAAGAAGTGGATATATTCAGAAGGCCGGCATAATCCCTGGGATTTTTAACGGTTTTGTAATGCTGTCCCAGAGCAATTTTAAATTCCCGTGTGATATGATCAGATCGCGTATGATGTTCTGCAGGCTTGGCTAAAGCTAGGTATTGTGAAATGATGAGCGTGATAAGGGTATTACAACTTTCTTTTAAAATTGAATGATAAAAAACCTCTTCTCTTTTCTCCGACAACTTCATGCATAATCCAACAGCCTCTTTCAGAATGGTGAGGGTCTCATGCTTTACGGGCAATACGCCCACCGGCATAAGGTCTTCCAGGACACTCAAATACTCTTCACGGATGTTTTCTTCAGTAATAATCCAGGTACTGATCCGGGCATGTTCAAATGAGATAACCCGATGCACCTGATTGGGATGGATGTAGACAATAGCCGGCGCTGAGATGCAATAAGTTTGAAAATCAATTTGAATATGCGTACTTCCTTTTTCCTGAATGATAAAGGTATAGCCGCCGTCACGATGGGCCCGTTCAACCTCCCTGGAATCCGGCGAGCCGTGGAATGCTTCACGCATCATCATGATCCCTCTGAAAGTTCCTTCGGGAAGCGTATTAACAGGAATATTTTTATTCTTTTTTCTCATTTCTCAATGCCATTGCGATAACAATTTGCTGTACAAAATTGACTTTTTTCCTGAAACACTGCTAAAACCCTCCCATTTAAATCCTTCATAACGCTTTACACTAACCTACTTTATATCAATGGCGCGTAGCGTTGAAATACTTCACATATACAAAAAGTGCGATGTAGAATACCAGCGCAATGGTAAACAAGATGGCCATCACGATGCCGATCATCTTCCAGAATCCCGTTTTTGCAGAAACCATCTGCCCGTTTGCGAACTTTTTTTGGGGCCATAAAAATCCGACAAGTATTAATGCAACTAAGATAGCCGCAATAACCCTTAAACGGTAAATCTGATCTTTGAAATGCAGCCACCTGGCCTTAACCTTTTCCCTTCGGGGAATTTCATCAGTATAAAGGTATTTATTACCCAAAAAAGATTCCGCGGCACTGATCGAGATATTCTCTCTGCCTACAAGATAAAAATAGATATAAGGTCTCCCTTGCAGGGTAAGGGGTCTATCGGCTATTTTCAGCGTTACTGTGGTATGGTCAAAGCCGCTTTTATAAAACACCTTATGCAGATCAATTATCACTGCCCGGTTATGGGTTTTGCTTTTAATAGCAGAACTGATCAACAGATCACCATTGACGATAATATAATTGCTCGTGAGCAGCCATACGGCAGTGTATATAATGAAATAGCCGATAAGACCATACCATTTTTCTTTTATAATGTTGACTGTCCTTGCTGCTGAATAAAAACTCAGCGGCATTATGATTACAAGCGATAATATCCAGACCATCCGGGGAGCATGATCAGTATAAATTTCAAGAGAAAACCTTGACAGCACATATATCGTCATCCATATGGAAATGTACGTGATGAGAAAGGGCTTTTCAAGGCGGCGTATAACTTCTTTCAATTGTATAATGGATTTGAGGGCAAGTACTAAATTTAGTAAAGATAAAAGATATCCTAAAATGACAAGGCGAATGCTGATAAATCACTAAAATAACCCATCACCTCCAATCCCAGCGGTTTCTTCCCCTATCACCAGTCTAATAGTCCCGTGCTTTAATCGGAAAGCAGGTTGAATGGTCACCTTTGACCTTAGTGTTCTGGCGTGCATTTCCATAAAAGCAAGGAAAAGCGTTTCATAGTCCGGGCGGTGAGAGAGAAATATAAGACACGCTTATATCAGGAAAATAAATGACAACTGTGCAACACAAAAAGATTGTCAGAATGTTAACTATTGATGGAGACAAAAGTGCCTGGGTTATACATTTATCCCAATTTCATTTCAGCACCACAGGAAATGGAGCTGTTGCAGGAAATAGACAAGCAGATATGGGTGGTTGACTATTCGAGGCGCTTGCAGTATTACGGATATAGAAATGAACTTGAAGAGCCATATCAATTAATATCTATACCCTTATCCATTCCACAACAGATTCATCGCCTTTCCGAAGAGCTGGTGAACAAGGAACTCCTCGATTTACAGCCTGATCAGGTCATCATAAATGAATATCTTCCTGGCGAGGGAATCCGTCCGCATAAGGACCGCAACTACTATGAGAACCAGATATGCGGTGTCAATCTGGGAAGCGGTTGCATCATGCGTTTTATCAAAGGCAAAAACCTGGAGGTAATAGATATCGAGATGCCGCAGAGATCAATGTACATCATGCAGGATGATGCCAGAAAGAAATGGACTCACGGAATTCCGCCGAGAAAAAAGGATAACATCAATGGGATTTTGGTAAAAAGGGAAAGACGTGTATCGGTGACCTATCGCAAAGTTAAGCCCTCAAAAGTTCACCGGATGAACCCTCGGGGGAAAGTGGCGGAGATTTTAAAAGAAAAGTTCAGTTTATAATTCGATAGAATTAATTAAGCACTTAGTTCCTAAAGGCGTGAATCAGGTAATCATAGCTTTTGACTTTAAGTCTGGATGTTCACTTATTTAAGTGCTTTTTATCTTGATTAATATAGTTTACAGGAGGGATCCATCAGGACTATTGTGTGTACTTTACATCTACTTTCATCTGTGTGTGGTCTGTATTAAAATAAGGCAATGTTCCAAGGGCTGTAGCCTTAAGTACATCATCGACATAAATATTTCCGGTAACCACTGGGTTTTCCCCTTTGAGTACAATATCGGCATACAGGGAAAGTGTAACTGCTTTTTGCTGCGTAAAAGTTATTTCCTTTTTCCATGTTTTGTTGGCAAGCGTATCGAAGCTATAGAATCCATTGTCAGTACCTGTGTACATGATTTTGTTGTTCCCGTAACTATAGAAAGGGTCTGCAACGCTAATTATCTCGTATTTGACCTTTATTTTTTTTGCAGGCACAGGCGGCTCCGGCACAGGCAGCGGATCGTTCGAGTTTTTTTTACAGCTAAATGCCAGTGTACATATTAATACAATAATCATCATAGCTGTTATTGGTTTAATACTTCCCTGCTTGTGTATCGGATTGACCATGTATAGTTTTGACCTGTTTATCATTTCTCAACAATATTTTGTATGATTTGTTTGCCCCGCTATTGATAGACCCATCCTTAGGCCTACATTTTTGTAAAAGCAGGAATCGTTCCCTTACAACTATCCAACGCCTAAGCATTCCCATTAAAAAGAAGCAGCACTTCCAACTCTTTCATCTTTGGAACTACCTTTTTTCGTGGACTTACTGTTTTTTGAATCATGCTTCTTCAAGTTTACGGTAGCATCCCCTTTATGCAGCTTCAGATACACCTGATTCTGCTTTTAATAAATCAGCAACCTGAGTCTTGATACCTGCATAATTTTGCCTGATCTCTTCGTCAGATACCGTTTTTATCATTGGGATCGGCTTATACGACCTCTCCTCCCTCGCGATTGCCTCATGGTCATTCTGGATTTCGCAATGAAACATCTTTAAGGCTATCTTTTCCTCCGGATTGTCCGCAACCATCCCCACGAATTCCCCCGAGGATAGCCCGGCAATTTTAGATGCGGGAACGGCATAATCCAGTTGCGTGCTCTGCGAAATCGAAATATCGCTGCTATTGATACTTCTGGATTGCCGGTCCTGCATAATCTTCCCAAAAGTCTTGCTCAGGGCTTTTGCTGCAAACACGATATTTTGGCAAAAAAGCCATTAAATAACAAAAAAGAAAACCCTGCAAATCAATGATTTGCAGGGTTTTAGTGTTTTTAGTGAATTTTGTTACTAACTCCAGTGGAGCCGAAGGGAGTCGAACCCTTGTCCAGTTGTGAGATAAATTATACCTTCTACATGCTTATTTTTCAATTGATTTTCGGGATATAAACGGGCTGAAAACCGACCTTGTTTATAACCTTAGATACTTTATCTCACTTTAAGTCGCATCTCCTTAAAGCCAGCTTTGTTGTTTCGATGCCCCGGATTCTAACCCAACAATGCAGCAGTTAGAGGGACAAAAGCTAAACTAGTTCTAAACTAGGCAGCTAAGGCGTAAGTATTTTCGCCAACTAAAATGTGATCGTTCACTTTAAGTGCTCTCCGAACAACGCACTGCATGCTAACATAACCTTCGCCACCCCGTCAAATCCAAGAACGGCCCCAGTTTTTAGTTTCAGTTTACAGTTATGAATTGCAAAACCGGACTGCAAATATACAAAATTACTTTGTAAAAGGTTATTCTTTGGATCCAATATCTGATATATACAATTCGGTTACAAGCTAGAACATCATCTCATAAATAATTTTGTGTAAAATTTATTAAGAAAATCATACAAAAAAGCACTAACTACAACTACAAATCTGATTTCGTGTAAAATTTCAGGACATGCACACAACTGACTATCATAATCTTTAACAGTTATATATATTTGCTGCTCATCCCACATAACTAACTATTTAACTATGATGGGAAAAATCTGTATTCGTTTTAATCTTCCAGAACTTAATCGTTCAACAAACCACTTCTTTCATTTCGGTATATCGACTAAAGCTTCTGCTAACAGGCTTTTCGTAATACTCAAAATACCTCAACGGGTGTTTCTCAACACCAGCAGTTTACACGCACTCACACCTATAATAAATTAAAATACTGAATACCAGTAATTTAATATACAGCAAGATCAATTCATTAACTAACTTTTAACTATCAAACTTATGAAAACATCATTTTCAAAATTAAAAGCAGGCTATGTGCTTATTTTATTAACCGGTATAGCCATTGCCATTAGCTGCAAAAAGAACAACACAACTAACGAAAATCAGGACCAGACTCAACTTACTAAAGATGAGGAAATGGCCATAGCAAAAGCGGGTTTTTCTCCTGATAACGCCTTTAAAAAAGACGGAGGCTATGTTGTAGAGGGCGATATTTTCCTTGATGCAAAGAACCTTGCTACCCAACAACAAATCGTTGGAGATTTAAGGCAGAATAAACCTAAAACAGAGCAATATCGTTCTACTAACATTGTAAACGTTGGAACATCAAGGGTGCTAAAAATAAAAATTGACGCAGGTACATCACAAAAAGTGTTTAATGATGCAGCAACTGAAGCCATTAAACGCTATAACGATCTAAATTTAAAATTAAGCTTTAAACTTTTAGATGCCAGCTCTGCAGAAACTGCTGATATTTCGATTATTGGAGCAGATTTAGGAAAAGCACCTAACGGACAAACCATTTTAGGTCAATCTGCTGGCTTTCCAACAAATGGAAATCCCGCCAGTCCGATCAAATTAAGTAATGTGGTTTATGGTCCAACTTATGCTAAAAACAGTTTGCTGGCTACCGTAATTGCACATGAAATTGGCCATGCAATTGGCTTTAGGCATACTGATTATGCTGATAGAAATTTTAGCTGCGATATACAGACATACAATTCATGGCTTGGAAAATACCTCAAACAAAATGAAGGACAGGCTGATGTTGGTGCTGTTCTGATACCAGGAACACCAAAGGCAGAAAATGGCGATCCAGATTCATGGATGCTTGCCTGCTTAGGTGAAAATAGCCGTCCGTTTACAGCTTATGACCTTGTGGCATTAAAAGCCCTTTATCCGGTAAAATAGCGATATAAAACTTATTGATCTTGCGGAATGGTAATCTTACACGGGTTACCATTTTTTATGTTTTGTAAGCCCCATGTAAATAGAAAAATATAAAGCTTATAATTGCGACCGATTGTTCATATTTGTCCTGTCATGAAAAAAGCCGAACGCACCAAGCAATTCATTATCGAAAAATCTGCACCGATTTTCAATACAAAAGGTATTGCAGGTACTTCTATGAACGATATTATGGAGGCGACGCAATTGGCAAAAGGTGGCGTTTACAGACACTTTGCCAGCAAAGAAGCTTTAAGTCTTGAGGTATTTAACTACCTGAGCAACCTCATGCACGATGGCGTTACAGCAGTTGTAAGGGAAATACCAACGGCTAAAGGCAAACTTTATGGCTTGCTTGATTTCTACGATAACCGCATTTTATCAAAATGGGGCGGTTGTGCCATCCTGAATTTTGGGGCAGAAGCCGACGATACCAACCCGGTAATGAAAGAGAAGGTAAGGGCAGCCATCCACCGGTTTAAAAGCCGCATCAGCAAGATCATCATTGATGGACAAGAAAGCGGCGAGTTTTCTAAAGATTTCGACGCCGGAAATTATGCCATAAAAGTTTTCACGATGTATGAAGGTGCCGTGCTGATCAGTAAGATAGAAAATAACCCTGAATACCTCCATAACATCATAGCCATGCTGAAAAAAGAAATCGATCTTTATATCCTCTAAAATTTTTTACCTAAAAAGAGACCGAACGTTCACTTTAATAAATTTATTATGTCCCCTAAGCCTGAATAACTACACTACTAAAGAACCAATCATAATCGACTAATTTTTTTACCTAAAAAGAGACCAATCGTTCACTTTTATTAAATACCAGATGAGCAGTTTAAAACGAACCCTATTGATTATTACAGTATTGATGGCCGCCGTAATGGAACTCATTGATACTACCATCGTAAATGTAGCCCTTTCGCACATGAGCGGAAACCTTGGAGCTACCTTAGAAGACACTACCTGGGTTGTAACGGCGTACGCCATTGCCAATGTGATTATTATTCCAATGACCAGTTTTTTAACGGCTATGTTTGGTCGTAGAAATTATTACATCGGCTCTATTATTATATTTGTTTTTTGTTCTATTATGTGTGGGGGCGCACCGGATATATGGACATTGGTTGCCTTCAGGTTTTTACAAGGATTGGGCGGTGGTGCTTTGCTATCAGTTTCGCAGGCCGTAATATTTGAACTTTTTCCTAAAGAAAAACAGGGTGTAGCCAGTGCTATTTTTGGCATAGGAGTATTTATTGGTCCAACTATAGGCCCTACAATGGGTGGTTTGATTATTGATAATTACAACTGGCCACTTATTTTTTATATTAATATCCCTATAGGCATCGCTGCGGCTGTTTCGTGTTATTTCCTGCTTACAGAGCCGCTCATCAAACCAAAAATAAACAAAGTAGACTGGTTGGGCATCATTTTGCTCGCGGTGGGTATCGGCTCATTACAAACTGTGCTCGAACGTGGTCAAACTGAAGATTGGTTTGCTACGGGCTATATTATCGTACTCACTGTTACCGCCATTGCGGCTTTAACAGCGTTTATCCTATGGGAATTACATGTCGCTCATCCTGTGGTTAACCTAAGGGTATTTAAAAGCAGATCGTTATCTATAGCGGCGATTTTAACCTTTATTACAGGCATTGGCATGTTTACTTCGGTTTTTATTACACCCGTTCTGGCCCAGCGCCTGCTTGGCTTTACGCCTACCGAAACAGGCCTGATGCTACTGCCTAGTGCTGTAATTGCCATATTTGCGCTGATTGCTTCTGGCAAGTTAATGGCCAAAGGAGTATCGCCAATTTTAATTGTTGTTTTAGGCTTTGTATGTTTTATATATTTTAACTGGAGCATGGCAGGAATTAATTTTGGTATTTCGGCCCGGGCCATCAGCATTAACCTGATTTTCCGTGCCACAGCTATGGCTTTTTTAACAGTACCACTTACCATGCTTGCGGTATCTTCACTGCCGCCTGCAGATATTCCCCAGGGTGCATCCCTCAATAATATGATGAGACAGTTGGGCGGTGCATTTGGCATATCAGCAGTAAACACCTACTATGCACAGCGAATAGCGGTACACCGCACAGATCTGTTGAGCCACATTAACATATATAATCCGCAAGCAGTTGAACGATTAAACTCGTTAACCGCTTATTTTCAGCAAAAAGGAATTAATGCAATGGATGCCCGCATGAAAGGAATCGGCGTAATTGAACATACCATTAGTACGCAATCGTCCATGCTCAGCTATATCGATTGTTATTATTTTGTTGGGTTGCTTTTTGTAGTTACCCTGCCCCTTCTGCTATTCGTAAGCAAGAAGCCAAAAAACCCGGCAATTGGTAAAATGGTTATTTCGGATCATTAAGAGCTTGATTTATTATTAAGTCATAAGTCTGTAGTCTTCAGTCTGCAGTCGATTAATTGATTTAAACAATTAACGATAAGTTATAAATCAAACGGCAATAAACCAACAATTTGATTTTCTGCATTTCATTGTATAAATTGAACCGGAATATAATCCTCCATTAATCATTATGAAAAGATATCTTGTTATCATTCTTTTGGCACTCTCTTTTTCTGCGCAGGCTCAACCCAATCTTAATCATTATAAGTATATTATTGTGCCAGAGAAATTCAGTTTTCTTAAGCAGGCTAATCAATATAACTTAAATAACCTTACCAAAGCCCTTTTTGATGATTTGGGCTTCACTACTTACTTTGATAATGCAGATTTACCGACGGAAATTGCAGGCGACAGGTGTAAAGCTTTAACTGCTGATATAGAAGAAAAAAACAGCATGTTTGTAACCAATCTTACAGTGGTGCTCAAAGATTGTAAGGGAACAGTGGTGCTAAAAAGTAAGGAAGGGAAAAGCAGGGAGAAAGAATACAAAACTTCTTTTAATCTGGCCTTAAGGGATGCATTTGCTTCTTTAACTGATTTTCGTTATACCGCAGGCAGCATTCCGGACGCTTCGGCACCAACGCCTGCTGCACAGGTAAAAGAAGCTAAAACTGAACCAACTCCTGCCCCTGCTACCCAGCCAGTAGCTACCGAAGCAAAACAGACAGATGCGGTATTGTATGCCCAGACTACAGCCAATGGTTATCAGCTGGTTGATGCAACGCCTAAAATTGTGATGACTTTATTTAAAACTTCTGTTGAGGATTTTTTTATGGCCGTTAATGGAAATACGAATGGTGTGGTTTTAAAAAAGAATGGTAACTGGTTTTTTGAATATTACAAAAATAATGTATTGGTTTCGGATAAGTTACCGGTTAAGTTTTAAAGCTGAGGGGTTTATTGGTTAATTGGATAAACTGGTTAACTGAGGCAAAATGCCTGATAATCATTTAAACCATAAAGAGCACAGAGCCAACAAAACTTTTGGTAACTCTATGCTCTTTTTGACTAAAGACTTTGCTCGATGCCCATCAGGTTTTGCAGCTGTCATTATTAACTTATTCTTCTTTTACTTTGTTCCAAATGTCCTGGTAAAGTTCTTCGTGTCTTCTAAACTGCAAATGCACATAAGGACAAAGCGGAATAACTTTCAGGTTATTTTCACGAACATAATTTACCATGGCATCGAGCAATAGTTTTGCATAGCCCATTCCCTCTTTTTCAGGCGATACTTCTGTATGGTAAACAGTGAGGTCTTTTCCCTGGATATCAAATACCATTTCGCCAACTTTTCCATCTTCATCGAAAAGATCGAAAGCGCCTGGTCCATTTTCCTGAATATTGATTTTAACTTCTGCCATAGGGGTGTGTAATTTTATGGCAATTTAGTAAGAATTAAGGTTTTTGTACGGAAGATATATGGGTAGAATTTTATCGTAACAAAAAAGTGGCTTCACTTTCAGCCTCCAATTAATTCTGCCACGGATACACAGATTTATACGGAATTACGCTAATGAGGAGTTCTCCTACGGCTACCAATTAAGCAGTTAACCAATTACCAATGATTATTGAACCAATGACCAATGAACCAATGACTAATGACCAACGAACCAATCACCTGTTATCCTTGCTGAGCTGATCTAGATCACGAATGCAATAATCAACACCGGAAAAACGGCTAAAAACTTTGAATTTCTTTTCATTTTTGCAGATTTTAATATGCGTTTAATGTTTGTTGCCAGCCCCCAGCCACAAAAGTGCATTGATTAATAACTTATCCTGATTAGGATTGCCAAACGAAGAAGAAAGTGATTTATTGGTATTGTCGTATTTATGTTCATAATCCATATCGTTATGCCCCATGTTTACATAAACCATTTTAAACTTTTTGTTGCTCCAAACCACAGGATAAAAGCCACTGCGCCAGATTTCACTTTGTTTTGGACCTGTACCAAGCGGAAAACTTGCTGAATCGACCGACAATAAAATTTCGATATCAGGGTTATTGCGAAGGTCGTTTTTCCAGCGGTACCATTCGTTGGGTTGAGCCTTAAAAGTTTGTGGCAGTTTTGCCGTAACGGGATGTTTGACTCCAACTTTCAAAATAGCGCTGGTTGGTCGCCAGGTATTGCTTCCGTATTCTCCTGACCCCAAAAATGTGTTATGGTACCAATCCCAGTTTTGGGGAACGGCCGAATTGTTTAAACCAAAGGCAGCAAAATGGAAACCCATCCAGCCACCTCCTTTTTCCATGTATTTCTGAAAGGCTTCCCGCTGTTCGGGCTTTTCGGGACGGGTATCTAAAAATAATACTACCTGATAATTAGCGAGAAATTTTTCATTTAAATTTTCCCAGTTCGAAGTAGAATCGTATTCAAAATTATATTCTTTAGCCATTTTTGGGAACCATACATTGGCTTCGTGTACAAAACTAATGTGCGCCAGATCGCTCTTGGCAGTATAAAAGGCAATTACTTTAAATTTCTTTTTGGGCAAGGCCATTACAGCGTTAGCACTTAAAAGACCAGCAAACAGGATGATACAGATCAGTAACGTTCTTTTCATAATGGTTTTCTTTAACGCTAAAAATAGCTAAAAACTGTCCTGATTTTACCTTTCAAGAGTTATAAAAAAAACAAAATTAATTTCATCATAATCTGTTAAAGAATATTTTAACTAAAAATGCTTAGATTGAGATGGTATAAAATTACCTGAATCAAAAATGCTCTAATATCGAAATCCTTAAAAATAAGATGATGCTCATTAAAACCTACCTTCCGAACATTTTTTTCCTGATTTTCTTATTCAGCGCCCTTTCTTCTTCCGGACAGATTGTATTAAAGGACAAGAAATACCATGTTGACACTAAAATATTTTCGCAAACGGATTCTGCACCGCTGAAAATGGATATCTATTACCAGGGACAAATCACAGAAAAAAAACCAACACTGCTGTTTGTTTTTGGCGGAGGTTTTGTACTGGGTCGCAGAGATAGCAAACTATACGAACCCTATTTTAATACACTGATTGAGCATGGCTTTAAGGTGGTATCGGTTGATTACAGATTAGGACTTAAGGGCAAGAAATTCCCCACCCCTTTTAACACTTCTAGTTTACGGTCGGCTATTGATACGGCTACAGCAGATGTTTACAAAGCGACAGATTATATAATCAAAAATGCTAAAATCCTGGGTATCGATACAGGTATGATTATCATCTCCGGATCGAGCGCCGGAGCCATTACGGCATTACATGCCGATTACAACAAACGGAATGCTACACCCCTGGCTGCAAAACTTCCGGCAAACTTTCAATATAAAGGGGTAATTTCTTTTGCGGGAGCAATTTTAAGTTATAAAGGTGCTCCAAAATATGCTGTAGCTCCTGCACCAACCATGTTTTTTCATGGCACAGCGGATAAACTGGTTCCGTACAACAAGGTAAGACTACTTAACCGCGGCTTTTTTGGATCGAAATACCTGGCGCACCGGTTTAGAAAGAACAACTACCCCTATTATTTTCAGTATGTACAGGATATGGGCCACGAAATAGCAGGATCGCCAATGGCCGAAAACCTGCCCGATATTTTATGGTTTATTGAGAATTATGTTGTTAAACACAAACGCTATTTTATGGATGTAGATTTTAAAGATGCCGACAAAAAACGCACTTTTAACCTGTCTGCAGCCAAAAAAATTGCTGGAAATTAAAAAATTGAAGATTTTGGAATAATCAATTTTCCTGACCACCTGTCTGTTCGCCGAGAATACGTTCTATCTCAAGCATCATCTGTTCGGCTAAACGTTGCTTGGCCAATGATTTCGACAGGTAAGCATCTGCAAAAGTAGCTTCCAACTCATCCATAATAAAGGCGTATTTGGCCTTAAGTTCTATGAGATCTATCTGAAGCTTCTTCGAAAGGTTTTGCATGCTGCAAAGCTAAAAAAAGCAGAACATAATTCTCCGATATATCCTGTCATTTTTCCCTTTTTAAAAAAATATTGAAGAATTGGTAAATCGTTAAAACAATCTTTGCATCCTTTCGTTTATATCATAATTCCGGCGTGGTTTCCGGAATTCATTTGTTTGGTTAGTTGATTAGGGATCAATCTCAATTGAATCCCTTTTCTTTTTTACATTAAAAAACCAGATGTAAATTAAGTTTATTTGGTCACAGAAACTCAGCGTTTTTATCCTTTTTAATCTGCGGGAAAAATAATAAGCCATCTATCACTTTGTTTCCCGCTGATATTGCAGAAAACGCAGATCTAAAGAGATTTTTTTATCAAAATCCTAAACTTCTAACTTTACCATATAAGGAATATAAGTTCATAGAAGCTTATATCCCCTTAAATGTCTAATATGGTTAAAAAATGCTACGAATAGTTTACATAAATGTTACTATAAGCAGAATAGAGAAATCTTCAAACATAACTATTCAAAGATTTCTCCATTTCAATACCTTAAGTCGAAAAGAATGATATTATTTAGCCATTATAAACTGCAGCGAATTCGGTTGCAAAATCCTCCAGTTTAATTTTACCTGCCGGAACAATCCCTTTTGCTTTAAAATCTTCCCACAATACTTTGTTTCTGATTGCAGTACCCATTTCCACATAATTCCTGGCCATTTCTTCCGATAAACCCGCAGCAACCATACCTTCATAAGCTTGTGTGTCATCAAACTCAACCCAGGGTAAATCTGATTTATCAATTGCAGCACCTAAAGCTAAAGCTACTTCGCTCAATTTGCGTTTATCGCTGGCAACATAAAGGACACTTTTGCCTTCAAAGCCTTCTTCAATCTTACTGGCGGCTACCGCAGCAATATCAGCTGGATGAACCAGTACAATTGATTGATCTGCACCATAATTTGATCCGATAATGCCTGCATTTTTAATCAAACCAATATTCGCATAAAAATTAATGTAGAAAAATGCCGGACGGAGAATAAGCAAATCAAGTTCTTTCAACTGACCAAATATTTGCTCAACATCATGTAAACCTGCAATTGGTCCGGTACCACTATCTAAATGTGCACCAATGCTGCTTAACAAAATTACCTTTTTCGCTCCCGCAGCCTTAACTGCATTGGCATAATGTTGCCCTACACTTTTTATGTAGCCGCGAAGATCAGTTGCGCCAAAATCAGTTGGAACCATTAGATAAATTAAATCCGCACCTGTAAAAGTATTAACTAAAAAACTTTCGTCTGTTACCGAACCTATTGCAGCCTGCGCACCAAGTTTGGTTATTTCTGCCGATTTCTCAGGGTTACTACTTACTACAGTTACTTCCTGTCCTTGGGCAATTAATTGTGATGCTAAGGGTTTGCTAATGTTCCCTAAAGAACCTGTTATTATTATTTTCATGATTGTTATGTTTTAATTTAAGACAAAGTTATATTTGCACTTACTTTTATACAAGTACTTACCCCAAAGTATGTAACATGACAGCCATTAAAGAAAACTCAACATTAAACGCAAACAGAAAAAGTAATCAGGCCAGCTGCCCGGTAAGTTTTGTGATGAATAAAATAGGCGGTCATTGGAAACCCATTATTCTTTACCACCTTTTAAGTGGTACGAAAAGATATAACGAACTGAAAAAGCTTATTCCGGCTATTACTGAAAAGATGCTGATACAGCATTTAAAGCAGATGCAGCAAGATAACCTGGTGATCCGTGAAGCTCAAAATGTGGTGCCGCCGTTTGTAACTTATCGTTTAAGTAAGGAAGGCGAGCAATTAAGACCAGTGCTTGATGCCATGGTTGTTTGGGCTTTCGCGCAGGATTTTAAAATGGATTAAACTATTCAATAGCTGCAGTAGTATCCTTAATTTCAAGTGGTTGTTGTTTACCTTTATCATCAACCACAAATGTTTTATCATTAATAAAAAGAACTGCTTTTCGGTTTCCACTGTGCTCGTTTACATCAATCCCGATCACTTTTCCGCCATAATATCCTGCAATATTTTCTTTGGTAATGGTGTGGCCAACTACAATCTGTTTGCAGGAAAACTTCGCTAATGTAGAATCAACGGTGGCTGGGTTAGTGCGGTCTTTCCCGAAGTAACCCCTGTACCAAAATGGTCCGGCACTTCCCATTAATAGGCGCCCTTCTTCTGGTAATTTTTTAGTAGCAATGCCATAATAGCTCCTGCACTTATCATTAATGGCTTGCAGGGAGAAATCTGTCGCATTAATTTGAGGTGAAATACCAGCATGCATAAAAATCTTATCGCCAATTTTTTCAATTGCATTTTTACTCCTCAGCCATTTTCCGATTTCGCTATCAGCATCTATCAATTTTCCATACTCAAGGTTCATTAATTTAGCCGATGCAGCGTATTTGGGAGAATGATAGCGTAAATCGCCTGCCATATTCATTACATCATGATTACCCAGCAGCACATGCACATAGCCACCTTTTTTGGCAGCATCTTCTTCTAATTTATACAACAGCCATAAATAAGGCATTACCTCTTTGCCACGGTCGAAAAGATCTCCGCAGATTACGAGCTGCCCTTTGCCAAATGTCCAGTTATATTTTTCATCCATCACGCCATTTCCAATCATTAAAGCCCGGAAGGCTTCAAACTCGCCTTCAATATCAGAAAGAACGAACATTTTATTTACGCCTGCATAGCTTGCAGAAGGCACAACAATTTTTTTATGAAGTTTAAAGCTGAAATTCCAGTCGGTATGATTAGCAAAACGCACCGCTATCGGGGCATCTTCTTTTAAAGAATCTACATGCAATACGTTATCCAGGATATAACGGCTAATAACCTGATTACCAGCGTGCCAAATATAAGGTCCATCTTGCTCAACCTGTGCATAAGCACGCGCAGACAGCATTAAAAATAGCGCAAAAATCACCTTTTTATACATTTTCATTTTGGGTTAGGTTGGTCTGTTTAACGAATTTCGGGTCGGCAAATCTAAAAAAAGCACTTGGCAATTTCCAGCCACATTTTAACAGGCTATACAAATTAATTGATATAAATTATACATCCTTCAAAACAATGTAGGTGCCGTTACGTTTATATCATAATTCCGGCGTGGTTTCCGGAATTCATTTGTTTGGTTAGTTGATTAGGGATCAATCTCAATTGAGTCCCTTTTCTTTTTTATAATGGTTTTTCGAAAAATTTCAGCCATATTCTCTAAATTCAGGCCTTTAAAATTCAATTATATAATGGAAGAAATCAGATGGGGCATTATTGGCTGTGGCGATGTAACCGAGGTAAAAAGCGGGCCAGCCTTTAATAAGGTAGGCAACTCTAAATTAGTAGCCGTAATGCGCCGCGATGCTGCCAAAGCTGCAGATTATGCAAAGCGGCACCAGGTACCAAAATGGTACGGCGATGCCTCCCGGTTAATTAACGATCCTGAGGTAAATGCCATTTATATTGCTACACCTCCCCTACAGCATGAGGCCTATACCATTGAAGCCCTGCAAGCTGGCAAACCTGTATATGTAGAAAAACCCATGACTTTAGATGCAGCTGCTGCACAACGTATGACAGATGCGGCAAACCAGCTTAATGTAAAGCTATGTGTGGCCCACTACCGCCGTGCGCAGCCCATGTTTTTAAAAGTTAAGGAGTTGCTGGCCAAAAATACAATTGGCGATATCCGCTTGGTGCGGTTAAAGATGCTCCAGCCGCCAAACCCTGCGTTGATAGCCAAAACAGAGGATAACTGGCGGATTAATCCGGCCATTTCTGGTGGTGGTTTGTTCCACGATCTGGCTCCGCATCAATTGGATCTGATGACCTACTATTTCGGACCGGTTAAACATGCATCTGGCATTGCTGCCAAACAACAGGAAAATACCGCGGTTGATGACCTGGTTACAGGCAATATCCTTTTCGAAAATGGCGTTGTTTTTAGTGGTACCTGGTGTTTTTCGGTTGCTCCGGAAGATGATGCAGATAGCTGTGTGATATATGGCTCGAAAGGTAATATCAGTTTCCCGATGTTTGGTAACAAAATCACGGTTAATACAGATGAACCGAAAGAATATGCATTTGAACCTTTGCAACATGTACAACAGCCGATGATAGAAAAGGTAGTAGATTACTTTTTGGATAAAGGACCAAATCCATGTAGTGGTGAGGATGCGTTGATTACAATGAAGTTGATGGATGATTTTACCTCCAGATAATTCACTGCGTAACCATAATAGTTTTTCTTCCTACCGCTGTTATCCTATTTTAATACCTGAGGATTATTAATAGCTACCCCGACAACTTAAAAGGCAGCATAAATTAATCTTATCGAAACTATTACCAGCCCTTCACGTTTAATAGTAGCCCATATTAACTGTGATCCTGCTGAAATGAAAATACTTTTAAAATACCTCAAACCACATCAAAAACTCATTATCCTCTCACTCTTACTGGCTGCAGCAGCACAGCTTTTAAGCTTGCTTGACCCTATTATTTTTGGAAAGATCATCGATAACTATTCGACCAATAAACACCATTTAAGCGAAAAACAACTCATTAGCGAAGTTTTATATTGGTTGCTGATTGCGCTTGCCATTGCGCTGGTGGCGAGGCTTTGCCGATCGGTACAGGAATTTACTACGCGTAAAGCCGTAGCCCGCTTTGGCATGAATATTTTTAACGACGGATTAAAACAAACCCTCCGCCTCTCTTTTCAGGAATTTGAAGAAAGCCGGAGCGGAACAACACTTTCGGTGCTTCAAAAAGTAAAAACCGATGCCGAACGTTTCATCAATGCCTTTATCAATATCCTTTTTTCATCGCTGGTAGGCATTGGCTTTTTATTGTGGTACAGCCTGAATAAGAACTGGTTGCTGGTGCCGGTATTTTTTATTGGTGTATTGGTACTTGGCTCTTTAACCGGATTGCTTTCAAAAAAAATCAAAGCCATTCAGCGCTCTATTAACCGCCAGGCCGATAAACAGGCAGGTGTAATTACCGAAAGCCTGCGCAATATCGAACTCGTAAAGAGTTTAGGTTTAACCTTTGCCGAAATCAGGAGGTTAAATGTGCAGACCTTAAAAATTTTCGATCTCGAAATGTTAAAGGCCAGAAAAGTAAGCATGTTATCTTTTTTGCAGGGCAATTTGCTCAATTTACTAAAGCAATCAGTTTTGTTTATCCTGCTCTGGCTGATTTTTAGAAAAATATTAAGTACAGGCGAATTAATCGCCATGCAGTTTATTTCTACCGCCATTTTTACGCCTTTGCAGGATTTAGGCAATATGATTATTTTATACAGGGAGGCCGATGCATCACTTAAAACTTTCGATAACCTGATGCAAAAACCCATCGAAACCCGGCCAGAAAACGCAGTAGAACTGGATGCGCTAAACCGGCTTGAATTTAAAAATGTAATTTTCAGACATAAAACAGCCGGTTATAATGCCATTGATGATATCTCTTTCGAAATCCAGAATGGAGAAACCGTGGCGTTTGTGGGCCCATCGGGTTCGGGTAAATCTACTTTAGTAAAGCTTCTGGTAGGCCTTTACCTTCCTGTTGATGGCGAAATACTTTTCAACGAAACCAGTTCTAAACGAATCAGGTACAACCCTTTACGCAGGCAAATCGGTTTTGTTACGCAGGATACGCAGCTTTATGCAGGATCGATCAGGGATAACATGCGTTTTGTAAACCCTACCGCAAGCGAAGAAGATATTGTTGAAGCGCTGCGAAAAGCATCAGCTACTGCACTTATTGCCAAAGCTGCCCAGGGGATCGATACAGTATTGGGTGAAAATGGCATGAAACTATCGGGTGGAGAAAAACAGCGGATTTCGATTGCCAGGGCATTATTGAGAAAACCAAGGTTACTGATTTTTGATGAAGCTACTTCGGCACTCGATTCACTCACTGAAGAAGAAATATCGGCAACCATCCGCGAAATATCCGACAGAAGGGAACAGATGACCATCCTGATTGCCCACCGTTTATCAACCATTATGCATGCCGATAAAATCTACGTACTGGAAAAAGGAAAAGTATCTGAAACGGGCAGCCACAACGAACTGCTCGAAAAGAAAGGCCTATATTACTCCATGTGGCGGCAGCAAATTGGCGAACGCAGATAAATGAAGTAGCCCATTTGCTGACTACAAATTGCAAAACGCTGTTCCTAAACCTGATTGTCAGGGAAAGCTTCCGATCTTTCATCGGAACTTGTACCAAAAGCAGGGCTGCAAACCGCCAGGAACAACTGTCCTTTCATTTCCAAATCATGAAAAGATGCAGCAGCATTCAAAATTTTATCTAGCAAGAATTGCGTTTATGATTGGTTTAAATTATTGCTCTTAAACGGAGATCTAAATACCGACAATATTTAAACAAAAAACACCCGGCTCCATTTATAAGCGCCGGGTGTTCAAAGTTTAATATTTAAAATTCTATTAGGTTTAGAATTATGCTTGCTTCGGAACTTCCGGTTTCTCTTCTTCCTGTCCGGCTTTAAATTCTTTTATTCCCTTACCAAGGCCTTTCATTAATTCAGGGATTTTTTTTCCACCGAACAATAATAAAACAGCAACTCCAACAAGGATCAGTTCAGGCCCTCCAAGCAGGGCGGCAATGGTTGTATTTAACATTTTGTTTTAATTTAAGTGATACCATTACACTTACGCATAAAGCAATGTTTTGGTTCTCAATTGCGAAAATTAAAAAAAATAAAAAAAATGATTTTTATTTAAAGTAATTTCCAAAGTGAAACGTCTACCCCTACAACAAACCTAAAAATCTTCTTTATGATAGCCGTTTTCAAAACAAATGTATCCTCAGATAGCGAGTTAAATGAAATCAGTCCATTACTGAACAGCCGCTTCAAAGAAATCAAATGGAACATTGATCTGTGGGATAGCGATAAAATTCTTCGTGTAGATTCGCCAAGAGACTGGACCAACGAGATCACAGCGCTTTTTAACAGCATTGGATTACGCTGCGTTAACCTCGAAGTTTTTCATTCGGAACCTTTCTGATTTAATTTTATTATCATCAGCGTATAAATTTTTATCGCCCAAACAAGGCAATATCCTTCTCTTTCAACATTTGTAATAGATTATCATTAAATTGCAGCTATTACATTCCCTGATGAAAGAAATTACCGATATCCTTAAGGCATACCAGAAAGCAACAAAGGAAAAGAAGAAAACTGCCTTAGCAACGGTGGTTAAGGTAGAAGGTTCTTCTTACCGCAGGCCGGGTGCCAGGATGCTGATTACCGAAGATGGCCAGTTAACCGGCGCCATTAGCGGAGGCTGTTTAGAGGGCGATGCGTTACGAAAAGCACTCTCGGCAATTGTACAACAGGAAAACAAGCTGATTACATACGATACCACCGACGAAGATGATGCCAAATTTGGCGTTCAGCTGGGTTGTAATGGCATAGTACATATCCTTTTCGAACCCATTAACGAAGAAGACAAATTAAACCCCATTGCCATTTTAACGGCATTGCAGCATAAAAGGGAAGATGCCATTTTAACAACACTTTTTGCCTTAAATGGTAAACTGCAGTTGGGAACCAGTATGCTTTTTAAAAAAGATGCTATCCTATCCAAAATACCAGCGGAAATTGAAGAAGATATCATTAAAGATGCTAAAGAAGTTTGTGCCGGTAAAACGGCAGCATTTAAAGTATATAATTACGGTGATCAGGATACAGATGCTTTTATCGAACTTATCCACCCTCCTGTTTCACTAATTATTGCAGGCGCCGGCAACGATGCACAGCCTTTGTCCGAAATGGCGTACCTTTTAGGCTGGGAAGTAACCATAATTGATGGCAGACCTACCCATGCCACAGCACAGCGTTTTACAAATGCAACCAAAATCCTGGTAAGTAAATCCGAAAATGTACTGAGCCAAATCGATATTGATGAACAAACCGCATTTGTACTGATGACACATAATTACAATTATGATATCGAACTGCTTAAACATTTATTAAGTACCAAAGCATCATACATCGGCACATTGGGTCCAAAGAAAAAGCTCCTCAGAATGCTTGATGAACTGAACCTTGCCACCCCTGAAAATGAAAACCGCGTACACGGACCAATTGGCCTGGATATTGGCGCAGAAACGGCCGAAGAGATCGCCATTTCTATCCTGGCAGAGATAAAATCGGTATTTACAGGTGCTTCAGCAGTTTTTTTAAAGGATAAAAAGACCCCCATCCATGTTTATGGATTAAATAACAGCTAAATGAAACCGGAAATCATCATTTTGGCCGCAGGAAATTCATCCCGTTTGGGCAAACCAAAACAGCTTTTAAATTATAAGGGAAAAACCCTGCTCCAAACCGTGATTGATGAGGCTTTAAAAACAGCTGGCGCAACAGTTACAGTGGTTTTGGGTGCATATGCTGACGAAATATTGGCAAAACATCAAAACGATCAGGTTAATTTCGTGATCAACAAAAACTGGGAAAGCGGAATGGCATCGGGCATTGCTGCAGGAATTTCTGCTGTGATTGAAAAAAACGATAAAACAGAAAGTATCATTATTGCAGTAGCCGACCAGGTTTTTATAAAAATGAGTACCTTTAATCACTTAATCGAAAAGCATCAGGAAACCGGCAAAAATATCATTGCCAGTGCTTATGCCGGAACGATTGGTACCCCTGTTTTGTTCGGGAAACAATATTTTGATGCACTTTTAGCACTAAAAGGGACAGATGGCGCCAAAAAAATATTAAAACAACATCAGCAGGATGTAGAAACCGTAGTTTTTGACGGCGGTGAAACTGACATTGATACAGAAACCGATTACAATAATTTAATCAGCCAGGAATGATAGCAGATTCTTTTGGAAGAATACACGATTACCTGCGGATATCGCTTACCGATAACTGCAATTTTCGCTGCTTTTATTGCATGCCGGAGGAAGAGTATGATTTCACTCCAGCTTCCAGGTTAATGCAAACCGACGAAATTATCAAACTGGCTGAAATTTTTGTGGCCAATGGCGTAAAAAAAATCAGGCTAACAGGCGGAGAGCCACTGGTGAGAAAGGATGCGGCCCGAATTATTGCTGCATTAGGCAAACTTCCGGTAGAACTGGTAATTACCACCAATGGAACCCGAATTGCAGAAATGCTGCCTGTATTAAAAGATGCAGGTGTTAAAACCATCAACATCAGCCTGGATACCCTTCAGCCCGAAAAATTTTTCATGGTTACCCGAAGGGATGTATTTCATCAGGTGCGCAGCAATATCGAACTGCTTTTGCAGCACAAAATCAACGTAAAAATTAACATGGTGGTGATGAAGGGCCTTAACGATAACGAAATTAAGGATTTCATCAGCTGGACTAAACATAACCCCATTCAGGTTCGCTTTATTGAGTTTATGCCCTTTAGCGGCAACAAATGGACGAGTAACCAAATGTTCTCTTTAGAAGAAATCCTTGCCGTAATTGAAAAGAATTTTACAGTTCTGCCAGTTAAAGGTGAGCCTAATGATACAGCCAAACATTTTATGATCCCTGGTCACGAAGGTTCTTTTGCCATTATCAGTACCATGACGCACCCTTTTTGCAGTACCTGTAACCGCATGAGGCTAACTGCAGATGGAAAATTAAAAAACTGCCTTTTTTCTGATAGCGAAACCGATTTGCTTAGCGCCCTGAGGAAAAATGAAGATGTGTTTCCACTAATTCAATCGGCAATCTGGAGCAAAAAACAGGCATTAGGCGGACAATTGGCCAGCGATTTCGAAAAAATAGATGCTGCTACCATTCAGAACAGAAGTATGATTACCATTGGAGGATAAAATTTTCATGATCAGCGTAAAAGAAGCAAAAGACCTCATTTCTCAACATATTAGTCCTTTAAACCCAATCAGTATCGATCTGGCAAAAGCAGCCGGCCATACACTGGCTGTTGATATTTATGCTCAATTCAATATTCCTGCCTTTCGTCAGTCTTCCATGGATGGCTATGCCTTAAAGTTTGAAGATCAGGAAAAAGAACTCCGCATCATTGGCGAAATGGCCGCCGGAACTACTCAAAACATCACCATCCAAAATGGCGAAACGGGTAGGATTTTTACAGGTGCACCATTACCAAACGGAGCCGATACCGTAGTCATGCAGGAGAAAATAACGCGATCAGATGATAAAATTACTTTACAGGATCCCAATTTAAAATTCGGCTTAAACGTGCGTGATAAAGGTTCTGAAATTAAAGCCGGGGCTTTAGCCATGGAAAAAGGCAGTTTGCTTAGCCCGGCTGCCATTGGTTTTCTTGCGGGGATTGGCATTAATGAGGTAAGTATTTATCCTATGCCAATGGTATCGATAATCGTTACAGGCAAAGAACTACAAGAACCCGGTAAGCCTTTAGCATTTGGTCAGGTGTACGAATCAAATTCCTATTCGCTCGCGGCAGCTTTAAAACATGAAGGCATCAGTCAGATCAGCATTTATGAAGCAGATGATGACCTCGAAATCCTGAAAAAAGTATTGCAAACCGCTTTGGAAAGTAGCGACCTGGTATTGCTAACCGGTGGTGTAAGTGTAGGCGATTACGATTTTGTGATCGAAGCGGCAGCCCATTGCAATATTAAACAGGTTTTCCACAAGGTGAAACAGAAACCCGGTAAACCCTTGTTTTTTGGAACCCGTGGTCAGAAACTCGTATTCGGACTTCCGGGTAACCCCTCGTCTGTACTGAGCTGCTATTATAATTATGTACTTCCTTCGCTAAAAATATTATCTCAAAAAAATAATAGTGTAACCGAGGTAGCGGCCGAGCTTACCCACCCTTATAGCAAGCCCCCTGGTTTAACTCATTTTCTGAAAGGAAAATACGAAAACGGAAAAGTTACTCCTTTAAACGCACAGGAATCTTACCGCCTGAGTTCTTTTGCACAGGCAAATTGTTTAATCTGCCTTAACGAGACACAAGCGCATTTCGAAAAAGGCGATATTTTAACTGTAATGATTTTACCAAATTAACCATGCAAGAAAGTTTTATCCTGTTTTACTGTTTACTATTCATTGTTGCCTTTCTTTATGCTTCGGTAGGGCATGGTGGCGCAAGCGGTTACCTGGCATTAATGGCTATTTTTGCCATTTCGCCAGCCATTATGAAACCAACGGCCTTATTGCTCAACCTGTTTGTTTCTTCCACTTCCTTTATCCAGTTTTACCGTGGCGGTCATTTTAAGTGGAAAATATTCTGGCCTTTTGCACTTGCTTCTATCCCACTCTCTTTTGTTGGTGGTACAATGGCCATTGAAAGCTCCATTTATAAAAAGATTTTAGGTGTACTTTTATTAATCCCCGTTATCCGTTTCTTCTTTTTTCAAAATACCGATCCGAAAGATTTTAAGCCTTCAAATATTCCTTTATCATTAGCAATTGGCGGCATTATTGGTTTGCTTTCGGGCATGATCGGCATTGGTGGCGGAATTATTCTTTCGCCGGTTCTCTTGCTCTTAAAATGGACCGATCAAAAACAAACGGCAGCCATTAGTGCCGCTTTTATCTTTGTAAACTCCGTTGCCGGTTTAGGCGGACAACTGATCAAAGGGTTCGAATTTAACAGTCATATGCTCACTTATGTGGGCGTTGCATTTGCTGGTGGCATCTGTGGAGCTTATTTTGGTGCCTTAAAATTTCCTCAAACCGTTTTAAAAAATGTTTTGGCCTGTGTACTCGCATTGGCTGCTTATAAATTACTATTTACGCATGCATAATATGAAATACATCATCATCGTCCTGTTATTTTTAGGTTTTACTGCGAAGGCACAAGAAAGCAAACAATTTACCATCGAAGGAAAGGTTAAAAAACCATTAACAATAACCTTAGACAATTTAAGCGCTTATAAATCCGTTAATTTGGATAGTATGACTATTTTTAACCACCTCATGCAACGTAAAAGCAGCATTAAAAACATTAAAGGCGTTCTTTTAAAAGATATTTTAGCCAAAGTTGAAATTGATGCCGCTTCGCCAAAAACATTGAGCGAATATTACCTCGTTTTTACCGCAACTGATAACTATAAAGTGGTGTACTCATGGAATGAAATTTTTAATTCGCCTACCGGAAATCAAATATTGGTTCTGAGGAGTTATGATACCGACCCTGCTAAGGCCGAAAAAGGAAATATTGCCATGATTACGCCAAGCGATTTCGCTACCGGAAGAAGATTTGTAAAAGGATTAAGCAAAATCAGCATCTTACAGGTAAATTAGCAGCATGGAAATCGAAATCATCAGTTTTGGCAAAATCTCCGAGTTAATCAGCAATCAAAAGATTGATTTTGATGGGATTGCCGATACCGATAACTTTAAAAAACATCTGGAGCACCTGTTTCCTGCTTTAAAAAGCATGAAATATAAACTTGCCCTGAATAAAAATATTGTTCAGGAGAACACCGAAATCATCAACAAGGCTACTATAGCCATTATGCCTCCGTTTTCCGGCGGTTAAATAATATGAGTGCAGAGCGATATAACAGACAGATCATCCTGAAAGGATTTGGGGAGGAAGCACAACAACAGCTTGTAAAAGCTAAAGTGCTGGTAATTGGCGCTGGTGGCCTGGGTTGCCCCGCACTACAGTACCTCGCTGCTGCCGGTATTGGCCACATCGGGATTGTTGATGATGATACCATTTCGCTATCCAACCTGCACAGGCAGATTCTGTTTACCACGGCAGATATCGGTAAGCTGAAAGTAGAGGTAGCAGCAAAACGATTACAGGAAATGAATACCCAGATCGGAATCATCCGGCACCCCATCCGCCTACAAAAAAACAATATCCTCGATATTGTATCCAGGTATGATTATATATTGGATGGTACAGATAATTTTGAATCAAGATACCTGATTAATGATGCCTGTGCCCTGCTTAACAAACCGCTTATATTTGCTGCAGTTTCGGGTTTCGAAGGTCAGCTGGCCATATTTAACACACCCGATCATTTAACGCCCAGTACCAATTACCGTGATCTATTCCCTGTTCCACCCGATAAAGGCGAAATTCCAAACTGTGCCGAAAATGGCATTATAGGCGTATTGCCCGGAATAATAGGCACCATGGCAGCAGCAGAAACTATAAAATTGATTGCTAAAATCGGGCAGCCGCTCACCAATAAAATATTAAATTACAACTTACTTACACAAGAACAATATACCATTAGCATCAGTCACGGAAGCGGTTATACACTGCCCAAAACTGTTGATGAATTTTTAAATATGGATTATCAGGATACGAGCGAAGGACCACAGGGCTACATAGAAATTGACGCCAGCGAACTGGTAAGGCTGCAACAGTCGGAATCTGCTATTTTAATAGACGTTCGCGAAAAGCATGAAGTTCCGGTATTGGATAAGAAGATTTATACGCAGGTACCGATGTCGGAGTTTGGCGCATTTTTAAATAAAGAATTTTATCAAAAACATGTGGTTTTAATCTGCCAGCATGGAATCAGAAGTGTTGCCGCAGCTGAGGCATTACAAGAAAAATATGGCGATGCCAAAAAAATCTATAGTTTAAAAGGCGGGATTGTAAAATGGAGAGATCATTTTTTAAGATCGTAACATGAGCGAAAAAAAGATAAAAAATATATTTGTTAACGGTCCGATAACGCCTGCTTTTATAGCCGACAGCATTGCGAAGCACAGCAGCAAAACGGCAATCGGCGGACATAGCATTTTTATGGGCCAGGTGAGAAAAGATGAAATCGACGGTAAATTTGTTGCTGCGATAGAATACACAGCCTATAATGAGCTCGCGCTCGAAAAAATGCACCAGATCAGGGAAGACATCTTCGAAAAATACCCGCTCAACTGCATGCACATTTACCACAGTTTGGGCACGGTTAAAACAGGCGAAATCTGCCTCTTTGTTTTTACGTCCTCCGCGCACCGCAAACCTGCAATAGAAGCCTGCAGCGAAGTAGTAGATCGTTTAAAAGCCGAATTACCGATCTGGGGCAAAGAAATATTCGAAGACGAAACACATCATTGGAAAGAAAATACATAACATGGTAAACATCACCAGAAAATCCAACTCTTTAAGGATCGCTATTGCTACCGCTACCGTAAAAGTATCAAAGCAGGAAACCATCGACGCCATTGAGCAACGTAAAATACCCAAAGGTGATGTGTTCGAATTTGCACGTGCCGCGGGATTATTTGGCGTAAAAAAAACCAGTGATGTAATTCCCGATTGCCACCCGCTCCCGATAGAATACACCGCCATTACCTACGAAATTGTGGGTTTAACCATCATTATTACCGTTGAAGTACATACCATTTACAAAACCGGTGTAGAAGTTGAAGCCATGCACGGCGCCTCGGTTACTGCGCTAACAATGTATGATATGTTGAAACCGATTGATAAGGGTGTAGAAATCGAAAACATCAGGTTACTCAAAAAGTCAGGCGGAAAGTCGGATCTTAAAAATGCTAAATTCCCTGAAATTAAAACTGCTGTTGTGGTTTGTTCTGATTCTGTTTTCGAGAATAAAGCACAGGATGCTTCCGGCAAGGCCATTATTGCGCGTTTGGAACAGTGGGGAATTAATACCGCGAAATATGAAATTGTTCCGGATGAGATGGAAACGATTAGAAATAAGGCTATCGAATTAAATAAAGCGGGATTTAAATTGGTCATCTTTACCGGAGGTACAGGCCTTTCGCCACGTGATGTAACTCCTGAGGCCATTGCACCATTAATCGACAGAAATATTGAGGGCATTATGGAAACCGCCAGACGTTACGGGCAGGAGCGTATGCCTTATGCCATGCTTTCGCGTGGCGTAGCCGGTTTTATTGGTGAAACGCTTGCGCTTACCTTCCCGGGCTCAAAAAGTGGTGCAGAAGAAAGCATGGATGCACTATTCCCACAGGTTTTGCATTTGTTTAAGGTAGTAAAAGGAGAGAAACATTAAATCCCCTACTGATCTGTCATTCTGAACGCAACCTATACCAATATTCATCGCTAGTGAAGAATCTTTCAGCTAGTGGGCCTTTATAATTAAACCGGATTACAGATCCGGGTATCAACGGCAGGATCGCAGATCCTCACCAATACAAATGTCAATAATATTATACCAAACAGCAAAAAACTCTTTTGCGATAAAAAATTAAGTCCTATTTTTGCGGCATGTCGTCTAAATACAAGATTTTATACTTTTTCCAAAATTCAGATACCGCTATTCTAGAAATCCAACGCCTTGATTTGCCCGACAATGCAGATGCAGAAGCAACCTACCACTGGCTTTATTACGATAAGCTTACAGGTTCATTAATCAAATTATGGTTCAGATCGTTAGATTCTTCTACCGAAATTGAAGAACGTTATTTTGAGCAGGGTTATCTTAAATTTAATAAAACAGAGGCTACATACATCGAAAAACACAATTCGTCGCAACAAAAACTCAACAATATGGGTAACAGAGCCCCTGGTGATGAGATTAGTGCATTAATAGATAATTACCTGAAATAATTCAGGCCATTTCGGGTAATTCAGATTCAAGTTTAACCTTACTTAAAGGGTATCGTGAAGCGTGAAATGTTTTAAGGGAGCTGCAAAATTCAGGATACCATTTTTCCTTCTGCATCTTTTCTAAAAGTTGCATACAAGATAGTACATCCGCATCAGCCTGGCTAATGGCCTCTGCAACATAACTTACTACCTCCCAGATGCCCTCCATCATCAGGAACCTGAAGGTGGATAGAATGGCTGACCACTGTACTTTTTTGGCCTGTATTAAAAAAAACCTCGAAACCGGGCTGCACAACCGTTTAAAGGCCATGTAATCTTCTTCCGCACCTTCAAGATTTAAAAGTCCGTCGCTGTAAGGAAGGTTTACAATTTCTGCAGCAATTTTATCAAGGCCATGCAGGTAAATGCTTCCTGCACAAATAGAAGAAATTGATATCAACGATAAATGATCATAAATTTCGGGGTGCATTTTCAACTTACCGTTACGTACAAATATAAGTCCGCCCTTTTTTACTGCTCCCACTTGTGTGCTCATGGCCGATAGGCTTAAAAGCTCAAATTCAGCTTCAAAATTTAGCGCAGTTACAAACTGGGCCGCGGCCATAAAAGTGCCCCGATCAAGAGGTTTGTTACTAATAACAGGTTCCTGAATTGAAAAAATAGAAAGTTGCAAAAATCTTTAATTTGTTTGGTTCCGGCCGAATAGATCGACAATAACAAAAATAAAAATCCAATCCACAAAATAACTATGCAGAATGCAGTTAAAATAGTTAAAAACGGTAATCGGCTAGAAATGAGAAAGAAATTTTTTCAGTCTTTTTGTTCAGTAATTAAACCACTGGATTTAAAATCGGCTTACTAAACTCCGGGCAAAAAAAAAGCAGGACTAAATCCTGCTCAAAATCTTTTTGGGGAAGAATTAAACAACTCTTACTTTCACTGCATTAAGGCCTTTTTTGCCTTCTTGAACTTCGTATTCAACTGTATCATTCTCTCTGATTTCATCAATCAGGCCTGATGCATGCACAAAAATCTCAGATCCACTTTCTTCTTTAATGAAGCCAAAGCCTTTTTCTGAGTTAAAAAATTTTACTGTTCCGTTTTTCATTATACTGGATGTTTTTTAAATTAAAACTCAAAAATAGGATTAAAACGCAAAAACCAAAATTACTGGCAAACAAAATTGAGTTTACGGCGAAAAAAGATTTAAAACAGCAAAATCTGAATACACTAAATCGAGTTTCTCTGCGTAACTGGAGAATACCAGTTGATGGGATGCGACCTTAAGTTCATGCCATCACTTTCGATGTGATAAAGGATAATGGGCATGCTAAAATCTACAAAACGTTCTACCTGGCGGGAAAGTTTACCCAGAAAATCCATACTCGATATTCCTTCCTTTAAATGAACGTAAATTACACTGCCTGTTTTAAACTCAAAGCGCTCTACCACGCCCGGCCACTCTGCTTTTATCCTGGTGAGGAAAGCTTTGATTTTGGTTTCTTCTTTTAGATTTTCCATAAGCTTATCAGGTTTTTTGAATATATGCTAATTTAAAAAATTATTCCTGATAAGATTAAAATGTAACAGTTCCTATACATTATTTAATGGAAAATGTAAGATGGACGGTGGAATTGATTATTATGCTTTACTATTTCTAAACGCGTTGAAGCATTAACATTGCCAATTTAGTTGGAAATAACGCCACCTATTAACTCCTGGTTATTTAGCCGAAACAACTTCTATATTTCCATTTTCTAATCCTTTACCTTTAACCTTCAACGCTATTGTACCACCTTTTTTATCAGACTGTACCACCACAACCAGTTTTCCGCTGAATAATTTCATGCTTGGTTTTACAAAAGATTCTATTGAAGTGGCATCACCATTACAAACTGCTTTAAATGTTCCTGCGCCATTTACCTCAAAATTTAAGGCATTGGTGGCTGTAGGACAAGGAACTCCATTTTTATCAACCACCGATACTGTTACAAAAGACAAATCCTTTCCGTCAGCGGTAATTTCTTTTCGATCAGGCGTTAATACAATTTTGTATGGCTTTCCGGCTGTAGTAATCTTTTCTTCTGCTACAGGCTTTCCGTTGCCGTCAAGCGCTACCACTTTTAATATTCCTGGTTCGTATTTAACATCCATCCACATCAATCTGTAGCGGTTTTGCGGAGATGATTTATCTTTTTTCCGCACCCCCAAACTTTTCCCGTTTAAAAAAAGCTCGGCACTATCGTAACTGGTGTACACAAAAACTGGTGTTGTTTCACCTTCTCTTCCCTCCCAGTTCCAGTGCGGTAATAGATGTAAAGTAGGTTTTGTTTTATTCCAGCGACTTCTGTACAGGTAATAACGGTCTTTGGGTAAACCTGCAAGATCAGAAATCCCGAAATAGGAACTTCTTGATGGCCAGCTGGTATCATACGGAGTAGGTTCGCCCAGGTAATCAAAACCGGTCCAGACAAACTCCCCGATTACCCATGGTTTATCATCCTGCATTACAAAATCATCGTCAGGTACATTAGACCAGCTACAATATTCCAGATCATACGAAGAGGACTGAAAATCAGGATATTGTTTATCAAAGCCTTTTACCACCGGAAATTTATAAATCCCCCTTGAGCTTACGGTTGAAGCCGTTTCTGAACCAAGGATAAACCCCTGCGGGAAAACCTTATTGGCTTCTTCGTAAAGGTGTACCCTGTAATTTAAGCCCGGAATATCCATCAATGCGCCAAAACCCGATTGCATCGTCGCCTTCACCTGGTCCATGCCTACGGTAACCGGACGTGTAGGGTCTTCCCGGTGGAAAATTTCCTGCAACCATTTTGCCCTTTTAACTCCTTCGGCCCCGAACTGATCTGGCACTTCGTTTCCTGAACTCCACATCACAATACACGGGTGGTTTTTATTGGCCTGCACCAGGTTAACAATATCTTTTTCGGCATCGGTATTGAAGTATAGGTGGTAACCGTTTTCTACTTTAGCTTTTGCCCATTCATCAAAACTCTCGGCGAGGAACATAAAACCCATTTCGTCGCATAGCTCCAGTTGCTCAGGCGACGGCATATTGTGCGAACTACGGATGGCATCGCAACCCATTTCTTTTAAAATAGTGAGCTGCCTTTTTAAAGCTGCGGTATTAATGGCCGTCCCAAGCGGACCAAGATCGTGGTGTAAACAAACGCCCTTAAACTTTCGTACCTTACCGTTCAGGCTAAAGCCAATGCCTGCGCTGAAACTAATCGTTCTAATCCCTAATCTTGTTTTTACTACATCTTTTAAAGTGTTTCCTTCATACAAACTTGATACTGCTGTGTACAGATATGGGCGCTCGGGGCTCCAAAGAACCGGATTGCTGATTGCTAAATTCTGATCAGCCTCATTGCCAAAAATGCCTTTTGCTGTATCAATAGCCACCTGTTTACCTAAACTATCTAAAATTTGCGTTACCAATCGAATACCACTCCCTGTTAATTTGGTCTTGATGTTTACTTTGGCAAATTCTTTTTTTACGATTGGTGTGGTAACGGTAATCCCCCATTGATCGATACTTTTTTCTTCTTTAATAATCAAATGTACGTTACGGTACAAACCTGCACCCGGGTACCAGCGCGATGATTTTGGCATATTTTTAAGGTGAATGGCCAATAAATTATCATTCACTTTTAAATCATTGGTGATATCAATATAAAAGTAATTGTAGCCATAATTCCACTGCCCAACCTGTTTTCCGTTGAGGTAAACACGGGGCTCGCTCATGGCGCCATCAATTTGTAGCAAAACTTTCTGATTTGGCTTTAGCGTTGGAAGATTGAGTTTTTTCCTGTACCAACCTTCGCCTATATAGGGTAAGGCACCTGTTCTGCCTGTTTTTTCACTGGCCCTGGTTTCGTTGTTTTGGGTGATGGCGGTTACCTGCTTGTCTATTTCCTTATCGAAAGGTCCGCTGATGGCCCAATCGTGTGGAACGGTAACCGTTTCCCAGCGGGTATCATTAAAACCGGCTTCAGCAGCATTTGGAAAATTTCCTTTTGAGAATTTCCAGCCTTCATCGAGTAAGATTTCAGTCCTTTGTGCAGCGACATTTAAATAAGCAAGACTAAGTATAAAAATGGCAAAAAATAGTTTCTTCAATCGGAACATGTAATTGATGGTTATTTTAAATAAATAGATTCGATAGCAATATTGATCGGTTTAGTGCCAGCCCCATAGCCAAAAGTAATTTCGAACTTTTCGGCATTTTTTAAGTCGAATGCAGCTTTGTCTGGTGATTGATAATAAAGTGGCAAAAAGCCAGGATAAGGACGAGGGAGCAATAACTGTGCATCATTTTTAAGCTGATTTAATGGAATTTCAATCAGTTGAAAATCTTTTCCCGCAAGGATTTCAGTAGAGAATAAATGTGCATCAGTATCAATTAAGCCCACTTTAACTTTAGTGTTTTCGGTATTTGCCTTTATTTTGATGACCATTTTTTTCAAATTATTCAATTCCGAAACTCTTCCAGCCATTTTATCAGCAAAAAAACTTTGAAAACCCATCAGTTGGATACTTTTAGGTATATTGATAGATAGTTTCATATTTAAAACGGATGGATTTTCTTCCGAAATGTATTCTACTTTACTATTTCCCCAATCGGGATTATAAATATTGCTGTTTTTTCCATCTAAAGCTGCATTGAAAATTTCTACAATGGCGTCTTTAGCAGCCACATAGGTCTGGTAACTTTCCGTTTCAAGCTTATCCCAGGCATTTGGATTTCCTTTTACATTTACCGGGAAAGTGATGTAATCGCCATTTGCTTTATGAACGATGATCTGATATTTCAACAGGCCATTTTTTACCATTTCAGCAGGCACTGTTGCAGTGTATTGGTATTCCTGAGCTTTTTGCAATGGAATATTTTTCCAGCGGTTGGCAGCATTTAACTGAACAAAGGCAGAATCTTTTAGGCCTAAACCTGTAATTTCTGCGATGATTTGAAAAGCAATGTCTTCTGAAACCGTTTTTAGCGCCTGATGCTTTACAAAAACATCTCCTGCTGAAGCTTTTGGTGCAACAAATTCGCCTAAAATGATATTTTGGTAAATACTTTGAGCATTCAGGTTGGTTTTCAGGTTTTTCTTTACCAATAAATAGGCGCCGGGTGAAACGTTAAACTCATTTTTAACAGCTACCAAATTCAGCGTATTGCCCTGATTTAGGCCCTTAACAGTAAAACTGGAACCTAAATCCGGCAGGTTAATATTCATTGGCAAAGTATTCCATACAATTCTGGTTACCTCTTTTTGGGGCGATGCTTTTTCAAAAGGATCCCTGATCTGGATGGCATCCGGCATTATTTCCAAACGCCATACGCCCGCAGCCACCTGATCGATAAAGTATGCCCCCCTGCCTTCATAGTGAATAATTTTAGAGTTTCCTATCCCTGCAATATGTTTTAGTTTTGTTGCATTTACAATTTTGGATGAGGTGGAATTTGTGTAATAAAATTCTTCGGCAGTATTCATTTCGCTCAGCGAATTTTTGTAATCGATTTTAAAGGGACCAAAAGTATTGCCATTGTTTAAAGTATCTAAACGACCAAGTTGATGAAAAACCTTTGAAGCAATTAACATGCTGATTGCTTTTGATGGCGTATAAGCGAGGTTTAAATAATGAGTTTGATATTCTGTATTGGCATAAGCAGTTGCCATCGGATCGTAGGCGAACTGGGTTGCCCATTGAAAACCTGCAGCCCTGAAACTCCTGGCCATAGCAGGGTACATAACCGGTGCCATTACATCGCCCGCATCGAATTCGTACACTGCTTTAGCACGGTTTTTAAACGCCGGAATGGTATCAAAAGGTATTTTATATTTCGCCACATTCGGGAGGTAATTGCCCTGCAAGGTATGTCCGGCAACTAATCCTGTTGGGTACCATTGAAAAGTATGTCCCTGAACATTTGCTTTTACAATCGCATCGGCATACCAGGGCGATTCGCTAATGTTATAGAAAATGGGTTTAGTCCAGCCGGTACTTTTTATAGCGGCTGTCATGCGGTTAACGTATTCCGTCGCCCTTTCCTTTGGTCCGCTATGGTGAGGTTCGTTATTGATCTCTGTAGCTAAAATATCGGCGTCCTCCTGGTAAGTTAAACCTGTATAAGGATTTTTGTGTTTGAAAAACTGTTTCAGGTAATTTTCCTGTGCTTTAAAGGCTTCTTCGCTTACTACCGATTTATCTTTACCATATTTATTGGCAAAACTACCTGTATTTTCATCTTTCTCAGGATAACCGTTTCCCCAAAAGGCAATTGGCGTAACCAAAGTTTTGATTTTACGTTTTTTAAGTTCTGCAAGCAGAAAATCGAAAAGGCGCAAATGTTCGTTATTGATGAGGTTGCCTTCGGCATCTGCTATTTCCTGATCCCAAACATGTACACGGAAAGCATTTAAACCCAAACGGGAAAAATGATACACATCGTCTTTTATGGCTTGTTGGGCAGTTACGCCCATTCTTAAAATGGCCCGATTGCCATAGGCAAAAGGTGCGGTATAGTTGGTACCGAAAAAAGCAGCTTCCTTATGGTCTTTCTCCCAGCGGATTACGCCCGATACATCTACATAAACACCCTGTTTATTTTGGGCATGCGAAACCATCACCACAAGGGCAAAAGCAAAAAGAGGGAACAGTTTTTTGAGTAAAATCATAAATAAAAAATTGTTTATTAACTGCGGATTTAAAATCCTGTTGGTCGGGATTTGCAATCCCGACGCTCTAATTGCGGATTTAAAATCCGCTTCCCGCCAGGCCCGGATTACAAATCCGGACCAGCTGCCAAGTTAAGGCAGAAATGCATCCATTGCAACTGTTGGCTTACCCGAATCATCGAAGGCGCCCAATTTATAACCACTCCAGCTATTGTAAGATTGCGGCTCCCAATAAAAAACCCCTAAGCCTTTGTTATTGGGCAACGATTTATTCTTCGCGATTAAATCTTTAATAAAAGCTTTGCAGGCTACTGCTTCCGAAACCGGCATTCCCAGTTCGCAAATCATCACTTCCGATCCGTAACGCGAAACCATATCCGTCATATTGGCTAAACACTGGGTATTTTTTGCCGACCAGTCTGTAGCCGCTGGGTACATCGACATGCCGATGACATCCCATTTAGCGCCATTATTTTTTAATCCATCAAATATCCACCTAAACAAACTGTTATCGTAGCCGTTAGAAATATGCACCACCACTTTTGAAGTTGGATTTACTGCTTTTACACCATTATATCCCGAAAGTACCAAATCTGCAAAATTTTTCATGTTAACGGAGGCTTTTCCATCGTTCCACAACATGCCATTATTGGTTTCGTTACCTACCTGCACCCATTCTGGCACAATTTTATTGTTTTTCAGCACTGTTAGCACCTCAACGGTATGGTTATAAACGGAAGTTTTCAAGGTTGCAAAATCCTGTGTTGCCCATGCAGCAGGTTTATTCTGTTGTCCGGGATCTGCCCACGAATCGCTGTAATGAAAATCAATCAGCAAACGCATATTCATGGCTTTTGCTCTTTTTGCCTTCGCCAAAACATCAGCAGTATTGCAATAACCGGCAGCCGGATTTACCCAAACCCTGAGGCGAATGGTATTAATGCCCTTATCTTTTAAAATTTTAAGCAAATCCTGTTGTTCTCCTGCAGCATTGTAAAACTTCTTGCCCGCGGCTTCCATTTCGGTCAGCCAGCTCACATCGGCACCTAAGGCATAAGTTCCAACCGGATCTGGCTCCGGATAAATCTGTGTTTCTCCCTTAACTGATTTTTTACATCCGGTACTTATCATTACCAGTAATAAAGTAAATCCCAGCCATTTCATGCTGTTTATGCTTATATTTTTTAACATCTCTCGCCTATTTAATTGAATACGTATAATTTCCGTCACCAGCACTTAAATCTAAAGTAACGGTGAAAACGCCTGTTTTGGTAACCGGGATATTGATACCACCCCAGGTTGGTGCACCAGCATAAACTAAGGCACCGTTGGCATCTACTTTGTAGCTGATATCGTAACCACCATTACAGGTAAATACAAAAGTTTTGCCTGCCGTTAATGAAACGTTCGCAGCAACCCACTTGCCTGTTGTTGCATTGTAAATCAATGGTGTTGATGAAGTACTCCAGGCATTATCATCGCCAGAGATAAAGAATTTAACAGGTGTATAGGTGATCGTTAATGCATCTACATCGGCATTTACTTTCATATAAGCCGGAGCTGGTGTAAGGTACAAATTACCTCCCGTTAAGCTCATCGTAGTTGAAGTACCTCCCCAACCGTAAACCTTGCTGGCATCTTTTGTAGATACCAATTGAAAAGCATCGCCACCATAACCATCTGCATTTGGCAGATTGAGATAACCTTCGTATTTTGAATTGAATTTAGCAGAGGTTAGTACAAAACCATTAGTCCTTGCGGTTGGTGTTTTCCAGGAGTTACCACCTTTTACCATCAAAGCAGGATATTCTATGGTGGCTTTATACGGATTAACCGTCATGGTTAAACTCGAATAAATCGGTTTAATGGTTGAGGCCGTTCCGGTATTTTGGGTTACTTCTGCTTTCAATCTCACCGCTACGGTACTTACCACACCTGTTGGCAATAACAGCTGATTGGCCAGAAGCGAATTAAAATCAGCACCTGAATAAGTTTTTTCAAAAGTACCTGCAGCAAGTTTAACGATAACAGCGTTTGCCCAGGCATTTGCACCTACAGTATCTGCAGGCACATCAAATTCCAGTGAATAGGTTGGAATAACACTGGCACCAAAGTTTGCGGCTTTAAAACTAAATGTCGCAGCGTTAGCAGCATCATTCGCTGAGGTTAATACCACACTGGCGGCCGAACTTTTAAAAGCAAGGCTACCCGCACCTGGTGGGGTAACGATATTTGTACTATCATCTTTTTTGCAACCCAAAAACAGGCTGATTAAAAGCAAAGTATAGATAAGCTGAATGGATTTTTTCATGATAATTTAGATTAATAACCTGTATTCTGACGAAGATTTGGATTAGCCGAAAGATCGGTTGGCGGCAACGGATAGAGATTATATTTGCTGTTTACAGCCACACCAGCTTTAACGCCACCTTTCCAGGCCCATAAATAGGCTGCTGTGGTAAACTTTCCGAAACGGATTAAATCTGTCCTTCGGGTGGCTTCGTACCAAAGTTCACGACCACGTTCATCTAAAATAAAATCGGTGGTTAAAGCACTCGAAGTAATGTTCCCGGCTGTACTGCCATTATACGCACGGGTACGCAACTGGTTAATGTACGTTAATGCCTGTGTTAAACTACCGCCTGAGCCACCGCGTAAAACAGCTTCGGTATAAGTTAAATAGATTTCACCTAAACGGAAAAGCGGAAAATCGATATCCGAAAAGTCTTTGGCTACATCCTGATGTGGGGCCGGACCACCAGAGCGGGTTTTGTTACGGAATTTAGTGCTCGAGTAACCATCATTTGAGGTGTACAAATCGTTCACCTCCATGTTTTGTCCGGACATGTAAAACTGTGCCCTTGTATCTGTTGCGCCGGTTTTATCGGCAAAAAGATTAACAAACTGTTGGGTAATCCTTAATCCGCCCCAATCGCCGTTCGATCCTGAAACTTCTGCCGGCACGTGTGCCGGACCATGCATCAGGTAAGTGGTACCCCCAAAATTTTGGGTACTGGTGCCATCATAATTAATGGTAAAAATGTTCTCGTCGGTATTCAAGTGGTTATCGGCGATGGTCAGCTCACGGTAGTTGCCATGAAGCGTATAACCCGCAGCGGTAATTTTATTGCAATAGGTAATGGCATCTGTATATCGGGCTGTACCGGTATATACTTCTGCATTTAAATATATCCTTGATAATAAAGCCCATGATGCGGCCCTGTCTGCACGGCCATATTCACCGGCTTTTGGTGCAGCTAAATCATTTTCGATGGTTTTAAGCTCTGATTCTACATAAGCGAATAAATCTTTACGGGTAATCTGTTTGGGTAAATCCTTACCTCCTACCTCAGTGGTTTCGGTAACCAATGGCGGATTTCCATAAAGATCCATCAATACCGCATATTGATAAGCCCTGATAAAACGCGCCTCTGCCCTAAACCTGCGCACCTGATCGGCATCAGCTCCAACAATTCCTCTTTTGCTTAAATTATCATCAGAAGATTGATTGATAAAATCGTTGCAAAGGGTAATTTGAAAAAATGAACGGTAATATAAGCCATTGATGATCGAATTGATAGACGACCAGGTCATTTCGTGCAGGCCCTGGATACCTGCATCGTTTTGCCACGACCAAACGGCCTCATCAGTAGTGAGTTCCTGTAAATTCCAGTATAAACGCAGAAAATCGGAATTACCTTCATCTTTGATAATTTCTACCGGTATATCCGGCTGACCAACAGAAGCATTTCCGGTAAGTGCAAAGGCACCATACACCTTGGCCAACGATTGTTTGTAACCTGCTGCAGAGGTATAAACCTTATCAGCTGTGAGATCATTGGTGGGCACTAAATCCAGTTTGTTGCATGATGTGGTAAAAATTACCGCAGTGCAAATCAGAATAAATAATTGTAAAACACGTGGTTTCATATATTTTTTGTTAAAGCAGTTCATCATCTTAAAAATTAACATTTAAGCCTAAAGAGAAAATACGGGGTCGGGGATAGATATTGTTATCCACTCCAGAGGCAACTTCCGGATCCAAACCTTTATATTTTGTAATTACAAACACATTCTGTACGCTGGCAGTTAAGCCAAGGTTTGCTTTGGTTTTTAAGATCTGACCAAAGGAATAGCCCAGGTTAACATTATCCATTCTCAGGAATGATGCATTCTGAACATAGTAATCGCTCAGTAACTGCTGTGTTTTAAAATTGGTAGTAAGGTAATTTGGCGAGGCATTTAAAATTACGGCCGTACCTAAAATCTGATTTAAATTACCGCTTTGGCTATAGTTATTATTGTACAGGTAATTACCTAAGTTAGCCCTGAGCGTGAAAGACAAATTCCATTTTTTGTAGCTTAAATTGTTGCTAAAACCTAAAAACACTTTAGGATCTGCCTGTTTTCCTTTTTTGAAATCGTTTTGATTAATTACGCCATCCCCGTTCTGATCTACATAAACCCCCTCAATAGGGTTTCCATTCTGGTCGTAGGTCTGTTCGAACAGATTGAAAGTATTTTTAGGTCCGCCAACTGCATTAATAAACGCATTTTGACCGCCAACACCGCCTGCAATGGTTCCGCTGGGGAAACCTGCATAATTTGGATCGTTTGGCACAACCGTTAAATTGGTAATGGTATTTTTATTATAGGTAGCGTTAAAACTAAAATCCCAGTTGAAATCTTTCTCTTTTACCGGGTTAAAGTTCAGGGTTAACTCTACCCCTTTGTTTTCCATATCACCAACGTTTACCACTGCGGTTGCGGCAAAATTTGTTCCGGCAGGCTGAGGAATTAAATTCAATAAATCGCTGGTTTTCTTACGGTAAACTTCCAGTGTACCCGTAATGCGGTTATCTAAGAGTCCAAAATCTAAACCAATATTGGCTGTGGCCGTTTCTTCCCATTTCAAATTAGAAATGTACGCACTTGGACGGTACATCTGGTAAAAGATATTTCCGAACTGATAAGACGCATTTAACGAACTCAGGCCATAAGTAGACATATATCCATAGTTAGGAATTCCATCCTGTTGCCCTGTAATGCCATAACCCAAACGTAATTTCAATGCAGAAACGATTTTGTTATCCTTTAAGAAAGATTCATTTTTAATCGTCCATGCTAAAGCGGCCGATGGGAACACCCCATATTTATAGGCAGGCCCGAAACGAGATGAACCATCTCTGCGGATTGTTCCTGTCAACAGAAACCGGTCGTCATAATTATAGTTTAAGCGCCCAAAATAGGAGATTAAACGGTTTTGTGGTTTGTTAAAAGCAAAAGCCGGCGTAGCATTGGTCTGATTTCCACTGGCGTCAAAATTTGCATAAAAATACTGGGTGGTTAAATAATCATTATAAGAATAACCCGCTGTTGCATCTACCCTGCTTTTGATCGATTTAAATTCTTTAACATAGTTGAGGTAAAAATCGAGAACGGTATTTCTCCTGTTCTGTTTGTATTGATTATTTACACCATTACCAAGGCCATTTAAATTACCAACAAATGCTTCAGCTGCGTTCGGGTCGACAAAAACAGTACCTTTTCCTGAAGCTACATCATAGGCGGCGTTTAAATTAGCGTGCAATTCTGGCAAAAAGTGAAAACTATAATCGAGCTGAACATTACCGATGCTGCGGATTGGTTTAGCACGATCTTCACGTTGTTCTAACAATCCAACCGGATTACGGCCAACCAGATTAACCAATCCTGTTGGTGTAGTAGAATCCAGCCATTCCCAATAACCATTATAGTCTGATCGGTTGGTATAGGTAGCTTGCGTTGGATCGAAACTTACCGCGCCACCAATAGCGGCCGTATTTGCAAATCGCGTTTTCTGCATGCTACCTTTAAGGTTAATATCCAGTTTCAGGTGATTATCAAAAAATCTCGGGTTAAAAACAATTGCTGCTGAAGTTTTCTGCAATTGGTCGGTTCTTAAAACCCCCGTTTGATTTTGGTATCCGATGGATAAGCGGTAAGGCAATTTTTTGATTCCGCCACTAATGCTGATGTTGTTATCGGTAGAAAAACCATCCTGATAAATCAAATCCTGCCAGTTGGTATTAAAAGTACCCAACTGTGCTTTTTGAGCCGAAGTACCTTTAGCGTTTACAATTGTGCGGATCTCGTCAGCACTTAACACATCTAATTGCTTGGTTAAGGTAGAAACAGCGTTTACCGAATTAAAAGTAACTTTTAAGGCATCGCCCAATCCTTTTTTGGTGGTGATGATAATTACCCCATTTGATGCCCTTGCGCCATAAATGGCTGCTGCTGATGCATCTTTTAAAACTGTAAAAGTTTCAACATCATTGGGATTGATGAAACTTAAAGGATTTGATGCGCCCGAAACACCGCCGCTTTCTAAAGGTACCCCATCAATCACTATTAATGGATCGTTACTGGCATTTAACGATGAACCGCCACGGATCCGGATGGTGCTACCACTTCCCGGCTGACCGCTGTTCGAAGTAATCGACACCCCCGACACCTTGCCTGATAACATTTGCTCCGGCGTACTGATGCTTCCTTTTTGAAAATCTTTTACACCAACAACAGCTACAGACCCGGTAAGATCTTGTTTTCGGGTAGTTCCATAGCCTACAACAACTACATCATTTAAAGTAGATGCATCTTCTACTAAGGTGATGTTTAAGGTAGTGGTTTTAGCAACCGAAACTTCCTGAACTTTATAGCCGACTGAAGTAAATTCGAGAATACCGGCCTTTGCTGGTATTTTGATGCTAAAATTTCCATTTGCATCGGTCGAGGTGGCAATCGCTGTTCCCTTTAAGCGAACGCTTACACCTGGCAAACCTAAATTATCAGGCGCTGATTTAACAACTCCGGTAATGGTAGCCTGCTGTGCAAAGAGATATCCATGGGTAAAAATCAGTAGTAAAAGCATTAACATCCGCTTGTTACTTCTGATGAAAGATGTAAAAATGTGCATAGAATATTATGGTTAGAATTAACGATACAAATGAAGGCTTTATGGCTTTATCCGCTTTGTGCTATTGTTCATTTCTTTTGTGCTAATCGACATATTATTGGTTTTAATAGCGTATTAAGCCTTATTTTAATGCAATCGTTCTAAACGCTTTGCGTCATTCCTTAACAGTCCAACCGTTTGGAAATATCTTTTTTTTAGAACATTTTATGCATTTTGCTAACCAACTTTAATAAAGCCCGGATTTTAACCATGCACGCCGTCAATCCCAAGTGGCAGAAAAATCAAAAAAACAGTTCTCCACTGCGGTCGAAATGACGATTTATTGAAATAGATCATTGCGATTATATATTTTTCGAAACTGAATTTAAGTAAAGACGATATTCGTTAACCCTCACCCCATAAAAAAGGTTCACAAAAATCAATTATCTTTATTGCCTCAGAACTATCTCACCAAACAATCAAATGAACGCGTTAACGAGAACCATTCTCCTGCTCCTTCTAATTTTTTCAACCGGGAATATTAGCGCGCAAGGTTTAAAGTTTAAACACGTAAGCGTAGAAGACGGGTTATCGAACAGCACCATCGAATGCATTTTTCAGGATCACCGGGGCTTTATCTGGTTTGGTACACGCGATGGACTGAACAAGTATGACGGCAATCAAATCACCGTTTTCAAACATAGCAAAAACGAAAATAGCATCAGCGATAATTTCATCAGGTGTATTTTCGAAGATCAGCACCACATCTTGTGGATTGGTACATCAGACGGGTTGAACAGGTTTAATGCCGAGAAAAATAATTTTACAGTTTACAAATCTACAGACAAACAAAACCAGACCAATAATATCATTACTTCGGTTAAAGAAACGAAAGATGGAATATGGATTGGCACATACGGCGGCGGACTTAACCTGCTTGACAAAACCACGAATACCTTTAAACGATATCCATATCAGTCTGACCAACTAAAAAACAGCCGGAGAGATTACATTAACGATCTGTACTGCGATGCTGCAGGAAATACCTGGATGGCTACCGATGCCGGCATTCATGTTTTAAACCTTAAATCGGGTAGCGCAACAGCCATAAAAACATTGGAAAATGAATCTTTCAGGGTTATTAAAAAAGATCCGGATGGTTCCTTTTGGTTTGGAACGGAAGAAAACGGTTTAATCCATTACGATCCCAGCAAGAATATCATTAAAACCTATCAACATCAGGAAAAAAACAGCAATAGTATAGGCAGTAACCTCGTAAGGGCTATTGTTTTCGATAAGCAAAAAAAACTATGGATTGGAGGCATTAACGGAGGCCTGAATCTTTTTAATCTCAAAACTAAAACATTTACGCATTACCAGAACGAACCGGGAAACGTCCTTAGTTTATCGCAACGCACTGTTTCAGCACTTTTTGTCGATCAGCAGGAAAATTTATGGATCGGCACGCACCGCGGCGGGGTAAACTTATACAGTCCACAGGCAGAAAAATTTAAACTCGTGCGCCAGGAATCCAATAAAAACAGTTTGAGTTATAATGATGTGCGGGCTTTTCATGAGGATAAAGCCGGTAACATTTACATCGGAACCGATGGCGGCGGACTCGACATCTACAACAAAACAAGTAAAACCTTTACCCACCACCGCTATAATCCCTTTAACCCCAATAGTATCGGTGCAGATGCCATTCTGGATATCACTGAAATAAAAAACGGCATGTTGTTGGTCGGCACGTGGGCTGGCGGATTGAACGTGATGCACAGCGATGGTTCCTTTACCCGTTTTAACCACAACGCCAGCCCTACATCGATTTCTTCAGATTACGTCCAAAAATCCTTCGAAGACAGCAACGGAAATACCTGGGTAGGTACATATTATGGTGGCTTAAACCTTTTCGATACGCAGACTAAACAGTTTAAACGCGTTACCAGTGGGAAAAATGGCAGTAAACTGATTGGAAACAACATAGTTGCCATCAATGAAGATCAATACAAAAACCTTTGGATTGGTACCGATGACGGCGGTTTAAACTGTTATAACCTCAATAGCCAGGTATTTACCCATTATTTTATGGGCGATGGGAAAAGGCCCGATTTAAGGGTAATTTTTACCGACAACAAAGGTAATTTATGGATCGGGCAGGCTGGTCTCTATCGTTTTAACCGTACAAAAAATAAATTTGAGCTTTATACTACTAAAGCGGGCTTATCAACCGAATTTATAAAGGGAATTACGGAGGATAAAAAAGGCAATTTCTGGATTTCTACTGCCCATGGCCTCACCAGATTTAACCCTCAGTACCAAACCTTTAAAAAATACAACACCGGCGATGGTTTGCAGGGACTTGAATTTGAAACCAATGCTTACTTAAAAACAAGGAACGGAGAGATGTTTTTTGGAGGAATAAACGGTTTCAATTCCTTTTTTCCGGATGATATCCATACCAATAAATTTATCCCTCCCGTCCATTTAACGGAGTTTCAGATCTTTAACCAGAAAATACTTCCCAACGCAGAAGGATCTGTATTAGAAAATGATATCAGTTATACCAAAGAAATTAAGCTGGATTATGACCAGGCTTCGATATCGTTCCGTTTTGCCAGTTTAAATTATGTAGCCAACGAAAATAACAACTATGCGTATAGGTTAGAAGGTGAAGATAAAGACTGGATTTTTGCCGGCCATGCCAAGCAGGCCTCTTACACTAATCTCGATCCCGGCACCTACACGTTTAGGGTCAGGGCATCAAACAATGACAACGTTTGGAACACGACAGGCACAGCTGTAAAAATTATCATCTCTCCTCCTTTCTGGGCAACCTGGTGGTTCAGGCTCATCGTTATAGCCACTGCGCTATACTTAACCTATTTAGCACTCAGTTTTAAACGCAGGCTGGAAATCAGAAAAATAGAGGAAGAAAAAAGAGAAGAAATCCACCAGACACAGCTTCAGTTTTTCACCAATATTTCTCATGAGTTCCGTACACCGCTTTCATTAATTTTAGGGCCGATTGAGCGCCTGCTGAAAGAAGACATGCAAGAAAGTTTCCAGAGTTATTACAATACCATTCACCGCAACGCCAACCGCTTATTGAGGCTCATTAACGAACTGATGGATTTCAGGAAAACGGCTTCGGGTGCTTTAAAACTCAATGTAGTAAACGGTAACCTGAATCTTTTTATTGATGAAGTGGCTGAAGAGTTTTCGGAAATGGCAACTGAAAAGGAAATCCGTTTTACCGTAGAAAAAGAGCACCTACCCGATGATGTTTGGTTCGACAGACAGGTGATTGAAAAAATTATCCTTAACCTGATTAATAATTCTATTAAATACACTAAAGCAGGCGGAACGCTTAAACTTCAGGTATTTACCGATCTAAGCCATTATAAACCTGCTTTCGAAAACCAATTGGTGGTTAAAAGTGATTATGAAGCCAGTTCCTACATCTATTTCCGCGTGATTGATAGTGGTATCGGGATTTCGAAAGATTCCATCCAGCATTTATTTGAACGGTATTACCGGATCACCGAAACGCATTTGGGATCAGGCGTAGGCCTTGCTTTCGTAAAAAGTTTAACATTGTTGCATAAAGGATTGATTCAGGTATCGAGCCAGCGGAATGAAGGAACCGAAATTATTATCGGTATCCCGGGCAGCAAAGCAGATTATACGCTAAGCGAACAGTTCAGTCAAAACAGCGAACCCGGAGGCACCCGTTTAGAAAGCATCAGCTATCGCTCAGAAACTGAAATGCCTCAACCAGCAACCGAACAAACACCTGCGGATACCACAACGCATATTCTTTTAGTAGATGACAATGAAGAGCTGAGGGCATTTTTAAAAGATACTTTAAGCCCCTTTTATTCTATTTCTGAAGCTTCGGATGGCCATTCAGGACTTGAACAGGCCCGAAAAGATCTGCCTGATCTCATTATCAGCGATGTGATGATGCCTGGCATGAACGGAACCGAATTTTGCCAGCGCATTAAGGAAGATATTGAAACAAGCCATATTCCATTTTTAATGCTTACCGCTAAAAACAGTGTGGAAGCTGAAATTGAAGGTGCCGAATCGGGTGCTGATCTTTATTTCACCAAACCCATCAACATTAACCTGTTGCTGCTTACCATCAAAAATATTTTTGAGCAAAGGCAAAAATTGAAGGAACATTACCTGAAAAATAAGGATACCGAACCCAAAGCACTTGCCCATTCGGAAAAAGACAAGGCATTTTTAACTAAACTGCTTTCTATCATTGATGCCGAAATGGTTAACCCTGAACTGGATATCGACTATTTATGTAAAGAAATCGGTATGAGCAGAACCAAGCTTTATCAGAAAATAAAATCGATTACAGGACAATCTATTGGAGAATTCGTCAGATCGGCACGGCTCAGGAAGGCCATAGAGATCATGAAAACCGAGGATGTGCTGATGACGGAAGTAATGTACCGGATTGGTATCCAGACACAATCGTATTTTACAAAGGCTTTTAAGAAAGAATTTGGAGTAACGCCTACAGGTTACATGCAGAATTTAAAATCTTAAGATAGGTTATTAGAAATTTGTCAAGCTGAGCGTAGTCGAAATCGACTGTCTGTCCAGTACACTTAAAAGAAACTTTACAGGATCTCAAACCTTATTTTTAGGATTAAATAAAAGTAAAAAAGCCCTTCAATCCTGAGAGGGCTTTTTCATAGTCGTCTATCCCTATAAGTAGGAACCCAAAACTAAATAATGCGTTTAATATTTTTAGAGGTTGAATAAACTGAACAGAAAAAAAATTTGCACTGGTTCATCCTCGGTTTTCTGGCTTTAAATGCATTTAAACCGCTAAAACTATCCGTTACTCTACTCCTTTAGCATTTACCGGAATAACGTAAAGCGATTTTGATGCCGTGATAAAAAGCATATTTCTATCCCTTCCACCGAAACAAATGTTACCACACCACTCTTCGGGCACATCAATATGGCCTATTTTTTCGCCATTTGGTTTGTAGATATTTACTCCTTTTCCGGTTACGTAAATATTCCCGTTGCTATCTAAAGTCATTCCATCAGAGTGCTGGTTAAGGATAAGTTGCCTGTCTGATAATCTGGCATCTGCACCAATGGCATAACGGTAGGTTTTGTTGGCGCCCATATCGGCAATGTACAGGAATTTACCATCAGGTGTACCCACTATACCATTTGGTTTAACCACATCATCGGCCACAACAATGGCTTCTTTTTTACCTTTCGGAAGATAATAAACTTTTTGTCCGGGTATTTCCGGCGATTTCCTGGTCCAGTAATCACGCTGATAATATGGATCGGTAAAATAGATTCCTCCTTTTGCATCTAACCAGATATCGTTCGGCCCGTTTACCTTTTTACCTTCATAATCTGTAAAAAGGATTTTGATCTTTTTGTTTTTATCGATAGACCAGATCTGGTTATTTTCATCGGCACAAACAATCAGATTGCCTTTTTTATCAAAGTAGGTACCGTTTGCCCTGCCCGATTTATCCATATACAGGCTCAGTTTGCCATCAACACTATATTTCCAGATTTTATCGTTCGGCTGGTCGGTAAAAAACACATTCCCCAGTTGATCAACCGATGCACCTTCAGTAAACTTAAACTGTGAAGAAATCAACTTTAAACTATCCTGAACAAAAAGGTTTGAGGCTGTACCCTGCGCAAAAGAAACCAGACATAAGGCAGAAAATGCCAGAGAAAAGAAATATTTTTTCATTTGTGTTTTTATTAATGTTAGTCGGGATTTGTAATCCCGTCTGTCGGACTAAGGATTTTTAATCCTTTTAGTGAATCCAAAACTCATTAAGTTGAGATTCCAAATCTCGACTAATATATTAACTTACCCGTTTCCCTTTAAGTAACATATTTAATGCATCATTCAGCGTACCTGCTTTTTGCACTTCGCCTTCATTTACAAAATAAATTTCGTCGGCGTTTTCGATGGTATTTAAACGGTGGGCAATAATTACCAGCGTAGTTTCTTTCGACAGTTTATTCAAAATACTTCCCAAAAGCTGCTCGGTAATGGTATCGATATTGGCTGTAGCTTCATCCAATATCAACAGCTCAGGATTCCGTAAAACCGCACGCATAAACGCAATCAATTGCTTTTGACCTAAACTGATGCTATCGGAGCCCGAAGTAATTTGTGTATTCAATCCTTCATCAAAAATGGCCAGAAGCGCGTTCAGGTTGGCTTCCTCGATGATTTTTTCCAGTTCGGCATCGCTAACATCTTTATATTGACTATTGCCATAAAGGATATTTTCTTTTACCGACCCAGTAAATAAAAATGGTTCCTGCAAAATAAAGCCAATCTTTTGCGTTCTTTCTTCTGCAGAAAATGACCGGATATCTTTACCATTTAATAAAACAGTTCCTTTAGTAGCATCGTACAAACGCGAGATTAATGAAGCTGTTGTGGTTTTTCCGCCACCGGTTGGACCGATTAATGCATAAGTTTTGCCTTTTTCGAACCTTAAATTGATGTTATGCAGGATTTCTTTACTGTCATCATAAGAAAAGTGAACGTTTTTAAATTCCAGCAAGGCATCAGAAGTAACCGTTTCGTTCACCTCCAATTGTTTTAAATTGCTTTCTAAATTTAAAATCTGCGATATCCTGTCCCAACTCGCCATTGCCACCTGAAAACTCGTCCACAGTGCCGCCAGCTGCCTTAACGGGTTATAAAAATTCGTGGTGTAAGAAATATAACTCACCAGTAAACCCAAGGTAAAATGGCCTGTTGAAATTAAGTAAATACCAAATAACAGCGTGATTAGCTGTGCTACACTGGATAGCAAACCATAAACCGGTACAAAAATATTATTGGCCAAACCTGCACCAATTGCAGTTTTATAATTCTGAACATTGGCCTCATCAAAACGTTTTCTGAAATAATCCCTGCGGTTAAAGGCAATAATCACTTTAAAATTATTCAGGCTTTCCTGAATTTCGGCACTCATGCCACCCACGCTTTTTAAGTTTTTAGCATTTTTTCCTTTTACCCAGGGCGATAAAGCTACGGTAAAAAGCACAATCACCACCGCAGGAGAAAGTGTAGCCGCACCCAACTCGAGATTAATGGAAAGCAGGAAAATACCCGCCCCGATCATGGTGACAATGCTGCCAATAAACTGCATTAAAGACTGCGAGAAAAACTGGTTCAGTTTGTCTGTATCGTTATTTACCCTCGATATCAGATCACCTGCCTTATTCTGGTTAAAAAATGAAACCGGCAATTCCTGTAATTTATTAAATATGGCGTTGCGCAAGGTATAAAGCATCCGCTGGCCTACGCCCCCCATCAGCCTGGTTTGGGTATAACCGGTAACCATGGCAATCATGTACATTACCAGTAAAATCCCCCCAAAAACAAGTACCCCATGGAACTGCCTGGTGCGGATGTAGGTATCAACCGTGTGCCCCACCAATAATGGCCCTAAAAGCAATAAGCCTGAATTAACCAGAATGGCAATTAGTGCCAGCCAAAGGTTTCTGCGTTCGGCCGAGATCAGTTTTAGCAGGCTTTTCAGCGCCTTATAAGTCGACTGCTTTTCCTGCTTTGTGCTAAGCTGGTTAAGATTGTAGTTCATAATTACTGGTGCTCTGTTGTGAATTGTAAATCTGAACATATTCAGGACTGCTTTTTAACAGTTCCTGATGGGTTCCTTCTGCAATAATTTCGCCCTGCATCAGCAAGATTACTTTATCATAATGTTCAACAGAAGCTATTTTTTGAGTAATAGAAAGTAAAGTTAAGCCCGGGTAATGCTGCTGAATATTCTCCAGAATCCTCTTCTCGGTATTGGTATCTACACGGGCAGTAAAATCATCGAGTAACAGGATCTTCGGATTTACAGCCAGGGCTCTGGCCAGCATGATCCGCTGTTTTTGTCCACCTGAAAGGCTGTTTCCACGTTCAGACACGATGGTATTTAATTGATCAGGCAGCGCATCAACAAAATCTTTCAGTTCTGCAGTGGCAATGGCTTTGGCCAACGATTCGTCAGTAACGGTATCGCTAAAAGCAATATTCTCCCTGATGCTCATGTTAAACATAATGCTATCCTGAAAAACAAAACCTACCTGCTGGTGGAAATCTTCCTGTTTGTATTGTTTAATCTCCTGCCCGTCATACAATACCGATCCCGCATCAGCGTCGGTTAAACCTGTTAAAATATAAAGCAACTGTGTTTTTCCCGCAGCAGTTGGCCCGATAATAGCCGTTTTAGACCCTGCTTTTGCAGTAAAAGAAACCGATTTTAAAACGGGTTTTTGCCCGAAATTTAAAGTAATGCCTTTCGCTTCTACCTCTCCTTTTAATGTTGTGGTTAATGTCCCCGGATGATTAATTTGTGGGGCATTCAAAACGCTTTCAATCCTTTGGTAAGAAGCCGTAGCCTGTGCAATTACATTGCTCATAAAGCCGATCACTAAAATCGGGAAGATAATGAGTGTAAGGTAACTGCTAAAAGCGGTAAATTCTCCCAGGCTCATCGAATTGGTAATCACGAAGTGACCGCCCAGTACCAGAATACATAATCCTGCTAAGTTGGAGGTGAAAACAATCACCGGAATCAGCGCCGCAAACATCCGGAGGATAGATATCCCCAGATCCCTTGCTTTGGCATTGGCATCTAAAAATTTATTGTACTCCAGCATCTGCGAATTGATTACGCGGATTAATGCTGAACCCATAATGCTTTCGCTGATTACCTTGTTTAACCAGTCGATTACTTCCCTGCTCTTTTTAAAAAGCACCCTTACCTTGCTCAGCACATAAAAAAACGCCCCCCCTATAATGGGTACAATCGCAATTACGCATAGCGCCAGTTTCCAGTTAATCATCAGCAGCAGGATACTGGCACCCACAATTAAAAAGATAGATGAAGCAATGGAAACAATGGCCTGCGAAACAAACATTTTGATCGAATCGGCATCTGCAGTGAGGTTGGTTAGCAGTTTAGAGGGATTGGCCTTAATAATATAGGCGTGACTTTGCCGCGAAACCTGATCAGAAAGTTTGGTCCTTAAATCTTTTGCTACACGCTCTGAAGCATAGGTTTGCACAATACTTTGTAAATAGGTAAAGATGAAAACCAGTACAATGGCCAGCGAAAACTGGAACATGATGTGTTTTAAATCGAAGGTTTTGTTCGTGTAAGAATCGATACCGCTTGCAATAATTTTTGGTAAGAGCAGATTGATGCCGTTACTGAGCAATGCGAACAGGATGAGCAGAAAAATTAAGCCCCTGTAATTTCCAAGTAAACTGAAAATACCTGGCTTTTTGGCTTCTTTGGTTTTTTTCATATCAATGAAGATACCTTAAATTGTAGGTTCCAAATTTAGCCCAAAGAAATGATTAAATGAGAAAATAATTAATCAGAGAATGATTGAATTTTGAGTAAGTGAATGTTTGAGGATTTAATTAAAATCATTCACTCATTTTATCATTCTGTCATTCACTCATTCTCTCATTTTATCATTCAATCATTCTCTCATTTTATCATTCAATTATTTACTCTCCTTCAAAACCATATAAGATATTTTTAGATAAGCCGCGAAAGTATAGATTTTTTTTCATGCACCGTAATCCTGAAAGGTTTAACCACAGATGCACACAGATAAACACAGATTTTATTTATTTGCTTTACAATGCTCCTATTACACCTGTCATCCCGAGCTTGTTGAAAGAGCCACAGATGCACAGATGTACACAGAAATTTTCTGCAACATGCCTAACCAATGAACCAATGACTAATGATCAATAAACTAATGAACCAATGACTAATGACCAATAAACCAATGACCAATGAACCAATAACCAACGAACCAATAAACATTACTACCTTTGCAAACGAAAAGCCATTGAAGAAAATGGTTAAACCCCAATAAAATGATTGAAATAGGAAAATACAACGAGTTAAGGATTTTAAGCAAAACAGAAGCCGGATTAAACTTAACCGATGGCGATAAACTGGTAATCCTCCCTTACCAATACGTACCAAAAGGTGCCGAAATTGGCGATAACATCAGCGTTTTTGTTTATATACAGAAAGATGGCCGCTTAACCGGAACTACCCAAAAGGCTTACGCAGAAGTGGGCGATTTTGCTTTCTTAAAAGTGGTTTCTGATGGCGATGATGGTGTTTTTATGGATCTTGGTATCGATAAAGACGTTTACGTACCTGCCCGCGAACAGAAAAGGCCAATGCAAAAAGGCTATAAATATGTAGTGTACCTTTATTTGGATGAAAATAGCGACCGCTTACTGGCTTCTTCTAAATTATACGATTTTGTAGAGGAAGAGGGCTTTGATTTTGAGGAAGGCGATGAAGTAAGCTTGCTGATCACAGAAGAAACAGACCTGGGCTACAATGCCATTATCAACAATACTTACATTGGTTTGCTTTATAATAATGAGGTTTTCGATAATGTTCAACCCGGCGAAATGCGTAAGGGCTGGATCAAGAAAATCCGTGTAGAAGGCAAAATTGATTTAACCCTGCAGCCAAGTGGTTACGGTCATATCCTCGATTCGAAAGAGATGGTATTGAAGGAACTTAAAAAGAGTGGTGGTGTAATCGAACTGGGCGATAAAAGTTCTCCAGAAGATATTTACCACCGTTTCCAGATCAGTAAAAGTGCCTTTAAGAAAACAATCGGATCACTGTATAAAGAACGTTTGATTGTACTTTCTGATGATTCGATCAGGTTGGTTACAGATGAAGATGCTGAGTAATATCTCCTAAAGTTCCCGTCATTTCGACTGGAGTGAAACGGAACGGAGAACCACGAAGTGCTCAGCGAAGCTAAATCTGCCTCGGGATAGATCTCTCCGCTCCACTACGTTTCGGCCGGGAGTACGAAACCGGTTTAGCCACAGATGCACAGAAAAACACAGAGAAATTAATTCATCCGTGTAAATCCGTGCATCCGTGGCTAACAAATTAATTTTTTTGTGCATCCGTGGCAAAAAACACACAAACCACGCAGGTGCTCAGCGAAGCTAAATCTGTCAAGATAGATCTCTACATTACGGTCGAGATGACGAAACTCGCTTTTAGCCACAAAAATTCAGATTAACACGGAATAATTTTCTGTAATTTCTGTATCTCCACGGCAAAAAACAATGAAACCTTCCTGCAATATGCAGTGCCTAATCATGAGGGTCATGAAACCTCCCTGCATTATGCAGCGCCAAATCATGAGGGTCATGAAACCTTCCTGCAATACGCAGCGCCTAATTATGAGTATTCAGTAATAACCCGATAAATTGGTTTACAAAGATCGATTCTCAGTTCAGTTCTTTTAATCGATTTATCATCCTGAGCGTAGCGAAAGGATCTCCGTGTTTTCAGTGCCTCAGTGGCTGATAAATTATTGAGAACCTTTCTTCGTGCCTTTGTGGTAAAAATCTAATTCAAATTAAACTTATCACTCTGTATCTTCACCGCATTCGAAGCTGAAATAATCGCCACAATCATAATTCCGATCACAATGGCCAGAATTACCTGCAAGGTAGAGTACACTTTGGTTCCCGAAACAAAAATCTGCGAACCTTTAATCAGGTCATTACCCACCTTTGATTGTATTTTAATTAAAGCAGAAAGCTTGGCCAATGTCTGATCAGCAGCGTTTTTCCCTATCGACTCATAAATAATCCTGCCTTCGGCACCGGCCATATTTAATATTTTAGCCTCCAGCCCCCGCTGAACAATCAATGCTTTTTTTAGATCGTTCAAAAAAGTTTGCTCCTGTTTTACCAATAAAGTAAGTTCGTATTTATTGATTACTGAATCTATTTTACGGTTGTGTTTATTCACTTTCACAAGCGCCGCTGAACCCTGCAAAACATCGTTTCCGAACAACACTTCCTGCAGGATCGCATTTTTATGGTATAAATTTTCAGCAATGAAATATAAATCCGTTGCCGGTACAAGCCTGTCGTTATACATCGAAATAAACGAATCATTAATTTTTTCTACACTTTTATCTTCCAGAAAGCGGATCAGTAGCGTGCAGCACATGATACAGAAAAGCAAGAAAGCAATTTTAAGCTTGTTTTTGAGACTAAAAGCAAATTTCATAGTACAATTTGTTTGGACGATAGCTATTAAAAATAATCCTCTTGTGCTGTCTTCGCAAAAAGCTGTGGCGCAAAATTGACTAAATATAGCTCTTTTTTCGCACGGGTTACCGCAGTATATAACCAGCGGAGGAAATCAAGATCGATCATATCTTCCGTTAGGTAACCCTGATCGGCAAAAACCGCATCCCATTGCCCACCCTGTGCTTTATGGCAGGTAACTGCATAGGCAAACTTAATCTGAAGTGCATTATAAAAAGGATCGGCTTTAATGGCCAGCATCCGCTGACGTTTATTGGCAATATGTTCATAATCCTCGTTCAGCCCGTCAAAAAGCTTCTTATTCTGTTCATAAGGCAAATTGGCGCTTTCTAAATTCAGCGTATCCAGCATAACCTTACAGCTGATTTGTCCTGCCGCCGGGAAATCCATAAACTCCAGAGTCGCATCCGCAAAGCGGAAACCATAACGCTCTTCTTCTCCCCTCACGCGGATCACTTTCGCCATATCGCCATTGGCAATAAAAGCGGTATCCTCATTATCAGGCAACCAGAAATAATTGTTCCGCACCACCATAATCTGATCGCCGCCTGTTAATTCCTCTTCGCGGTAAAGCAACCTCGCCCTGATTTGCTGGTTATACACATTGGCCGATTTATTGGAACGGCACACCACCAGGGTATTTTCCATGCCAAATTTCCGGTATGCATATTCCAGTCCTTCTACCAAACGGGCGCCCGGCATGTTGTAAATATCAGTGTAGTTTTTAGTCAGAAATTTAGGCAGGGGATTTTCAGGATTTTTGGCAATCTGGTTTCTTAGCATGGTTGCATTGGCCAGAATACCGGATTTCTTTCCCTGCCGCACTACTTCTTTCAATTCGACCGACGAAACCGTTAAGGCAAATTTATCTTTCAGGTATTGTTCGTTCAAAGCGGGACTGTCCAAACTGCCCACTGGCGGTAATTGCGCCGTATCGCCTACAAAAAGCAGGAAACAGTTTTTCGTATTATACACAAATTCGAGCAGATCCCTCAATATCGACGAACCGGTTTCATTAAATTCATCGGCAATCATTGATGCCTCATCAATAATAAAAAGCGTATTTTCAGACAGGTTTGGAGCGAGTTGGAACTGCATTTCGGGCGATGCTGCAGAACGTTTACGGTAAATCCGTTTATGTATGGTTAAGGCCTTCCGGTAAGAATACTGGCTCATTACTTTAGCCGCCCTTCCCGTTGGAGCAAGCAACTCGCTACGCAGGTTAAATTTAACCAGAACCTTAACCAAAGCCGCTACAGAAGTGGTTTTACCAGTACCGGCATAACCTTTCAGCACGAAACAGCGGTATTCATCTTCCTGTTGCAAAAATACCGACATGCGCTCGCAAAAAAGCAATTGCTCTTTGGTTGGTGTATGTTCGTATGCAGAGGCGATAAGCTGGCTTTTATCCTGGATCATTAAGGTTAATTGTATAAAATGGTTAATCGGTTAACTGTATTGGAGCGTCATTTGTTCATTGGTCATTAGTTAATTGGTAACTGCAAATTGTCAACTGTAAACTGAAAGTGGGTTAATTGTATAAATTGGTTAATCGGTTAACTGTATTGGAGAGATATTGGTTCATTAGTTCTACTGTCATCCTGAGCGCAGCGAAGGATCCCTAACCTATAAATTACAGAACCCAATATTACAATCCGACAGCTATGGGTTACAATTAAAGGCGCAAAGATATACGCTTTCCAAATAACAATAAAACAATGTAGCGTTAAACATAATTCTTAATTCTCTTAATTTCTCAATACTCAGAAATATACAAATTGATACGTTGGTAACTGTCAACTGCAAACTGAAACCGGGTTAATTATATAAATTGGTTAATAGGGTAACTGTTTTAGCATGCGTGAAATAAACCTAAGTTTTGAGCACCAGACTGAGTTAAATAAACCGTATTGGAGCGGTATCCCCGATTCTTCATCGGAAATTTAGCGAAAAAACGGACTACAGCAACCGACTGGCAGTACAGCATCTTTTCAAATCTTTATAATCGCTCAGCCCTATGCGCTCTGCTCCTTGCCTATTACAAAAGTAGTGTTTCAATACGGTGTGCCATTACCATATTTTGCTTTTTGCTATAACTGAAAATGGTAAAATGCCCATCCTGAGAAGCAACCAAACCAACCGACTGTGGCTGATCATTCACAAACTGTGCAACAGAGAAGTGCCTTGTTCCGCCAAGCTGCCCAGGGTATAAAATCTTATCTTCCCCGCCAACAATCGGCTCAGAAAAGGCAATCTGTTCTACCGTAGGTTTGCCTTTGGCCCGGCCAATTTTAGCGCCAAATGCAATCAGATCAAATTCTTCATTGATAATTGTTGCACCATCAACCGCGGTTAAACCCGCCAGGTGCTCTACCTCGCGACGTACAGCCCCCTGCGAGAAAATTTCACTTTGGTTACCGCTCTGTTTAGCCAGATTGGATAAGCCACAAAATGGAGGCTCAACTAAATATTGTATCGGATGAATAATAGAATCTTCCCATTTTGTATCGCCTTTTGGTACAATTAACAATGCCCCGCCCCGGCCATGTGCACGCATGGAAACTGAAAACTGGATCAGGATATTAATCGGATCGTTCCAGCTGGCCAATACCGTCAAATCCAGCAGGGCCTGCAAAATCGGCGGACAATCTTTATTTGTACAACTCCGGTCATCAACAATACGGATTTGCTCCCCTTTTAGCACCGCAACATTGGTAAACTTGCCTATACCATAAATCCGGCGGTGTTTAATCACAATTAACCCCGGCTCAGAAACATCCACCACAAAGCAAAAATTAGGAATGTTAAGGGTTGTACCCCAGATGTAAAGCTCGCCATCTTCTTCCCAAACACCAAGGTGAATACCAGAACGTTCAATTCCAGGGGCTATTTTAGTTAAAGTATTAGCATTTAGCGGCAGTCTTTTTGCAAAAACCAAAGGTTTAGAAGTTTGCGCAGGAGGTAAAAACGCGATTGAAATTCTGGGCGAATGTCCTTCCTCTTTACGCAGGCTGCTCCAGAACGCAACATCAATAATCGCTTCAATGATTTGCCTGTCTGGTTGAGTAGCCAAATCTATCTCACCCTGTGCAATTGCATTTTTGTGCAGTTTAACAAAATGTTGCTCAATGGTAGCCGAAATCGTGTTTGCAGCTTTATAAGTAGGCTTGTAACTCATGTTCCGAATTTAAGCCGAATATTTTGATTTTTGAACAGACGAAAGGTTTGATTTTGGTAAAAAAACACAGACATTTTAACCACAGATTTCCACAGATAAACACAGATATTTTCGATGTTTTTTAACCGCAAAGCACACAAAGAAGAATATTAACCACAAAGGCGTAAAGAGCACAAAGTTAATTGTGTGTCTTTGACCGAAAATTCATTCTTCAGCTGATAAAATATATGGCTTTATTGGTTTATTAGTCATTGGCGTGATGAACAAAATTATTCCGTGTCAATCGGTGTCTCCGTGGCAAAAATAGATAGTAAAACCAAAAAATTACCGTCGTTTTGCCATTAATTATTAAAAAACTCTATTTTTGTTTCAATGAGTAACAATAGTCTCTTATTGGTTGATCCAAATTTTAACACAGATGCATCTGCAAACTGCCATTTATTGTTAAAAATAACGAACGACAGCTTTTCTTATGCCGTGGTAAGCAAGGATACTGAAGAGATTAATATTATTTTTGATAAACAGGGTTGTGAAGATGTACAAAAGGACTTAAAATCTGCTTTTGAAACAGACAACTACCTTTCTTTAAATTACGCAACCATAAAGGCGGCTATACATACATCAAATTTCATTTTTATTCCTGATGAGTGGTTTGATGATGAAAATTTAGCGGTTTATGCACAATATCTAGGTTCGGAGGCTAAAGTTTACACTAAACACAATAAAGCGCTTGGTTTTAATACCGTTTTTTGTTTAAATGATGAGGTAAAAACACATTTACCTGAAAAAACAGACCTGTTTCCACAATCAGAACCCCTGGTTGCTTTGTTCAGTCATTTAGCTGACGAAGCTTTACTGATCGATTTTACGGCAATATCGTTTAACGTACTATACACCAAGGATAAAAAAGTGGTTTTTCAAAATCACTACGAATCAGAAACTGCCGAAGAATTTAATTACTTCCTGTTGCTGATGATAGAACAACTGGGCTTAAATGATTCCATTCCGGTTTATATCCAGGGTATTATTAACGAAGATGACGAACATTACAATTGTTTGTTAAAATATTTCAATCAACTTTATTTTTTCTTCCCTGCCGGAAAACAGCATAGTGAATTATTGGCCGATATGCCTAAACACTATTTCAGCGGACTGCTTGCTTTAGATTTATGCGAATAATTGGTGGAAAATTAAAGGGCATCCGTTTGCAGCCCCCAGCAAATTTACCGGTGCGCCCTACTACGGATATGGCGAAAGAGGCACTCTTTAACATCCTTAACAACAAATATGATTTCGAAACCTGTACCGTACTCGATTTATTTTGCGGTACCGGAAACCTTACTTTCGAATTTGCTTCACGCGGTGCAGAAAGCATTTTAGCAGTTGATATGGATTATGGCTGCGTAAACTGGGTAAAAAATACCGCTAAACAACACCAGTTTAATCAGGTTGACGTGCGCAAAGGCGATGTTTTTAAATTATTAAAGCAAATGACTGGCAGCTACGACCTGATTTTTGCTGATCCGCCATACAATATGCCCAATATCCCTCAAATTCCGGTGATGGTTAAAGAGCAGCAATTACTTAAACCCGATGGTTTATTGATTGTAGAGCACCAGAGTAATATGAAACTAAATAGCCAGCCAGGGTACACCGAAACAAGGAAATATGGTAATTCTTCTTTTAGTTTTTTCGAGTTTAGTTCGATAGGTTAACTGTTTACCCTTCGGCTACGCTCAGGGGGTTAATCGTTTAACCGTATAAGCTGGATAACTGCAGTCTCTTACATCACATCTTCCTAATCCAGTCGTCATTTCGACTGGAGTGCAGTGGAATGGAGAAATCTATTCCATACATTTTCATTCTAAAAGATCTTCATTATTTTCAGTATAACAAACTAGCTGATTTGTAATCAACTCCAAAAACAGTCGCTCTTGGTAATTTAATATTGGTTATTTGTAATTGATTTATTGCTCATTAAATTAATCCACGCTTATCGCCAAACGCTATCTCCTCTCCCCCAATTCGCCATTGCAAACCGAAGAACAGGATGATGTGCGCGGGCGTGAAGCAATCTTTCTGAGCAGTTTTCGCTAACCGCCAAACGCCTTGCGCTAAAGTATTCCTCCTTTCATCACAAACAGCTATATTTGAAACATGAAGATAGCGCTATTTCCAGGCTCATTTGATCCGATCACCATTGCCCATGTAAACATTCTGCAACGTGCCACACCGCTTTTTGATAAAATTGTAGTCGGTATCGGACTAAACAGTTCTAAACAGAACTTTTTGAGTGCAGAGCAGCGTCTTCAGATCCTGCAAACCGTTTTTAAAGGTTATCAGAACATCGAAATTCAAACCTACGAAGGTTTAACAGTAGATTTTTGCCGTAAAATTGATGCTAAATATATGGTACGTGGCATCCGCTCAGCAGCCGATTTTGAATACGAAAGGGCCATCGCACAAATCAACCAAACGATGATGCCTGAAGTAGAAACAATTTTACTTTTAAGCAAACCCGAATATTCGGCCATCAGCTCAACCATCGTTCGTGATATTTTAAGAAACCACGGCGATGTAAGTCCGTTTGTACCCAAAGAAGCACTTGGTTTTTTATAGTTTTCTTTTAATGTCCACTTACCGTCATCCCGAGCGGTCCCGATAGCTATCGGGAGCAACGTAGTTGAAAGATCTATCAAAACAGATTTCTCCGTTTCGCTTTGCTTCAGTCGAAATGACAGTCGTTTTATTAAATTGTCATCCTGAGCGTAGTCGAAGGATCTCCATTCCGCTACCGATGTAAAATCGGTACAGGTCGCGTTCCAGTTGATAGTTATCGGATCGATATGACGATGTTTTTCTTTCCCCTATCTGTGTCCATCCTTTTTATATGTGGTTAAATATTATTTTTACTAACCTGTAACGTTTTAAAAAATCTGTTACCAATGGGTTATACCTAAAATGAAAGAAACAGAAAACATATTTCTCACATTGATCAACCAGCACAGGGCGATTATACATAAGATCACAAAAATGTATATGAACGGTGCGGAAGAACAGCGTGATCTGTTTCAGGAAATTGTGCTGCAGTTATGGAAAGCCTACCCCACTTTTAAAGGGAACAGCAAATTTACCACATGGATGTACCGCGTGTGCTTAAATACAGCGCTGATCTATTTCAAAAAAGACAGCAGAAAAGTAGATAAAACACCACTGGATGAAAACATCGACATTATTGATGTAAATGAGAGCGAAGTAAAGGAAGAAAAACTGGCTTATTTATACGCTGCCGTTCAGGAATTAAATGTGGTAGAGAAAGCATTGATATTCCTCTTTCTCGAAAACCAGTCGCACCGCGAAATTGCCGAAAACATGGGAATCAGCGAAGTAAATGCCCGCGTTAAACTCAACAGAACAAAAGAAAAATTACAATTCATTATAAAGAAAAACGGTTATGAATTTTGACGATTTAAAAAACGAATGGAATGCTGAAAACCCTGAGGGAAGTAACATTTCTACCGATATGCTTAAAATAAAACAGGCCCATACCCCTATCGATAAAATCAGGGCAAAAATGAAACACGAGTTTTTTTATCAGCTTTTCTTCCTGGTATTTATGGCTTTCGTTCCTTATATAGCCAGGTTTTCAACTGCCTTAAACCAGGCATACCTCATGACTTATGCCATCACCTGTGGATTTACGGCTTACTATTTTTTTAAGTTTTATATCTTCTATAAAAATTCTTACGATATGAGTATGGATAGCCGAAAAAATATCCTCTGGTTTTATTACGAAATGAAACTGAACGTAGAGTTGTATAAAGCTTTAACCTACATTGTGGCTTTTATTGCGGTTGGTTTTCTTTTTGCTTATTTATTTATTGAGCAGGCATCCATGTTTACCAGGCTCATCAGGAAATTATCAACTGTATATATCCTGATTAACTGTTTTGTTACCATTTTAATTATAGGAGCCATTACCGAACTATGGGCCTGGTTTTATTACGGAAAGTACCTTAAACAGGTTAAAAAAGTGGTTGATGAACTGGATTATGAGTAGGAATGCTAGTCGTCGCCCTGAATTTATTTCTGGCCCTATCTAGCAGGAAAGGTGCTGATCCCGAAGATTCGGAACAGCGTAACGATCGCAATATAGGAATCTACAATATCCCGCCAGTCCTCAGCACATCCATAATTGATGGAAATGTATTTTTAACAACCGGTGAAAGGTGGTTTTTATCCAGCCAAACCGCTTCATCAATACCTTCTTCTTTTTGAGGTATCAGTTTCGGTTCGCCTTTAACCTTCATCTTATACCAGTTGGTTTTCTTGATCACCATTTTATTGCCCATCGGGTACACATGGTACGTTTTACAAAGTTTCTCTTCGCGTTTAAAAACCCTGATCCCACATTCCTCCTCTACCTCACGAACGGCAGTTTCTTTCATTTTCTCCCCATCTTCCAGCTTACCTTTTGGTAAATCCCATTTTTTATTCCTGAAAATAAAGAGGTAATTGCCATTTGCACTTTCTACCAGGCCACCTGCTGCTTTAATAATGGTGCAATCTTTTTTTAGCTTCCTAAAAGTTTCCTTTGGATTTTTGGTTAAGAAAATGTAGCTCTTTTTAGATCCGTTTTTTAATTTTTTATAGAATGTTTGCAGATCAAAATCCTGAAATTCAAGCTGCTGGATTTTTTCTTTTTGTTCTGGCAAAAAATCGGAGATAAACAAAGTGTTATCGTTGATGTAGATTCTATAATTTCTTGGCATATTCTTAAAAAATTCCGGTTATTTTATCAGGTATAAAAAAAGGTTACAACAATTAATGTTGTAACCTTATCTAAATTAACGCTCTCAATCAAAGATTGATGCAAGGCTCTCACCCCTTGCTTGGTACAAATATATAATAATTTATATTAACTGATAAAAAAAATCCAAAAATATTTCAGCAATGTAATAGCGCTACCTTTAAACTACTGAATGATAACGGATTGTTTTTATGCAAAAATTATTATTTATCAAAAATCAGATACACTAGATTGTAAAAAAAAATGGTTTAATATTAATAATGGAACATTTGAATGGAAAACAACGCTTATTATTCCTTCAACGATAAATATTTTTCATAATTTTAGCTTTTTAATCTACCATGCCCATACCTTCATTATCAGAAAAAGATCTGGAAGCATACCGAAATGATCTTTCTAACCCGGAAAAATCAACAAGCGAGCTTTTTATCAAATTAAATGGGCTTTACCAACGTTTTGCCGGCAACGAACAGCTCCTGGCAGATTTCGAATATGTTTCGGCACTTAACAGCCTCGAAAACACCTATACCTCAAAAAAAGAGCATTTTAACAAAGAAATTGTTGAACTTAAAAGGCAGTTTAAACAACTGGATAACCGTATTGTAGCGGCAGAACAGAAATTGCGACATGGCATACCGGAAGACCTGATGGTAATGGATAAAATTATTGCCGAGCAGGAATCGATTGTAGAAGACCAAGAAAAACTGAACAATGCCGAATCTCATATTGTAGAGCAGGTGAGGAAAATCGATATTGAACATGGGAAAGACCTGCAAAAATTAGAGCAAGAACAAAATAACAGGGAAATTCCTTTTAAAAGTAAGTTTTCTGCCATTAGCGATCAGATCAAAAGCGCCGAAAAAAGCATTAGTTTTAAAGTAAGTGCTTTTTCGCTGATTGCCATTATTGGCATTCCTTTAATTATCGATTTATTTTTTGGCATAGCAGGCCTCACCGGATTCGCCAAGAATACAAATAACATTATTTTCAATCATTACCTTTTTCTGATCAGCCTGGTTCTGGTAGAATTGTTCCTTGCTGATAAAATCAGAAACAGGATTTCACGGATGTTATCGATATCCTATCTCAAAGATTCGCTGGGTACGTTAGAGAACCAGTTAACTGAAAACGAAAGACAGGTTGCCAGAGTTGAAGCAGAACACCACATCCCTTTAACCGAATTTATAAAAAGAAGCCAGGTGCTTTGAGTAAAACTAAGGTGAACTAAGATTTCTTACACGCTAAAAAATGAATATTAATCATCAGTTATCAATATAAACCAATACTGATCAAAACCTGTCGTAATTAATGCGTCTTAAAAAAAAGGGATTTAGAAACCTTCAGTTCCCAAATCCCTATCACTTTATTGGTTATGCATGAACTACAAAGTAGCCATATCAATTACAAACCTGTAACGTACATCGCCTTTTTGCATCCTGTCGTAAGCAGTGTGAATATCTTTCATATCAATCATTTCGATATCTGAAACAATATTGTTTTCCGCGCAGAAATCCAGCATCTCCTGAGTTTCGGCAATACCGCCAATACCCGATCCGGCAAGGCTTTTTCTGCCACCTAATAAACTGAAAGCCGCAATTTCTGCCGGTTTTGGCGGAACACCTACGCAAATATGGGTACCATCTGTTCTCAATAAAGAAAGGTACATGTTAAAATCGTGCTCTGCAGATACCGTATCTAAGATAAAATCGAATGTACCTCTGGCCGCTTTAACCTGCTCCGGATCGGTGGTTACCACAAAATGGTGCGCACCCAGTTTTTTGGCATCTTCTTCTTTTTTAGGCGACGTACTTAATACGGTTACTTCAGCGCCAAAAGCTACACCAAATTTCACTGCCATGTGGCCTAATCCACCTAAACCCAATACAGCCAGTTTATGACCTTTTCCCACTTTCCAGTGTCTTAACGGCGAATAAGTAGTAATACCAGCGCATAAAAGCGGCGCCACGGCAGCAAGGTTTAATTTATCAGAAACGTGTAATACAAATTCTTCCCGCACCACTATCGTATCAGAATAACCACCATAAGTAGGGGTTTTACCGTCTCTTTCCAAACCGTTATAAGTCTGTGTATTGCCTTCCAAACAGTATTGTTCAAGATCGCGTTTGCAGTTTTCGCACTCCTGGCACGAATCTACCATACAACCTGTACCGGCCAGATCGCCCACCTTAAATTTCTTAACATGGTCGCCAACTTTTACTACCCTGCCCACAATCTCATGACCCGGAACCATCGGGAATATTCCAGGGAACCAATCGTTTTTAATCTGGTGCAGATCTGAGTGGCAAACCCCACAGAAAAGTATTTCGAACTGCACATCATGAGGTCCCACTTCCCGGCGCTCAAAATTCCAGGGTGCAAGATCCGTTTCGGCATTTTGTGCCGCATATCCTTTTGTTGCTATCATAAAAATTTAAATTAATTAGTTACCGTAACAAATGTAAAGCGTGCTTTGTTACGAACGATTACGCAATTCAAATAATTCATTGCAAAATTCAAACAATGAATGCCATCGCAATATAAATTTTACCTGTTAGCAGTAGATTAATGCGCTGTTAAGACAATAAGCCGTGGGTAACTTCTTCAACGGCATCATCCGCATAAAAAAAGATGGTAAAGAAGCTTGGAGCCTGCGTAATGGCTAAAATATCTTCCCGTTTAATGTGGTTTTCGTTAATAAAACGGGTAAGGCGCTCGTGAGAGGAAAAATAATCGGATTTTAAAACAATCATAATTTTTTAGATTTTGATTAAGACGGTTAACGTTAAATATTGTTACGCCAAACGCTGCTTGAAGCTAATCACCAAATATTTACAGCCTGTTTTCAAATGCCACGATTCTTTATCACCCTGATTTACAGGAAGTGGTAAGAAATACCTTTTAGCATCCATCAAAATTTCCGATATTTGTAGTATTGGAATGTCGAAATCAAATCCCGATTCCCACATTTTTCTTCCCCAATGCAAAACAAAGGGGATTAATAAACGTTATGACAAACACAAATAAATCTGTAATTTTGAGCCATGTATAATAAAAGTGATATTGAATTAAAGGTAGCGGAATTTTTATTACAGATAAAAGCAATTAAATTACAGCCAAACAATCCATTCACCTGGGCATCTGGCTGGAAATCGCCAATTTATTGCGATAACAGAATTACCCTTTCCCACCCTCAGGTTAGAACTTATATTCGTCAGAAACTGGCGCAGGCCATACAGGAAGAATTTGGTTCTGTAGATGTAATTGCAGGTGTTGCAACCGCTGGTATCCCGCAGGGCGTATTGGTAGCGCAGGAACTAGGCTTACCTTTTATCTACGTAAGGGCTAAAGCCAAAGAGCATGGCACCGGAAGTTTAATAGAAGGCGAAGTAGTAGAAGGTCAGCGTGTGGTTGTTATCGAAGATTTAATCTCAACCGGAAAGAGCAGTTTACAGGCTGTTGAAGCTTTAAGGGCTGCAGGTTTATCAGTTGCCGGTTTAGCTGCAATATTTACCTATGGTTTTGAAAAAGCGGATGAAAATTTTGCCGCTGCAAAATGCCGTTTCCTTACTTTATCAAACTATGCTGCTTTAATCGATTATGCTGCCGAGCATAGTATTATTGCTAAAAGTGATATGGAATTATTAGGAAAATGGCGTTTAAATCCATCAGAATGGGGACAGGGACAAGTTTTGAGTTCAGAGTCATAAATTTTGAAGTAAGAACAAAAATCTATAAAAATATATAATGACTGTTATTGAAAGCACAGTAGAAGTTAATAAACCCGTTGCTGAGGTTTATACTTTTCTATCCAATATGAACAATCATCAGCAATTGATGCCTGAGAATATTTACAACTGGGAATCAACTGAAGATGATGCACGGTTTACCATCCAGAATATGGCAAAATTAGCCATCAAGATTTCTAACCGTGTAGAAAACCAGGAAATAACAGCAATTCCGAGTGAGAAAGCCCCTTTTGATGTAGAATTAAAATGGACGGTTGCCGATAACGGAAATGGAACTACTACTGCAAAACACATTATTTCTGCAGACCTGAACATGATGATGAAGATGCTGGCATCGGGTCCTTTGCAAAAACTGGCCGATCATCAGACAGAAAAGCTAAAAGAAATATTAGGATAAAAAATGATTTCACCGATTTGAGTGATAACACAGATAAAAAAAGACGAGTTAAAGCTCGTCTTTTTTTGTGCGTAAAAATTCCATTGCGGTTCTTCTATCAGCATATTATTTTAATACCTTAGTTTTTGGATAAGCCCTAAACTATGAACCAAAGATTTTTACAAATTACCACTTTACTTTTTGCCCTTTTTTCACTTTCCAAATCATCTGCCCAATCGGTTACTGCTTTAAAAACCGAATATTTAGTTAATCCTATTGGCCTGGATAGCACAAATCCACGTTTTACCTGGCAAATGGATGATGCCAGCCAGGGCGCCAAACAAAGTACTTACCGTATTCTGGTTGACACCGATTCTGCCTCATTGATAAAAGCTAATGCAAAATTATGGAACACCGGCTGGGTGAAATCAGATCAAAATCTGATTGTTTATTCGGGTCAATTACTAAAACCTTTTACTAAATACTTTTGGCGGGTAGATATCGCCGACGGAAACAATAAAAAATCAAATAAAGCCAACATCGCCAGTTTTGAAACAGGCATGATGAAAATGGAAAACTGGCAGGGCTCATGGATTTCGGATACAGAAAACACCAAACTTAAACCTGCCCCCTATTTCCGCAATACCTTTAACGCCAATAAAAAAATTAAATCGGCAAGGGCCTACATTGCTGCTGCCGGATTGTATGAACTTTCGATCAACGGAAAGAAAATCGGTAACCACCGCATGGATCCGATGTACACGCGTTTCGATCGCCGTACTTTATATGTTACCTATGACGTAACTGATGCCATTAAGCAAGGAAAAAATGCCATTGGCGTGTTATTGGGCAATGGATGGTACAACCATCAATCAACCGCTGTATGGTATTTCGACCGTGCGCCATGGCGTAACAGACCAACTTTTTGTCTCGATGTACGCCTAACTTACGAAGATGGTACTACCGAAACCATTAAATCGGGCAAGGGCTGGAAAACCGCTTTAAGTCCTATTATTTTCAACAGCATTTACACGGCTGAGCACTACGACGCACGACTGGAAAAAACAGACTGGAATACTCCTAACTTTGATGATAAAGGCTGGAAAGACGTGATGTTCCGCTCTGCACCATCCAAAAATATTGTGGCGCAGGCATTGCATCCGATCCGCGATGTAGAAGAAATTGCCAGTAAAAGCATCAGAAAATTTAATGATACCACTTACCTGTTTGATCTGGGCAAGAATATTTCAGGCGTTAGTAAAATTACTGTAAATGGCCCTGCCGGAACAGTTATAAAACTGAAACACGGCGAACGTTTATACCCTAACGGACATGTAGATATCTCGAACATTGATGCCCATTACCGCCCAACAGATAATACTGATCCTTTTCAAACTGATATTTTAATTTTGAATGGAAAAGGTAAGCAAAGTTTTATGCCTCACTTTAATTATAAAGGTTTTCAATACGTAGAAGTAACCAGCTCTGGTCCTATCCAATTGCAAAAAGAAGATCTGGTTGGTTATTTTATGCACAGCGATGTGCCGGTTGTGGGCGAAGTTAAATCGTCACAACCGATTATCAATAAAATCTATTATGCCACTAATAATTCATACTTATCGAATCTTTTTGGCTACCCGACTGATTGTCCGCAAAGGGAGAAAAACGGCTGGACAGGCGATGCACAGATTGCCATAGAAACAGGTTTGTATGGCTTTGATGGTATTACGATTTACGAAAAATGGCTGGCCGATCACCGTGATGAACAACAGCCAAATGGCGTTTTACCTTCTATTATTCCAACCGATGGCTGGGGCTACGAATGGGGCAACGGACCAGACTGGACCAGCACTATTGCCATTATTCCATGGAATGTGTACCTGTTTTATGGTGATCAAAAATTACTTGCAGATTGTTACCCAAACATCAGGAAATACGTAAACCACATCGACGAAACCTACCCTACCGGTTTAACTACCTGGGGCCTGGGCGATTGGATCCCGGTGAAATCAAAATCTCCGGTAGAGCTTACTTCTACCTGTTATTATTATGCTGATGTGGTAATTTTAGCCAAAGCAGCCAAAATTTTAGGTAAAAATGATGATTACCTGAAATATACAGCCCTCGCTAAGAAAATAAAAGATGCTTTTAATGCCAAGTACCTGAACAAAGAAAAAGGGATTTACAACACCGGCATCCAAACCGAAATGAGTGTTCCGCTTTACTGGAAAATTGTTCCTGAAGAATCTGTTGCCCTGGTTGCCAAAAATCTGGCCAAGCGTGTAGAAGCTGATGGTTTCCATTTAGATGTTGGTTTACTGGGCACCAAAGCCATTTTAAATGCACTTAGTGAAAATGGCTACAGCGATGTTGCCTATAAAGTTGCTGCCCAAAAAACATACCCAAGCTGGGGTTGGTGGATGGAAAACGGGGCCACTACTTTATACGAAAACTGGCCGATCGATGCGAAATCAGACATCTCGATGAACCACATTATGTTCGGCGAAATTGGGGCATGGTTGTACAAATCGCCGGGAGGAATTAAACCTGATGAAAAACAGCCTGGCTTTAAACATATCATTCTCGATCCACATATCATGGAAGGTCTGGATAATTTCGAAGCCAGCCACATCGGCCCTTACGGAAAAATTAGCAGTGCGTGGAAAAGAACAAATAATGGGATCAGGTATGACATTACCATTCCGGCCAACTCTACTGCTAGCATTAATTTACCGGTAAATTCCGGCGCAAGTATTTCTGTTAATGGTAAAATTACAAGTAGTAACAAAATAGATTTAGCGGCAGGTAAGTATGTAATTGAGCAAAAAGTTGGGAAATAATTAAGATGCTACTGTCCAGACCTCGCAGGTTTTTGAAACCGGCGAGGTCTGAAATAGAAAATGTTTGCGCTCGTTTCCAAACGAGTGCATAAATAGCGAAACGATTCTATCGTTTGAAACGATAAATTATTCAACGCTCGTTAGAAACGAGTGTTAGCTAAAATCCCGCTTTAACCTTAATAAAAAATCTATCGATATAGATCTCTCCACTACGTTTCGGTAGGGATGACGACACTTTTTATGATTAGCCTAACGCGATAAATACCGCGTTAGGGATTGTAAGGGTTCAGTACCGATCCTTCATTGGTACCGGAGCGAAGCGCAGCCCTGAAAAGCCCGACCCTTTCCCGATTTTTCATCGGGATTGGGTAACGCCCAAATCAGTTAACAGTTACCAATTGTCAATACAAACCTCGCATGTTTAGCACTTACAACAAGACAAATTTTCAGCACAAAACATTATAAATCAGTAATTTAGTCATTAAAAACAAAATCTTACCGACAAAATTTCCGATTCTAAAATCAAAATAACAGTGGCATTTGTTTTGTCTTAAAGCGGATATGAACTTCAACAATTTTACGATAAAAGCCCAGGAAGCAGTTCAACAGGCTTCTGAAATAGCCCAAGGCAATCAGCAACAGGCTATTGAAACGGCACACCTGCTTAAAGGTTTGCTTACTGTTGATGAAAACGTGGTTTCTTATGTTTTAAAGAAACTGAACGTTAACCTGAATACACTAAATCAAAACTTAGATGCAGAGATTGCCAAATTCCCGAAAGTGAGCGGAAGCAATGTCTATCTGTCATCAAATGCCAATAGCGTTTTGCAGAAAGCGCAAACATTTTTAAAAGAATTTAAAGATGAATTTGTATCCGTAGAACACTTGTTATTGGGTATCCTTGCCGTTAACGATAGCACGGCCAAATTACTAAAAGAGCAGGGTGTTAACGAAAAAGACCTTAAAAAAGCCATTACAGAATTGCGTGGTGATAACCGCGTAACCGATCAGAATGCCGAAGCAACTTACCAGGCTTTAAGCAAATATGCCCGTAACCTGAACGAATATGCTGAGAGCGGAAAACTGGATCCGGTAATTGGCCGTGATGAGGAAATTCGTCGCGTGATCCAGATTTTATCGCGTAGAACTAAAAACAACCCGATTTTAATCGGTGAGCCTGGTGTGGGTAAAACCGCCATTGCAGAAGGTATTGCTTTCAGGATTATTAAAGGCGACGTGCCCGAAAACCTGAAAAGTAAAGTGGTGTATTCGCTTGATATGGGTGCATTAATTGCAGGTGCAAAATACAAAGGCGAGTTTGAAGAACGTTTAAAAGCCGTAGTTAAAGAGGTTACACAAAGTGACGGGGATATTATCCTGTTTATTGATGAGATCCACACTTTAGTGGGTGCCGGTGGTGGCGAAGGCGCAATGGATGCCGCAAACATTTTAAAACCTGCCCTTGCCCGTGGAGAATTACGTGCCATAGGCGCAACTACTTTGGATGAATACCAGAAATACCTTGAAAAAGATAAAGCTTTGGAGCGTCGTTTCCAGAAGGTGATGGTTGAAGAACCTGATACCCAGGATGCGATTTCGATCCTCCGCGGATTAAAAGAGCGTTACGAAACCCACCATAAAGTGAGGATTAAAGACGAAGCCATTATTGCAGCTGTAGAAATGAGTCAGCGGTATATTTCTGATCGTTTTTTACCAGATAAAGCCATCGATTTAATGGATGAGGCGGCTTCTAAATTGCGCATGGAAATGGACAGTGTGCCAGAACATGTTGATGCTTTAGACCGCGAGATTATGCGTTTGGAAATTGAACGCGAAGCCATTAAACGCGAAAAAGACGATAGAAAAGTTCAGGAACTTTCGGAAGAAATTGCCAACCTATCGGCAGAGCGCGACGAATTTAAAGCCAAGTGGCAGGGTGAAAAAGACCTGGTAGATGCAGTAAACAACGAATTAGAGCAGATTGAGCATTACAAATTAGAGGCCGAACAGGCTGAACGTGCGGGAGACTATGGCAAAGTTGCCGAAATCCGTTACGGAAAAATTAAAGAGGCTCAGGATAAAGTGGAGAAACTTAAAGCCGATCTGGAAAGTCAGCAGACCGACAGCCGCATGCTTAAAGAGGAAGTTACTGCCGATGATATTGCAGGTGTAGTGGGCCGTTGGACAGGTATTCCGGTTACCAAACTGATTGCCAGTGAGCGCGAAAAACTGCTTCATTTAGAGGAAGAATTACACCAGCGCGTAGCCGGTCAGGATGAAGCAATTGAAGCCATTTCTGATGCCATCCGCCGCTCGCGTGCAGGCTTGCAGGATAAACGCAAACCCATTGGTTCTTTCATCTTTTTAGGTACAACCGGGGTGGGTAAAACCGAATTGGCAAAGGCTCTTGCAGAATTTCTGTTCAACGATGAAAATGCCTTAACCCGTATTGATATGAGTGAATACCAGGAACGCCACGCCGTATCGCGTTTAATTGGAGCGCCTCCGGGATATGTGGGTTACGATGAAGGCGGACAGTTAACGGAAGCGGTTAGGCGCAAACCATATTCTGTGGTATTGCTTGATGAGATTGAAAAAGCACATCCTGATGTATTTAACATCCTGTTGCAGGTGCTGGATGATGGACGTTTAACCGATAATAAAGGCAGGACGGTTAATTTTAAAAACACCATCATCATCATGACATCAAACATCGGAGCGCATTTGATTCAGGATAATTTCAAAAATTTAAGCGATGAAAACCGCGATGAAGTAATTGCCAAAACCAAAAACGAATTGTTCGAGGTGTTGAAACAAACCATCCGTCCGGAGTTTTTAAACAGGATTGATGAGCTGATTATGTTTACCCCGTTAAACCGCAGCGAAATCAGAAACATTGTTGGTTTGCAGTTTAAACATGTACAGCAAACCCTGGCCGAAATGGGTATAGAAATGGAAGCCAGCGACGAAGCTTTAGATTGGCTGGCACAATTGGGTTACGATCCGCAATTTGGTGCCCGACCGCTAAAAAGAGTAATTCAAAAAAGAATCTTAAACGAGCTGTCGAAAGAGATATTGGCGGGTAAGATAGATAAAGACAGCAAAATTAAACTGGATATGTTCGACCACAATTTTGTGTTCCTGAACCAGAAAGCAGATTAATACATAACACTTAAATTAAATCCCATCCCGATTATACCGGGATGGGATTTTTTTTACAAAAAAAATCAGGAGGGAGTGGGCTCATTTTAGCTTTTTTTAACATATAGCCTGTTGTGATAGCAATTTTAGATGCTTAAAATTGTAAACACAACCTCTTGAAAATGAATCTAAAAACCTATCTGCTCTTTATTCTGGTGTGCCTTGCGACCCAAAGTTTCTCACAAAAATTTCAAAAATCAGCCCTTTTAAAAGACATAAATACCTTACCCATGCCCGATACGGGCACATTTGTTTCGGTATTTTATACTACCAATGAAGAGCCCGATGTCATAGCTACTCACCGACTTACTCCTCAGGTTGAAGTTGCAGCTACAATAATCATGGCCAGTAACTTAGGTAAAGGACAGGTTTTTGCCATTGGCTCATCAGCATATTTTGAACATAAATTACTAACCGATCAAAATGTTCAGAAATTATTAAAAAATATACTCGAAAATGCAACCACTCATCCTAAAAAACTCAAAGTAGCCGTAACCAAAACTGCCGATGCTGCTTTGATAAGTCTGTTGAAAGCAAATAAAGCGAAAGTTTATATCGCTGAAGCCAGTAAACTTCAATCCAATACTGATATTTACTTTTTAACAAACGATGTAACAGATACAACAGAACTTCAGACCATTGAAAAATTTGTATCAAATGGGGGTAATCTGGTTTACGGCTCTCCGTATTCTTACATTTTTAAACACAGAGATCCAAATAAATCCTATTTAAACGATCTCGTAAAAATAAATACCGTTTTATGCAAGGCCGGGATATTTAATGCCTATACCTTATTGCTGCCAGAAAATACCAATGATCGTTTGGCACTAACAAGCGAGCCCTTTTATCTTCAGTTGAAAAATATTATGAGGGAACTGGTAAAACCTTTTCAAAAATCAACCACACCAACTGAGTATGCATATGCAATAGAGCCTACGCTCGAACTCGCTTTTTTAAATAATGCAGATACCAGTAAGGTCATAAAAAAAATAAAATCAATACTTTCTATAGGCGATACGCTTGCTATACCCACTTTAAAAAAACCGCTCGATATTTCAACACCTGCAAAAAAAGCTGGCTATAAATTTTCAAAATATCTTTTCGATAAATCCCACAATGTAGGGAAGTCAACAGATTTTGTTTACCCCGAAAGTAAATCATTTCCCGGCGAAGTACCAAAAACTGCAAAACGTACTACCGAGTTTATCGATATAGCTGTTAAAGTGGGTTCGCAGGGACTAGCTGATCCTTACCCTGATTATTTTAGGTTACACAGTACCGGAGTTTATGTACCAGCAGGTGAAAAAGTGAATATTATAGTCGATCCTAAGTATAAGAATCAACATTTAAAGGCACAAATTGGTATCCATAATGATGATTTACAGCAGATGGATAATTTAGTTAGGGCAGGTTTTGATTTAACAAAATCCTTTGAGCTGGATAAAGATAGCACATCTGTTTTTTCGCCTTACGGAGGTTTGTTATACATTAGAATTCCCGATAGTTCTACACTTAAATCGATAAATATCGTGGCCAATGGTGTGGTAAAAGCCCCTTATTATAAGTTAGAAAAAAATAACCTGACCGAGTGGGCAAACATAAAAAATAATCCTGCCCCATGGACAGAGCTGGCTACCGATAAGATTATACTCACCGTACCAACGTATCGCATTAAAGATCTGGAAAATCCAGAATCATTATTAAAATTTTGGGATCAGGTGATGGATGCAGATGCTGATTTGGCTATTATTAACCATAACAGAACACACCCCGAAAGGATAATTATTGATAACCAAGTTGCTTATGGTTATATGTTTACAGTTTGGGATAAAATTGTGGCACCCGACGATCAAAGCTGTGAATGGATGCTTAATGAAAAAATCCTGAAAGAAAAAGGAAGCTGGGGACATTTTCATGAGCTGGGTCATCGACATCAATTTTGGTATCTGGATATGAATGAGGTTAGTGAAGTAACTACTAATCTTTACACCATGTATGTATATGATAAAGTGCTGAAAAAAGGTCTTTATAACCATGAAGCAATCCAGAGCAAAGAGGAAGTAAAGAAAAAAATTCAAAATTATCTTCAAAACCAACCTACGTTCAAAAAATGGGGAGAAGATCCCTTCCTTGCGTTAAGCATGTACATTCAAATAATCGATAATTTCGGTTGGGAGCCCATTATAAGAGCGAACAGCATTTACCGGGAAATGGATCCAAGAAAATATTATGAAAAGCCATTAAGCAACGAACAACGGATAGACCTCTGGTTTACTTCCATCTGTAAAGCTACTGATTCTAATTTATCATCGTTTTTTGAAATATGGAAAATACCGGTAAGCGAAAAGGCAAAAACAGCGGCACAAAAGTATAAAACATGGCTTCCCCAGGAGCTTGTTACTTACCTGCCTCCTAAAGAATAATTATTGATATTAAATCCTTCGGAATCAATTTCTAAGGGATTTTCTTTACGTAACTAACATGCTAGTTCATTTTCTTGTTTTTTAATTCAATAATGATTATTATTGATTACACACAAAAACACAAATAAAATGAAACCTAAATTAATCATTATGGTGCTTCTATGCGCCGTTAGTTGGCGCAGCTATGCCCAAACTGAAAAAGGCTCCGGCTTTGCAGGCGGAAGCGTAAGTTTTGGAACTTCCAAACAAAACAATTCCTCACCCAGTTTAAACACGTTTACCTTAACACCAAGAGGAGGCTATTTTCTAGCCAACAATTTTGCTATAGGCCTTGAAATTCCTTTAAATCTTTCAAAACTCCGGGGCGAAAGTTATATCGCATGGAACAACGAATACGGATATTACGAAGAACAGCGTGGGGTAAAGGAATTTAGTTTGGGTATCTCCCCTTTCGTGCGTAAATATGTGGATATTAAAGATCGCTTTAAGTTTTTTATGCAGGCTAACCTATTACTGCAGATCAATACTTTTAACAGGATTGATGAAGAAGGTTACCTGATCCGAACAGATGCCAAAATAAAGGGATGGGGTGCAAGTATAAGTCCTGGCTTTAGTTATTTCATATCCAAACATTCGGCTTTAGAGTTTTCACTGCCGGTGGTATCTTTTTTCCATCAAAATTATTATGCAGCAGAATCGCTTTACAATTACGACAAAACCAATAACCTGAGGTTAGCCCTGCAAAACTTTACCCCAACATTTACTTTTAATTATCACTTTTAACAGCTCATAAAATGAAAAATATATTCGCCAAAATATTAAGCTTAACCGGCATAAGCTTAATATTACTTTTAAGTTTACCAAACCAGGTAAATGCTCAGCGCTTTCGTGGCAGAATAGAATATTACAGCAGCGTATTCCCTTCTGAAGATGGAAAAATCAAAACTATAGATGATACTAAAATTGAATATTATAATTCGGTTTTTAAATCAGAAGATGGTAAAGTAAAATCAATTGGCGATACAAGGGTAGAATATTACAACAGTGTATTCCCATCTGAAAATGGAAAGATTAAAGCCATTGGTGATATTAGAATTGAATATTATAATTCCGTTTTTAAATCGGAGGATGGAAAAATTAAGTCGATTGGCAACATCAGGTTCGAATACAATAACACCGGCTCTCAAAAAAGTGATGGCAAAGTAAAATCAATCATTAACGAAAACGATGACCCGGAATCAGAAGATGCGCTGGATACCTATTACTTTATTGAAAAACTGAACCGTCAATAGTTTATCTCCAATAAACCGCATAATCTAGGCTAATATTTAGTCTGGATTTTTTTTCGCACTGACAATCAAATAATTAAGATAAAATAAACTAAGCGCATAGTTTATGTCGTTTTTTTATTTTATCATTGGAAACACAAAAACACAAATGAAAATGAAAAAACAATTATTAACGCTGATAGCGGTATGCGCTATCGCTATGGGAGCCACTGCCCAAACTGAAAAAGGAGACAATTTAATTGGAGGAAGTTTTAGTATTTCTTCGTCAAAAATGGAATCGCCTAATTACGAAAAAAGAAATTCGTACGGCATCAATCCTAGTTATGCTCACTTTTTTTCTAAAAACTTAGCTATCGGATTAATAGCAGGTGCCAATTATAGTAAAAATATCAATAATAATTTCGACTCTTACTATAATATTACCTCAACAAGAACAAGCAAACAAAAAAGTTTTTCAGTTGGTCCTGTAGTGAGGTATTATGTAGATATTGTTGATAAACTTAAAGCTTTTGGGCAGGTTAGCGGAACAATTGGATTTTTAAAAACAGATGAAACCTATACTGGCAATTATAACTATAATCCTACACCCAATACTAAATTTACCCAATACAATGCATCAATCAGACCAGGATTGGCATTTTTCCCAACTAAAAAACTTGGTATAGAGCTTGGCTTTTCTCTGCTCTCATACAATAAAATTGATTATAAAGGTGATGCGCCAGCTAATACCTGGTACGATGCAGAAGCATTTGATTTCGGCTTTAATACCTTTAATCCTTTTTTAGGGTTTAATTTCCACTTTTAAACCTATGAGGCTATCGAAACGCTATCCATAAAATCATAGCGATTCCTTAGACAGGTTATCGTTGATATATTTCTATAGAAGATTCGTCATTCCCGCGCAGGCGGAAATCTTAAAGCGTATTGCATTAAGATTCCCAAATTGAGTTGGAATGACGATTTTTCGTGGCAGTTTAATTAGCTAATCCCCTGTCATTCATATTGATTTCTACTTCTTCTTCGTTTCAATATTAGGCAGAAAACCTGTCAACAAACCAATCAACGGCAGAAACGCACAGATATTAAATACATATTCAATACTGGTAGAATCGGCCAGCTTGCCTAACAAAGCCGAACCAATACCGCCCATACCAAAGGCAAAGCCAAAAAACAAGCCGGCTACCAAACCTACCTTTCCGGGAATCAGCTCCTGTGCATAAACCAGAATGGCCGAAAATGCCGAGGCCAGAATCATCCCGATGGGAACGATAAGCACGCCTATCCAGAACAGGCTGGCGTGCGGCAACAATAATGCAAATGGCGCAGTCCCCAATATCGATGCCCATATTACATATTTCCTTCCGATTTTATCGCCGATAGGACCACCCAATAAAGTACCTGCAGCTACCGAAAATAAAAACACAAATAAATAAATCTGCGAAGTTTGCACCGAAACGTGGAACTTATCAATCAGGTAAAAGGTAAAATAATTGGTTAAACTCGCCATATAGAAATATTTGGAGAAAATTAACAACAATAAAATACATACAGAAAAGATCACTTTGCCCCTCGAAAATTGGTTTACAACTGTTTGAATATTAATCTTTTTACTTCTAGAAAGCATGAAACCTTTGTACCAGTTGCCCACATAGGTTAAAATCATAATGGCCAATAGCGCAATAACCGAAAACCAGATTACGCTGAACTGTCCATACGGTACAATGATCCAGGCGGCGAGTAACGGTCCTAATGAACTTCCGGCATTGCCGCCCAATTGAAATACAGACTGCGCCAGTCCTCTCTTCCCGCCCGATGCAGCATGTGCCATCCTCGAAGCTTCGGGATGAAAAATGGAAGAACCGATACCGATAAAAGCAACAGAAAGCAGCATGGTATAAAAATGGGCCGATTGTGAGAGAGAAATCAAACCGATCAGGGTAAATCCCATCCCTACTGCCAGCGAATATGGCTGAGGTTTTTTATCCGTATATAAACCCACAAATGGCTGTAACAAGGATGCCGCCAACTGAAAAGTAAGCGTAATTAAACCAATCTGCGAAAAACTTAAATGATAACTGGTTTTAATAATCGGGTAAATCGCTGGAATTAAGGATTGTATGGTATCGTTTAAAAGATGCGAAAAACTTAAGGCGAAAAGTATCGGAAAAACGGTTTTTTCAATAATGGAGGTGGTAGATGTATTTTCTGTCATAACGAATAGCTTATAAGCCAAAAATAAGGATAATAAATTTTTAAACTACACCTGATGTCCTTGCAAAAACCAAACATTTTGATAATGTTGCGGTTTTATAGCTATGGAAAAAATTAGAAAAATTGTGGGTTTATGTGGAAGCTTGCGTAAAGGCTCTTATAATGCAATGTTGCTTAAAGTAGCAGGCGGATTGATTCCTGAAGGAATCGAATTTGAAATTGTAACTTATGATGACGTTCCTGTTTATAATGCAGACCATGATTTGCCTGAAACCGAAGAACGCCCGGCAAGCGTTACCAAATTTAGGGAGGCACTGGCTGCCGCCGATGCTTTTATTATCGCCTCACCCGAATATAATTATTCTATTCCTGGAGGATTGAAAAACGCCATCGACTGGGCCAGTCGCGGTAAAGATTCGCCCTTGATGCACAAACCTGTTGCCGTAATGGGTGCTACGCAGGGCATGTGGGGAACAGTTAGGATGCAAACTGCTTTTTTACCCGTTTTTACTTTCTTAAATATGAATCCTGTTTTACAGCCGGAAGTATTGATTGCACAGGCGCAAAATAAATTCGATGCGGATGGAAATTTAACCGACGAAAGAACCATTGGCATCATTCAAAAGAAAGTAGAAAACCTGATTTCAGCTTGTAAAGTTTAATTATAACAGCAAGAAGGTTTCTCTAAAAACCTGCCATTTCTGCTATCATAAAGTCTGACATTTATACAAAAAAAGTCAGATTGTCAATTTGTCATGCCTAAAAAATTAATCAATCGATTGATTTTTCGTCACACCAAAATAATATTGACTTAACATTAAATTTACATTAGTTTGTGGACTAAGGAGTTAGCCAAAAACTGATTTTTTGATGACGCAGGCAATGTTTTTTGGCACAAGTGTTGACTTTTAGGCGAATATAGTCAGACATTAAAATAGTAAAATTGACTATATTTTAATAACAAATAAATAATAAAAAAGATGAAAAAACTATTATTATCTTTAGTAGCAGTAGCAGGTTTAGTTTATGGTGCAAAAGCACAAACTGAAAAAGGAAATTTTATGTTAGGTGGTAATGTAGGTGTAAACTCTACAAAAGTTGATGGCGCTCCAAAAGCAGATTTCAGCTTCACCGTATTACCAAGTGTTGGTTATTTTATCAGCAATAATTTTGCAATCGGTACCGGTGTTGGTTACGAATACAATAAAACAGTAAGCGAAAGAACACAAAACGGCGCTTTTAAAGTTGCTCCTTTTGGTCGTTACTATGTTGGTTTATCAGATCAGTTTAAATTCTTCGGACAATTATCTGTGCCTTTGGCTTTCGGTCAGTTAAAAGTAACTGATGCCAACGGCGATAACGCAGTTAAAGTGGGTACTACAACTAACATCGGTGTAGAAGTTGCTCCGGGTTTTGCTTTCTTCCCAACTAAAAAAATCGGTATCGAACTTTCAGTTAAAGGTTTAAGCTATGATAACTATACCGTTAAGGCTGAAGGAACAGGTGCTAAAGTAAAATCAAACAGCTTTGGCTTAAACGCTGATACTTTTGCACCAAGATTAGGTGTTCAGTTCTACTTTTAATTAAACCTCCTTTCGGGGAATGTTTAATAAATGACTTTTTTCAAGAAGCGTCCCGGTTATAAATCGGGGCGCTTTTTGCTTTTATTTCTTTTCTCTGATGGCTTTAAATTCAGATCCCTCTTTCCATTTCGGATAGGAATCTTCATTACTGATGCGGTAGCCCAAATCAAAAAGCATGCGCACATCTTCGATAATTCCTGATAAATCCCAGGTTTTGGCATCAAAATTATCCTGTGGCGAATGGTAGCGGAACTTCGTAAAATCGGCCACCTGCTTTAAGCCCCACTCCCTGCCATTTTTAATATTATCTACACCCGAGCCGGTAAATAGAGAGGGTACACCAACCTTGGCCAGGTTAAAATGATCAGAACGATAATACAGGCCTGATGAAGGCACAGGATCAGGCACAATTACCCTCCCCTGCTTTTTAGCAGATTCGGCAGCATAATCTTCCAGCTCAGATTGTCCAAAGCCATATACCACAATATCTTTCGTTTTACCGGCAATTCCCATCATATCCATATTAATATTGGCCACAGTTTTGGCTAAAGGAACAGCAGGATGTTTGGCATAAAACTCCGATCCCAGCAAACCCTGTTCTTCTGCCGTGTACGAAATAAATAGAATGGTCCGGCCTGGTGCTTTGGGTAATTTCTTAAATGCAGAGGCTATTTCGAATAATGCAGCAACTCCGGTGGCATTATCAACAGCGCCATTATAAATAGAATCGCCCTTTATCTTCTCTCCCACACCCAAATGATCCCAATGGGCTGAATAAATGATGGCTTCATCTTTACGCTTGTCGCCCGGTATCTTAGCCAACACATTATAGGTAACTGAATTTTTGATGGTATTTTTAACCTTTAACGATGTGGTCATATTCAAATCGACTGCTTTAAAACCTTTTTTACGTGCACTTAAAGCCAGCTGATCGAAAGATTTACCATCCATTGCAAAAAGTTGTTTCGCTTTATCTAAAGTGATCCAGCCTTCTACTACAGCCCGGTTCATGCCATTATCTTCACTTTGCAAAGTAAGTTTCGATTTCGACCAGCCGCTGCGCACCACCGTCCAGGGGTAAGCTGCAGGCTCAGTATCGTGTACAATAATAATCCCTGTAGCACCCTGCCGGGCAGCTTCTTCAAACTTATAAGTCCACCGACCATAATAAGTCATGTTTTTACCCTTAAACAAAGTTGAATCGGCAAAACCCGGATCATTGATCAGTACCACTACTGTTTTTCCTTTTACATCCAGATTGGCATAATCATTCCAGCCGTATTCCGGAGCCACAATACCATAACCGGCAAAAATTAGCTGCGAATTACTAATGCTGACTTCGTTTTGAACCCTTCTGGTACCTGCTACAAAATCGGTTAGATAATTTAAGGTTAATGAAGCAGTTTTCCCTTTAAATACCATTTTATCTTCCGGTATAGATTTAATCTCGACCATAGGCACTTCCTGAAAAAAACTATTGCCATTACCTGGGGCCAAACCCAGTTTTTCGAACTGCACTTTCAGATAATTGATTGTTTTGGTTTCGCCATTGGTAAAGGGTTTTCTTCCTTGCAAGCTATCGGCCGCAATTACAGATAGGTATTGAGTTAAACTGGAATCGTTAATGGCTTTTATCGCTAAAGAATCGGCACCATCAATGCTACTTTGAACACTTTGTTTACAAGCGCCAAAGAAAAGGAGCGCACAGCCTGAAAATAGTAGTATTTTTTTCATTTATAAGGAATTGGTTTTATTTATTGATCGCATTTGCTGAAAAATACGAAGAAAATGCTAAATAGATTAACTGTAACTGAATATTGTTCTAAGTGATCAGGCACATATATTTTATTTATTTGTATATTAGTTTACGTTTTTATCAAAACTATCCCTTAAAACGTATTCATCCCACATTATTTTTTGATTATTTAAAATTTAAACGGATGAAAAACGACCTGCACCTATTGAACCGGTTATTGGTTCAGATTTTACCGACTACTGAAACATCTTTTACAGCTCACCGAAGTATTAATAATTAGCCAAAGTGACGCTCGGTCAATTATTAGTGAAGGTTTCTTTTGCCCAGGGCAGAAAACTTTCTGGCGGCATTACCTGTAATGGATTAAGGATACAGCAATCGCATATGCCCGGCAAAATGCCCGAGCTTTTGGTAACAGGCGATGTAACGATTACCATAAAAGTGTTTGAGTTAACCTCAACTGGGGCGCCTAAACTAAATAGCTTAATGGCATATACCCAGCACAATATTACCAATAAGCTTAGGGGAGAAACGATGGAGTATAACAGATATTTATCGAATTATGATACAAAGGCCAACAAATTTAATATAAACACCATGGCAACATATAACGTTCGGTATAGGATTAATTACATTGTAAAACTTAAAAAAATTAACAGATTAAGCCAATTATCAGGTAATGATTTTGTTTTGGCAGTGGTAGATCGGATTGGTTTCAAAACTGATAATTTAACTACAAGCGGATTAACATTAAGACAAGGAGGGCCAGCTACTGTTGTTTACAACGACTGGTGTAAATATCCGAATATTAGTATGCACGAATTTTTTCATACTTTAGGTTTAGAACATATTAAGGGAGCTTCAAGCAGAAAAAGTCTAATGGCCGAAGTTGCAGGTATAAACAATAACATGATTTCATTGAGTGAATTATCAATAATGAATGCATACTTAATGAGAGGTTTGGTTGATATGTCTGATGGTGCTTATGCCAACCCAACTTTAAATACAGCAGAAAATTTACGGAAATTTTTAAACAACCCCACCAATGGATTTAAATATAACAAAGCTAATTTTAGGTAGTTTCTTAATTATCTTATTTATTATTGGCTGTACAGGTGAAAATAAAGAAGTAACCACTAAAAATCATGCTAAAATGTTAGCCGATACTTGCGGTGCTTTATACCCTGCAAAAGGAAGTGAGCTAGAATTTAGTATCGGCTGCAGAAGTTGTCATGCTCAACAGGAAAAAAGAATTTATTCTCACGTACCTTCTTACTTTGAGCTATCAAAAATAGACAGCCTAAAACTAAGAGACTTTATCTTCATTAGCAAGCATAAAGGATACTTCAAAAAGGAACCATTCTTAAATCATAAAATTAAGACTTTAGATAGTTTATCAGATTGCGATAGAAAAAACCTGATCCATTATATTAAAGAATACAATCGCCCACATGTTTACATATTAAGAACCCCTGAAGATGTTAATGATACCATACCTGAAAAATAAGCGTAAGTTCTAAACTCTCCCACCAATGGATTTTAATATAACAAAGCTAAGTTTAGGTAGTTTATTAATGGTTTTAATTGCTTTAAGTTGCAGAAACAATGATAAAACTGATGTGCTGGTTAAAAACAAAACTGACACCTGTAAAGTAGATACAGAAAAGGCCGAGAAGCTTGGACGAGGTATTAGCTGCACAAGTTGCCACACTTTAGCAGATGAAAGAGTTGGACCTAATGTGTTTACCATGAAAGAGGTTTCTGACATGGATAGTTTAAAATTAAGAGATTTTTTGTTCATCATTAAGCATAAAAAAAATCTTAGTTTATATAAAGATGCTCCAATTGCAAAACAACGGCTTGAAAAAATTGATAGTCTATCGGAATGTGACCGCAAAAACCTAATTCACTATGTAAAAGAATATAATCGCCACATGTGTACATATTAAGAACCCCTGAAGATGTTAAAGATACCATACCTGAAAAATAAGCGTAAGTTCTAAACTCTCCCACCAATGGATTTTAATATAACAAAGCTAAGTTTAGGTATTTCCTTATTATTGGCTATACAAATCATAATAAAAACAGCAACTAAAATCCATATCATTAATTGATACTTGCGGAACATGAGAAATAAGATTATATCTTATCACTTTTCCAACGCTGGTTTAAATTAACCTTCTCCGCTATCTCTTAATCAGCTTAAATTTCTTCAACTGCTGTCCGTTTTTATTGATTACACCAACATAAATACCTGAAGAAAGTGCATTAAGCGCAAATTTATTCGAGCTTGTGGCTTTTTCTTCGAAAACCTTTTGCCCTAAAATATTAAAGATAGAAAGGCTGTAATCTTCGAATGATCCGCTTAAAATGGTTAAATAATCAGTTACCGGATTGGGAAAGAAAGAAAATTGATCTGCCTTGAGGAAAACCACCGAAACGAGGTCGCTCTGCACCTGCCCGCTGGCCGTTTCGAAAGTTACCCGGTAAAACTGAATGCCTTCTTTGGGTTTATCATCAAAAATGGCATAATCGAGTTGGTTTGAAATTGGTTTGGTTTGCTGTAAAACACTAAAAGTATTGGGTCCCGTCTGTTTTTCCCAGATGATGTTCTTCAGGTCCAGCGTACTGCCGATGTTCAGATCAACCCTGATGCGGTTATCATCGGCTACTGTCGCGAATAAATTCTTTACGTAACAGGCAATTCCCTGCTGCGAATAATCGATAGAATAACTTTTTAAACCTGTAAAACCTGCTCCGTTAGCTGCAACAGCAAAATACTTACCTGAAATTTTACTGATATCAATTTTGGTAATGGTATCGGTAAGGGTTAATAATGGGGTAAGCACGTTATCTGTAACATGATAAAGTGTATAATCTTTGGCCCCAGGTTGTGGATTCCAGTTAAGTACAATACCATCTTTACATACATAACCCACCTTTAAAGTGCGTGGACTCGAAATCACAAAAGGCTGGCTTTGTATCGTATTGCCTTCAACCTCCATCCTGATGATCGCTTTCGAAAACTGATCTGGCGCAGTCCAGTTGTAAAAACCTTTGCTAAGGTCAACATTCTGCGCAATTGATTTCCATGTTGCTCCATCATCGTAACTTACCGATAGATTTCCGGTTTTAGCAGAATAGGTATTCTCCCAACGGATATAATTGCCTTCATTAGCAAAAAAATATCCGTTTTGGTCAGGACTGATAAAAGAAAAAGTATTTTTAAGCTTAAATTGATAAGCCAGTGCAACTGTCTGATTGTTTCCTTGTGATATTCGGTTGCCTTTAATATGAATATTGTAAGTGCCTGCATCAGGATTATCCACACTAACCTGTTGTGCCGTATTAATCAGATCTGCTTTACGTACCGCTGGCTTTGCAAGCGAATCTAAATCAGGATAGGTGCTTAAAACCCAGGGAAGGGTTATACTTCCGGACGGATTTTCGAGACTTAAATCCAAACCATTTACCAAACTTTGAGCGGCATTTACCGTAGCGGGGGGATCATTCCAGGTTATGGTTAATTTAACTTCGGCCACATTTGCAGGAACAGTTAAGGGCACCACCAGATCCTGATTTTTAGCTACGTTATATAAAGCAACCCGGTTTTCATCCAAAGTTTTTAACGATTGAGACACATTTAACTTCCCATAGCCATACAAATAATCGACCTGTGGCGCTCCTAAATCGTCTGCAGCGTTAATCAAAGTTGCCCGGATGAGTGCCGCTGAAGCAGCTTTTTTATATTTCTGCTGATAAAACTGCTCCAGTAAAGCGATGGATCCGCTGGTAATCGCTGCCGAACCCGATGTTCCGTCTTCTCCCAGGGCTACAAGCTCCGGTTTTACGCGTCCATCATAAGCCGGGCCTTTACTGCTCAAACTTTCGGAAACATTTTCCCTGTTGATGCCGCCGATGACCAATAAATTTTTGGCCTGTTTAAAATTGCCCGTTAAATTAGCCCTGGCAGTTATGCCCTGATATAAACCAACCGATGGTGTTGATGTTCCTTTATTTCCTGCAGAAAAAACGTGGATCAGCGTATCGGTTTCAAAAATCTGTTTATCGTAGGCCGCAGCCTCCATGCCATAATCGTTATCTATATCAGTACCGTAAGAATGGTTCTGAATACTGATTCTAAGTTTAGCCAGTTCGCTGGCTGCATCGGGCATCAGGTTCGAAAAATCAGCATAGGCCAATTTAGCCTTAGGTGCAGCGCCCAAACCGCGGATAAAGGAATTGCCGCTTCCGAGTGCCAAAGTAGCCATAATGGTGGCGTGGGTAGTGGGCACTGAACCGGTAATTGCACCTGGTACCGTTTTTCCTAATAAATCAAGATCAGTTGCATCATACATCTGTTCTTTAAGTGAAAGGTTAATTCCTGTGCCATCAATACCAGGAAAAAGGCTGTGCGCATTCGAAATCTGATTTAAACCCAGGTCGAGGCCGTTAATAACAACTTCTTCTTTAGCTACGGGCAAAACATCAGCATATAAAATCTCTTCTTTTTCCAATAGCGCCATTAAATCAGCTGGCAACACATTAATAGTGTAAATATTATTGACTTTATCTACTGATTTTATATTTAAGGATCGGGCTACACCGGATAATGTCTCCACATTTTTTACGGCTAACCTCACCAGAACAGAATCGTTCTTTTTACCTGCTTTATCCAGCACTTTCATCAGCCGCTCGCTTACCTTCCAGAGCGCATTAGCCTGTTGCTGATAAACCACACTATTAGAGAGGCTCGAAATGGCAGATTTTTGCACAATAAAATAATCGCCGGAAAGTCTTTTTTTAGGATTTAATGACCTGATTTCTGCAGGACTTAATACATGGTTAAATCTAACCAAAACTGGCTGATCTTCACTTAATTTTAAAGAAGTTGAGGTTTTAGAAATATATTTTTCAATTTTTTTTTCTATTCCTACAGGTTGTATCTGTGCGTTTAAACGAAATGCAGACAGACAAAAACATACAACTAAAAATACAGTGCTGACTTTCAAATATTATTTTATTATAAAATTTTGATTACATCGAATATCTTCCCTAAATTAGGATTTATTAGGTAATCCACAAACATTATTAACTAACTTATTCAATTTAAAAAAATCAAACCTAAATCAAGATGAAAACATCCCAATTTTTATCCATTGCAGCCGCATGTCTTTTATTCACTACTTTATATTCTTGTAAGAGTAATAATACAGAGAATGCAGTAGAAAACAAGACTGACATTTCAGCCGACAAATTATCACAGATCAAATCATTAGGCTTTAGTACAGACAATGTCCGTAAGATAGACGAAGGATATCTGGTAGAAGGCGACATCCTTTTAACAGATGATAATTTAACTGAACCATCTGCAGGCGCAAATTTAAACATTGCCGAAACTGAGCAGTACCGAACCACAAACGTTGTTAAATCTTTACCACGTGTTGTTACAGTATCAGTTACCAATTTACCACAGGTATATAGCGATGCAGTAAACACCATGATTTCGAGATATAACTCATTGGGTTTACGCCTTACTTTCCAAAGGGCTAGTGCCGGTGCAAAAGGAAACATCGATATTGTTGGCTTTAACGAAGGTCCGAGCGGTGGTTTCATTACTTTAGGCTCATCGGGCTTCCCTACTTCATCAGGTGCGCCATATAGTCAGGTAAAAATGAACACCAACGCTGCAGCCTATGGTACAAACCCTAATTTATTGTACCTGGCATCCGTTCTTCAACACGAGGTTGGTCACTGTATTGGTTTCCGCCATACAGATTACATGAACCGTGCTTTTAGCTGTGGTTCAAGCGGTGCAGGAAACGAAGGCGCATCTAATATTGGTGCGGTAAGAATCCCTGGAACTCCTTCTGCTCCGGATGCTGCTTCATTTATGTTAGCCTGTTCTAATGGTGGTAACCGCACCTTTAATGCAAACGACGTAATTGCAATTAATTACCTGTACAAATAAGATCAAAACACCCAAGGATTACCTAAAAACCTAAGAAAAGGCCTCTCTGACGTAAAAGTCGGGAGGCTTTTTTTATGGGGCTGTTTTTTCAGCCACGGATGCACGGATTAACACGGAGGTATTTTTTAATTCGTTATGTCATTCTCAACCTGATTGGGAATCTTAATCCAAATAATTATAAAATTGCGAATTAACTAATGACATTAGCAGCAACTGGCATAGAGCAGACTTTGTAAGTTAGCAGTAGCGGCCCAATCGGGACTATAGGCAATAGCAGGACTACCCTAACCGAAGAACTACAGTACCTTGTTTTTCAAAAAAACATAAACGTTAAGACACTACATAGTTTCCTGGTAGCTAAAACGGTTCGTGGAGACAAGAACCTAGGCTATCGGCATAAAAAATGGCCTGTGTTTCCACAGGCCATTATTAAACTTCTTCAAATGATCTGTGGCAACACAAACCATGGGTATTTTAATTAATTTCTACTTCCCATTCTGCTCAATATCCCTGTCCATTTCAACCAGATCCACATCGCTTGGTTCAGAAAAATCACCGATTAAATATTTATTGAAATGATCGGCCAGTTTCCAGAAAGCATACTCCGTCATATCTCCGAAACCATGGCGCTGACCTGGAATAATCAGAAAATCGAAGCGTTTACCCGCTTTCATCAACGCGTTAGCCACACGGATTGAGTTTGCAGGATGCACGTTATTATCTACATCACCATGCATCAGCAATAAATGTCCTTTCAGGTTTTTAGCCAGATCAGGGTTTTTATCAATGCTGTATTTAAAAGAAGTATCGCCTTTTAAAGAGATCGTTTCTTTTACGCCATGGTGTTTCTCGCTCCACCAACGGTTATAAATGCTGTTATCGTGGTTACCCGCATTTGAAACCGCAGCTTTAAAGAAATCAGGATAAACCAGCATGGCGGCTGTGGACATAAAACCACCACCCGAGTGACCTGTAATGCCCACTTTAGATTCGTCGATATACGAATATTTCGCTGCCAGTTGCTCGATCGCTGTTTTTTTATCTGCCAAACCATAATCGCGGAGATTACCGTAACCATAAGTGTGGTACCATTTAGAACGCGAAGGATTACCACCACGGTTACCTACCGTAATTACGATATAACCAAACTGAGCTAAACGCTCGGTACGGTCCATGCTTTTGCTGAATGCTTTATTTACCGCTTCAGTTTGTGGTCCTGGGTACACATACTCAATAATAGGATATTTTTTGTTCGGATCGAAATCGAAAGGTTTATACATAACCCCATATAAATCGGTAATGCCGTCATCTGCCTTCACTTTAAAGGTTTCAGGGAACTTATATCCCGCAGCCATTAATAAAGAAAGATCTGTCGTTTCAAGATCCATAATCTTTTTACCGCTTCCATCATATAAAGTAGCTTTCGGCGCCGTGTTTACCCTCGAGTAATTATCAACAAAATAAGTATTGTTATCGTTCATGTTGGCCAGATGGTCAAAGTCGCCCGCATTTAACAATTTCATGTTCGAACCGTCAAAATTAATGCTGTACAAATGCAGGTAATAAGGATCTTCTTTTCCCTCACGTCCGTTGGCGGTAAAATAGAGAATGCGTTTTTTCTCATCAATATTTACAATACTCTCGCAGTGAAAAGCACCTTTGGTAATCTGGTTTTTCAATTTACCGTTTCCGTCAAAAAGATAAAAATGTGCCCAGCCATCGCGCTCGCTCCAGTGAATCAGTTCTTTACCATCGTTTACCAAACCCGGACGGTTAACCTCAACATAGGTATTAAAACGTTCGTCGATGATTGGCGTAACCTTACCTGTCGCAATATCAACCGTACCAATATCAATACGCTTTAAATCGCGGCTGGTGCGCGAAAAGTAAAAATGGCTGTTGTTACCCAACCAGATGGATGGGCGGAATTCATTATCGCGGTCTTTATTTAAAGAAGGTTTGCTCCAAACGGAAACACTCTGATCTTTAAAAGCGGCAACACTCAGTTTTTTGTAAGATTTTGCGGCAAAATCGAACAGTAAAACTTCATCCTGTGGTGCTTCGGCCTCTCCCGGCATCTGGTATTTATAGGTTTCCAATGTGGGGCGGCCCGGTGTAACACTGTTAATCACCCACAGATCTTTCACCTTGCGAGAATCGGTCCGGTCCAACACAAAATATTTCGAATTTGGCGACCAAAGTACATAAGCACCACGGCGTTTTTTATTGTTCTTTTCGTTTTCTACGTTGTTTTCGCCATCGCCATCACTTCCGTACGAATAAAACTTAACCCCATCTTTGGTAAGCTGGTGCTCTACAATGGTGCTGTCGTCTTCGTTTTTAACCGCTTTTTTATAATTCTCCTTATCCATCCAGTAAAGGTTGTAGTTACGGGAGAAGATAATGGCCGACGAATCTGGTGCTACCGAGCCCCAGGCTGGTTTAGGTTTTGGTTTGCTGAAATTTGGCAACTCGGTTAATTTAGCGGTAGCCAGTTCATATTTAAAAGAATAGATTTTTTTCTGCATCGAATCTGCAGCTTTTTTGTCTTTACGGTCTTTTTTCAGTTCATCTACACTGCTTTTGATCTCGAAAGAAATGCTTTTTTCATCTGCAGCAAATTTCAGGTTTTCGAGTGGCAGATGCTCCGCATCAAAGGGATCGCGTACAATCAGCGTAATATCTGCTGCCAGCTTCGAATTATCGAACATCACTTTTTTGCTTTTCGAAGCGGGATCTACCAGGTACCAGAATTTCCCTTTCGGACTTTCGAAAGTGTACCAGAAACGGTTACTCAGTTTTAGCCAATGCGGATCAACCGCAGTAGAATAAACCATTTTCTTTAGTTTATTTGGCGAAAAACGCGAGGCCAGCTGATAATTTGCCTTAGGTTGCGGCTGGATATTTTCGGTTATGGTAAATGTTTTGGTTTGTGCCGCTACAGTTAAGGATAAAAACTGCGCACACAACAGGAGTTTATAAAGTTTATTCATCAAAATTTGTTTGAGCTGCTAAATTATTTAATAATAGGATATTAAACATGCTTTAATATGTAATAAAAGCGATAGTTAGCACAATTTCTTTAATGTAAAATAATTATTAACACAATTTATTTTAACACCTAAATAATTAACAGAATTTATAGTTTTGTAGCCATACATCCCTGATAATGAAATATAGCTTTTTAACCATTTTAACAGCCGGTGCAATTTTATTTGCCAGCTGCCAGTCTAAGTCTCAAACCGAAAAATCTGCTGATAAAGATTCTACTGCACAAACCACTAAAACAACAGCAAGCACCGCAACACAGGTTGATGTTTCTAAAATAAAAGTGGCTGACGCCAAAACCATCCTGGCCAGAAAACAGGTACCTATCTTATGTTATCACCAGGTAAGAAACTGGAAACCAACTGATGGAAAAGTAGGAAAGGATTATATTGTAGAAATTCAGAATTTTAAAGACCAGATGAAAATGCTGGCCGATAGCGGTTACCACACCATTTTGCCCGACCAACTTTATGCTTACCTAAACACAGGTGCTGCCTTACCGAGCAAACCCATTATGCTAACTTTTGATGATACCGACATGGACCAGTTTACCGTTGTACGCCCAACTTTAGAAAAACTGGGTTATAAAGCGGTATATTTTATCATGACAGTTTCGATCGGCAAAAAAGGGAAATTTGTTGATTATATGACCAGAGAGCAGATTAAACAGCTTTCTGATGAAGGGAACATCATTGGCAGCCATACTTACGACCATAAAAACTTTAAAAAATATGCAGGTAAAGATTGGGAAGAACAGTTGGATAAACCAACCAAAAAACTGGAAGAAATTACAGGTAAAAAAATGACCGAATTTGCCTATCCTTTTGGTTTATGGAACGCTGAAGGCATCCCTGAACTGAAAAAACGTGGTTTCAGAATGGCATACCAGCTATCAACCAAACGCGACGAAAAGGATCCGTTGTTTACCATCCGAAGAATTATTGCCAGCGGTTACTGGTCGCCAAAAACATTAAGCAACAGCATTAAAAATAGTTTTTAACAAAAAATCCCGGTTTTTGCACCGGGATTTTCTTTTGATACCGAACCACCAATTTATATGAAAAAATTAGCGTTACTCGCCTTCTTATTAGTCCAGTTTTTTAAAATATATGCGCAAACCCCGCACCTAAGCGGAAAAGTTGAGGTGGTAATGGCCACAGGGCAGATTACCTGCGATTTTGTTTTGAGCAATATCCCTAACCTGGGTAAAGACTATCAGCTATTATTAAACAAAGGTTTTAACATTAAAGCCATTAAAGATTCAGTTAACCAAACCCTAAAATACAGCGGTTTTTATGGTGGCGCCATGCGTGGCGAAGGCTTAACCTATGCCCCATTGTATAAAGACAGTACCATGGTAAACCCCGGCAAACTGCACATCACTTATACCGGGGCTTTCCCGATTTATACCGATACACTCAATTTTATTGATTTTAAAGGTTTGATTGCCTTTAACGGAAAAACCATGCGGGCCACTGATCAGTCTAAATGGTACCCTATTATTTACGACATCAAAAACGACAGGCAGATGGAGCAAATGACTTTTGATATTGAGGTGACCAGTAAGGATGCTAAAATGATTTTTATAAACGGCGATCAGCCAAAACCAGGACCTGTGGCCAGGTTTAAATCTGAAGTGCCCATTGCACCTATGATCTTTGCGGGCGATTATGGCGTACAAAAAACCAAAGGAGCACTATTTTTAAACAGCCAGATGGACAATAAACAACTGGAGGTTTTTGAAAATAATATTGCCGAAATGAAAGCCTATTATTTTAAGGTTTTAAAGATCCCATATGATACGAAAAATGTTTTTATAGAGCATTCGCCGGTAGAAAAATTTAACAAAGGCCGAAGCTGGGGTTTTGTGGCTTTCCCAACCATTGCATTTGCAGGTATTAAACTGGGCGATATGATTGATGTAGAACATCATAAACTTAAAGATTCTACCGATTATCCGTTTATTGCACACGAAATTGGCCATTACTATTTCGGAAATGTGCTACAGCCAAATTCAACCTTGTTCTGGTTCTTCTTAGAATCGACCGCCGAATATTTATCGGTTAAAGCAGCCGAAGAAAAATTCGGAAAAACCTTCAGTACCAAATACTTTGCAGAGAGGGGAAAACAATTGAAAAACTTTAAGGCCAAACCTTTAAACGCCGTTAAAGAGATTAATGAAATATCGGGTACTTACCGTTACTCTTATGGTCCTTTTTTGCTCCGTGGCCTTGAGCAGATAATTGGAGAAAAACGCATGTTTAAATTCTTAAATACCTGTTTAACCAATAAAAATGAACTCACCGATTATAATTTCTTTAAAAGAAATGCTTTAAAATCGGGCATCACCCAAAAAGAATGGGATGCTTACGAAAAAGACTTTATCCTTTCCGAAAACGCTGTATCTTTGATTAAATAAATGATAAAAAATTGAATCCACATTTAAAACCAGCTGCCCATACCCTGATCTCAATCCTGTTTCTAGGTTCATTTTCACTGGCTTGTTCGGGCAATAAGCAAAAGGAAAAAACGGTTGTTAGCAGCACCAGCGGACAACAGGTTAAAACAGATTCTACGAATACAAAACCTGCTGATAATAAAACCATTATGGCCCGTAGGGAGGTTCCTGTACTTTGCTACCACCAGATCAGGAACAACATTGCAAGCGATAGTAAAAGGGCACACGATGATATTATCGCCCCGGATAAATTCCGCGAACACATTAAAATGCTGGCCGATAGCGGCTACCATACCATCCAGCCCGATGATTTATACAATTACCTTGTTTATGGGGCTAAATTGCCTGAAAAACCAATCATCATCAGTTTCGATGATACCGATGAAGATCAGTTTACTGTTGGTAACGCCGCATTAAAAAAATATGGCTTCAAAGGGGTTTATTTTATCATGACGGTTTCGATTGGCAAAAAAGGCCGGATTAATTACATGACGAAAGAGCAGATCAAACAATTATCAGACGAAGGAAATACCATTGCCAGCCATACCTACGACCATAAGAACTTTGCTCAATTTACAGATGCCGACTGGACTACCCAAATTGATGAACCCACCAAAAAACTGGAGCAGATTACCGGAAAAAAAGTAGAATACTTTGCATTTCCATACGGCGTTTTCAAATCATCTACCCTGCATAAGTTAAAAGAACATGGTTTTAAGGCAGCTTTTATCCTGTCTACAGCAAGGGATGAAAACTATCCGCTTTACACCATCAGAAGAATTATTGACCCGGGAAGATACACCGCAAAAAACCTTTATTACAGCATTAACAAGAGCTTTAATAAAACAAAATCCAGGTAGAGGGGTTAATTAAGGGAAGTTGAAGGAGAAGTTTGAATGTTGAAAGAGGAGTTTGAATGTTGAAAGGTTTGAAGAGAAGTTTGAATGTTGAATGTTGAATGGTTTGAATGTTGGAAAGGTTAATGCAACCTGCCTTTAAAACATTACAACAACTAAGAAAAATTTTGATGTTAAAGATAATTCAACTTTAAAACCTTCCAACCTTATAGCACTAAACCTCCCAACTTCACCACGCTAAAACCCCTACATACCAGCCCTTATGAAATACTCTTTTTTATTATGCCTTTTCGGAATAGCGATACTCTCAGCCTGCAACAACCCTAAAAACGGGAATAATAATACCGTAAAAACAGATAGTACCGCAAAGGTAAAAACAGAACTTACCAGGCATTTTTATAAGAGATTAGAAGGCACCATTGCGGGTAAAAAAGTAGTAATGCACTTGCAAAAGGTTAATGATGACGTAAGTGGTTCTTATTATTACGATGGCTCATGGCTTAACCTCTCAACCGATACTTTAATCGGGAAAGACAGCATTGTACTTACCGAATACAGTTATTACGAATCGTATTTTACACAAGATTTTAAATCGCCGCATCTGGCCTTAAAGTGGAATGGAAACGGTTTTAACGGTACATGGGAAAGCGGAGATAAAGCCAAAAAATTCCCGATTGTGCTTACAGAAAAATATCCTGATGGAAGTTATCAGTTCAATGCAGGCATTTACGACGATTCGGTTAAGGCTTTTGCCAGCCAGCCTAAATCGCCGGCTGCACAAATCAGTTTTGAATACCTCGAAAGCAAAAATACCGACGAATCCAGCACCTGGTTAAATACCCAGCTTAAAAAAATGTTAGGATTAGGTTCACAGGTGGCCCTTACAACCGGTTTTAAAAATATAGCCGCCGGTTATTTTAAAGATTACAAAGCACAGGCTGCCGAACAATCTAAAAACGGTCGCGATGATGATTTTCAGGCCTGGCTAAATTACACCAACAACAGTCAGCAATCAGTGAGTTATAACGATAATGGTTATGTAGTGATCGATTTCCTGGCCGATGCCTATACTGGCGGTGCCCATGGCAATTACAGCAGTGTAATGTACTGCCTTGATGTAAAGAATAAAAAACAAATGGTGCTTGGCGACATTGTCAAGATAGATTCGAATACTTTACAAGGTATTTTAGAACGCAATCTGCGTAAAGAATATAACATCAAGGCTAAAGATGCTTTAAGCTCGGTACTTTTCGATGATTTTATAAAACCGAATAATAATTTCTACTTCAACAACAATGGAATTGCTTTTATGTACAATCCTTACGAAGTAGCCAGTTACGCCCAGGGACAGATTGTCGTATTTATACCTTACGCAGATTTAAAAACTTATTTAGTCCCTGCTTTCGCAAAACGGATGGGGATAATTTTTTAAGTTAGTTTATTGGTTGATTAGTCATTGGTTAATTGGTTAACTGTTGAAAGGGTTAACCGGTTAATTGTTTGAATTGGTTAACTGTTCAAAACTTCCCGCTAGTTAGGATTTCTAATCCCGACTTATGAACTAAGATTTTTAATCCTTTGATAGATAACTTTAACTGTTGAAATTGGTTAAGCGATTAATTATTTAAACCGGTTAAACTTCTCGCTAGTTGGGATTTCTAATCCCGACTTATGAGCTAAAGATTTTTAATCCTTCGATAGAAAACTTTATCTGTTGAAATTAATTAAGCGATTAATTATTTAAACCGGTTAAACTTCCCGTTAGTTGGGATTTGTAATCCCGACTTATGAGCTAAGATTTTTAATCCTTTGATAGAAAACTTTAACTGTTGAAATTGATTAAGCGATTAATTATTTAACTGGTTAACTGACTCCAAACTTCCCGCTAGTTGGGATTTCTAATCCCGACTTATGAGCTAAGGATTTTTAATTCTTCAATAGATAACTTTAACTGTTGAAATTGATTAAGCGATTTTCTTCAACTGGACTCCAAACTCCAGCCTCCTAACCCGTTAGTTGGGGTTTTGTAATCCCGACTTATGAACTAAGTATTTTTAATCCTTTGATAGATAACTTTAACTGTTGAAATTAATTAAGCGATTAATTATTTAATCGGTTAACTGACTCCAAACTTCCCGTTAGTTGGGATTTCTAATCCCGACTTATGAAATAAGTATTTTTAATCCTTTGATAGATAACTTTAACTGTTGAAATTGATTAAGCGATTTTCTTTTAAAAGCGGTTAAATAGACTCAAAACTCCAGCCTCCTAACTCCCAACTAAATCAACTATTGATCAACTGCTAACTGCCATCATAATCCTACCCACTGCAAACATAAAACTATCTACTGCAAACATAAAACTATCTACTGCAAACATAAACCTACCGACCCCTTTGATAGAGTTGCGAACTGCCGTGATAAACCTACCGATGGAAAGTATATATCTATCAACTGCAAGTTCAAACCTGTCGATGGAAAGTATAAAACTGTCGACTGCAAAGATAAACCTACGACCTGACGCGATAATGTTATCGTTGGAAAGTTTATAACTGTCTACTGCAAGTTCACAACTTTCGATGGCGCCGGTAATATTGCCATGCGCAAACTACATTCTGGCAACTGCAAGTATAAACCTACTCACTGCAAGTATAAACCTGGCCACTGCAAGTATAGATCTGGTTACTGCAAGTATAAATCTGTTAACTGCAAATTGTAAACTACCAGCTGAAAACTTTTATAATATCTCTTTTACAGTATATTCTTTACCATTAAACTTGAAACTTTCGTTTTTGGCCTTTCCGATCAAAATCTTACCTATAGGAGAAGCCTGCGACACGGCAAAAAATTTCTGTCCACCCGTATTTAATTCCCCTGCACTAATGCTGATGTAAAAATTACCTTCGGAGGTTAGCACCACGCTCCCGTTTTTAACAACCTGATCCGATTCTACATTTTCGATCTGCTGTAATGCAATTTTCTGTTGCCCCGCTTCATAAAGCAGTTTATTATTGCGATCCATTTCCTGTTGCATCATTTCCCGCGTGGTTTCATATTTATCGCCCGCACTGCTTTTTGTGTCGTCGTTTGAGGCCTGCCTCGCCTGTTGCAGCGAATATTCGATATTTTCAATCCTGTTTTGGATAAAAGTTAAGCAAAGCTGGTATAGTGTAGATTTTAATGTAGACATAGAGGTGATGGATGATTTAAGATGGACGATGTAAGATGTAAGATGGGTGATGGAAAATGGTTGATGGTCCATAGTATAATAGCCTTGAACTATCAAACTATAACACAATTGATGACTTAGAATTCCGGACTAATGACTAATGACCAATGACTAATGATCAATGACTAATGACTCCAGACTAATGACTATGGACTAATAACTCAAACCTACCCCTCTATCCACTTCACTTTTTCGCTCATTGGCGTACGGTTGGGTTCCCAGGGTTTTTCGTTGTGATAGCCCATATAGAATAAGCCGATGCACTTTTCATGCTCACCCAGACTTAAAAAATCACCCAGGTCGTTAATTAAAGGAGGCGAACTCCAATAAGCGCCAACCTGTAAACTTTCGGCTGTTAAGGCCATGTTCTGTACCGCGCACGATACTGCTGCCAACTCCTCCCACTCTGGTATTTTACCGCTTAAATGCATATTAATGGCAATAATGCAATCAGCCTGACTTGTTTTCTCGGCAAAGCTATCGTACTTTTTCTGCAAAAACTGCTGCGGATTTACCAATGCCTTGTATAACCGGCCCAGTTCTTCGCCCAGTTTAGCCAATCCGGCTTTCCTGATCACCACGAAGCGCCAGGGCTGGGTTAATTTATGTGTTGGGGCATAATTGGCCGTTTCTAAAATCTGATTAATAACCTCAACCGGAATTTCTTTTTTAATATAGCTTGCAGGGAATATACTGCGACGTTCTTTTATAACTTTTGAGATGGTTTCGTATATAGTACTCATTCGGTAAAAATAGCTAAAAGCTGAAAGACTAATGCCGAAAGAGAGATACAAATTCGATATATCCTGAAAGATTTGACGCTATGTTAACTGATAACTGTAAATTGGTCATTAATCATTGGTTTATTAGTAACTGTTAACTGATAACGGCTAACTGCCAACTGAAAACTGTTTCCTGATCTGTTTCACCTTTGAAAAAAAGCCAATGCTTTCCCTATCAACCAGAAAATCCATCGTTTGCAGCAGTTCTTCCTTAATCCAGCTGTGCTTTACATTTAAATTCGCCAGGATATTAAGGCAGTGTGATTTTATGGCCACAGGTATTTTTTCATCGATGAGCCAGGCGAAAACAACCTCTGCCAGATGATCGGTATTGTAATCAGAAATGATCTTTTTAACAGATTCATGAGCATTTTTCTTGGTCATAAAGGCCAGGATTTTAACATAATGCCTCAATGCCGATAAATTATGCTGTTGTGGCAGCTTATCTAGAAAATAAAGCGCATGAGGCAAAAAGCGAAGCTGGTGAGCTGTATATACATTCTCTAAAATCCACGCTGCCCTGAAACCAATCTGTTCATCATGGTAAAAACTTAAATCAATTAATTCTTTTACCGAAAAAGTATCTTCAGAAGCAATTGCAGCCAGTTTTTCTACTTTGCTTTTTTGAAGTGTGGTTTTAATGGTTTCGAGCAAGAGATCGTTTTGCATAGGACTAAAATAAATATTTTACCTTAAAGTACATTGAGATAAATCGTCACGGGGCTGTATCATAAATGTAATTCAATCGAATTTGTCACGTTGAGCCTGTCGAAACGCTTTTTAAGAGATTTAAAACAGATCCTTCAACAAGCTCAGGATGACAATTCTATATTTATGGAGACGGCCTCATCTGATTGGGAACCAAGAAGTGCCCATCTAACATAATCTAAATGTGATATACAGCTTACATTAAGATTCCCAGATGCGTTGGTTTTTAAGCCATTGAACAAAAGCACCAACCACTATCAATAAACCTAATTGAACGGAAATAATTTAAAGTTGCATTAACCCCGATATACTGTCATGCTGAGGCACGAAGCATCTGCAGCTATGAAACAGATGCTTCGTGCCTCAGCATGACAGAAGTTTTTTTTAAAAGATTGAAGTGAAAGCGGGCCTGCATTTGCCACAACGAACTGGATCCTCCGTTTTCAAAAAAAAATTGGTAACTGTTTAAAGCGGTTAACCGATCATTTATTTCCAACAATAGAACAATCAAACAATTGAACATTTTAACCTTAAACTTTCCAACAATGAAACAATCAAACGCCTACTTCTTTCCTACCCTCAACCTTTTTCCCTATCTTTGCGCCTTATTTCAATTACAGCATGATTTCAGTTTCTAATTTATCATTACGATACGGCAAACGCACATTATTTGAAGATGTTAACCTAAAATTTACCCAGGGCAACTGCTATGGCGTAATCGGGGCTAACGGTGCAGGTAAATCTACTTTCCTGAAAATTTTATCGGGAGAAGTTAACCAGACTTCTGGTAGCGTGGCTTTTACTCCAGGCGAAAGAATGGCGGTTTTAAAACAAAACCACTACGAATTTGATGAGTTTTCGGTATTAGAAACCGTAATGATTGGTCATAAAGAGCTTTATGCCATTATGAAAGAGAAAGATGCCATTTACATGAAAGAAGATTTCTCAGAGAAAGACGGCGAACGTGCGGGAGAACTGGAAAATCTTTTTGCAGAAATGGACGGCTGGAACATGGAAAGCAATGCCGCAACCATGTTGAGCAATTTAGGCATTACCGAAGACAACCATTATAAATTGTTAAAGGAATTGGATAACACGCAAAAAGTACGGGTGTTATTGGCGCAGGCCCTTTTCGGTAATCCGGATATTTTGTTACTGGATGAGCCTACCAACGATTTGGACATCGAAACCATTGCCTGGCTGGAAAACTTTTTGGCCGATTACCAGAATATTGTATTGGTGGTAAGTCACGACAGGCACTTTTTAGATGCCGTTTGTACCCACATTGTGGATATCGACTTTGCTAAAATGAGTATTTACACAGGTAACTATACGTTCTGGTATGAATCAAGTCAGCTGGCCTTAAAACAACGCAGTGACCAGAATAAAAAATTGGAAGATAAGGTGAAGGAGCTTCAGGAGTTTATCCGCCGTTTTAGTGCGAATGCTTCGAAATCAAAACAGGCAACTTCACGTAAGAAAGCTTTGGATAAGATCGATATTACCGAAATTAAAGCTTCGAGCAGAAAATATCCTGCAATTATTTTTAACAATACAGGCCGTGAGGCTGGCGACCAGATTTTACAGGTAGAAAACCTGGGTAAAACCGGAAATGACGGAATCTTATTTGATAAAGTTACTTTCATGGTAAATAAAGGCGATAAAATTGCTATTTTATCTCAGAACAGTTTGGCTACCGCAGCGTTTTACGATGTATTAACCGGTAGAGATACTGACCACAAGGGAGAATTTAAATGGGGCGTTACCATCAGTACTGCAGATATTCCGAACGATAACTCTGAATACTTTGCCGGTAAGGATGAAAACCTGGTGGATTGGTTACGCGAATACTCCGGAACGGATGCCGATGAGCAGTTTGTACGCAGTTTCTTAGGTCGTATGTTATTCTCAGGCGAAGAAGTACTTAAAAACGTAAAAGTGCTTTCAGGAGGCGAAAAAATGCGTTGTATGTTCTCCAGAATGATGCTTCAGCAAGCCAACTTATTGATGTTTGATGAGCCAACCAATCACCTGGATCTGGAATCGATCGAGGCATTAAACAATGGCATGAAAGATTTTAAGGGTGCAATATTGTTTACCTCACGAGATCACCAGTTAACAGAAACGGTTGCCAACCGCATTATTGAGATCACACCAAAAGGTACTATTGATAAGTTAATGACGTACGATGAGTATATTAACAGCAGTGATGTAGCCAAACTCCGCGAAGAGATGTATGCTTAACTAACCACATTGCTATGTGAATTATTAAAAGAGTTTTGATATTACGTCAAAACTCTTTTTCTTTATAAACAAAACCTAAAATTGTGAAAAAACTTACGCTGCTCCTCTCCTTGTTTATTCCTTTATTTGCTTCTGCACAAAAAAGCGACTCCACCCATACACATTTTAGAATTATTCGAGGAGGGATGATTGAACATTCAACAGAGTTGAAATCGAAACGCTATGTAAAAAATGGTGAATCTGAAATAAAAATTGGACGGGATCTGTTGGCAGTCGGATTATACAAAGATGACGAACGCTCTGGTAGATGGCGTTTTTTTAATGGTCCTGATTCGTTAGAACAGATTTATAACTATACCACAAAGAAACTGGAATACAACCATACAGCAAAAAATATAGTTTACGAAATAGATTCTACAAAAGAAGGTGATAAAATTATTTATCCAGCAAAAATTGGTGGATATCATACTAGTCTACGCTTTCTAATTAAAAAATTTTCACCATCAAAGGAATTCCGTGCTTATGCAGGAGTTCATACTGTACTTTTAATTTTCCATATAGATGAGCATGGAAAACTTATCAAATATCAAGCAGAAACCGGAGAAGGAGAACTGAAAAGAACAGAAGAAATTTCATTATCAAAATTTCGTCCTGAAGATTTTGACTTTGTACCTGCATACTTAAATGGAAAGCCCGTTGCAAGTCGGTTAATTTTCCAGAGTAAATTAACAGTAGATTAAAATATTCATAAAAAAACAGATATAATGTAGCGTTTTCATTCCATTAATCGTTTTACAAGAAAAAAGCGTTAATGGCCATTAACCAATTTTGTTCATAAAATTGATTTAAACATTAAAATGAAAACGAATTTGAAAAATTTTAGCACTACGGCAAAAATTATACTCTCTCTCTTTGCAATAACCTTAACCATTACGGCATGTAAAAAAGATTTCAATAACGATCCGATAGAAGCAGCAGGTATTGGTTTTGTACATGCATCACCAGGAACAGGTCCACTGGATTTTATCCTCGACAACCAGAAAATCAACTTTTTTAGTTACACCAAAGATTTGGGTTATTATGCAGCCTATCCAGGAACGAGATTGGTTGGAGTGGCTAAAAAAGATTCTTTAAAATATGTAACTACGGCTACTGCAGGTTTAAAATCAGGCTTCTTCTATTCAGTATTTGTGGTTGATACATTAAAATCGACAAAACTTCTGATTCTGGAAGATGATTTAAAAGCTCCTGAAGCAGATAAAGCAAAAGTTCGTTTTGTAAACTTAAGCCCCGGAACTGCAACTTACGATTTAGCTGTTGCCGGAACTGATGCCCCATTGTTTACAGCAAAAGCTTTCAAAGAATTTACAACCTTTACCAACATTGCACCTAACGATAGCTATACTTTTCAGTTAAAACAAAGCGGAACGGTAAAAGTAAGCTTACCGGCCATTAAAATTGAAAAAGGAAAAATTTATACCATTTGGGCCAAAGGTTTAACCAGCAAAACCGATAGTACCGGACTGGGTTTATCTGTGATGACAAATAAATAAAGAATCGCACTACCTGTGATCATGAAAATTGACACCACTCAAAAAATCGGGTGGTGTTATTTTCTTAAATTTGCAAGCAATTAATCATGATAAACCTTTAATAAATAGTCCTTTACAGGGGTGATAAAAAAAATACTCAGTTTTGAGGAAATTTTAAAAGGCTGTGTAAAAAACGACAATAGCTGTAAAGAAATGATGTATAAATCATTTTATGGCTATTTAATGGGCATTATTTTAAGGTACACCAAGAACACTTCAGACAGTGAAGAGCTTGTAAATGATAGCTTTATCAAGATTTTTAAACATGTGGCGGGTTTTAAAGCGCCCAAAAACCCGGAAGAACTGCAGCGGTCGTTTAAAGGCTGGATTGCCCAGATTGCTTCGAGAACAGCAATAGATAAAATACGGAGTTCGAAAGTTCAGTTCTATGTAGACGACCTGGCCGAAAACGAACATCCGGTTACGCAGGTTTCGGTTGCTTCGGAACTTCATGTGAATGATATTTTGAATTTACTAAATCACTTACCAGATACGCAAAGACTGGTATTTAACTTATACGAAATTGAAGGTTTTGCACACGATGAGATATCGAAGATGCTGAATATACCCGAAAGTTCGAGCCGTGTGTATTTAACACGTTCTAAAAATAAGTTACGTACCCTTTATTTAAATACCATGGTTAATTCGTACAAGAAAAATGGATAAGGAATTAATTGAGCATATCACCGCGCAACTCCAAAACCATGAGGAAACATACCCTGATGGTGCCTGGGAGCGCTTTTCGGTAAAAGAAAATAAAAAACGGAGCATTGCATTCTGGCCGTTGTGGGCAGCTGCTGCCCTTATTTTTGTTTTCGGCGGGGTGTTTTTTGCTCTGAACAATACCGGTCAAAAAACTGATCTTGCCTTAACTAAACTTAAAACGCAACAAAAATCAAACACCGATCTTAGTAATAGCGTACCTAAAAAAAATACCCCTACTCCATTAAATGATTCAACCACTGTTTTAAATAACCCTATTGCGGCCAGCCCTGCAAATAAAATTACAGAAAGCACAAACCTAATTGTTGAGGAGCATAAAAATTATCCCTATGTAAATGATACACAAGGTTTATTGCCTTTAAACGGTAATATACTGGATAATAAACTTGCAGGTGCTAATATTTCGACATTTAGCCCTAAGAACTTTGAGCTTTTAACCGAAAAGAAAAAAGACTTACCGGCTAAAAAAACAACATTTGAAGAATTACTTGCAAAGGATAGCCGTGCAAACCAGCAAAAAAATTCATCTAAAACGAACGAAAACTCTAAATGGCAACCTGATGTGTATGTTGCCCCTGCAATGGGTAACGATAATAAGGTGAATATGAACTATGGCTTTTCATTATCGTATGCCATTGCAAATAAACTGTCTATCAGTTCTGGTGTTTCTTATGCTGCCATCAGCACTTCAGAATCGCTGAACGCGGGCGCTCCGCAAACTTTATCGGGTAGAAACCTGGAATCGGTTGACTCTAAAGTGCGTGGAATTAATATTCCTTTAGAACTAAAGTATAAGATCAGCGAAAAATTGTACACCAATATCGGGGTTTCTGCACTAGCGGTTCTAAATAGCTCACAACAGAATAATTACATTGTAAACCAGGTACAAAATTTTTCTTCTGCACCTGTAAATGGCTATGCTGAATCGAAAACATTTATTGTAGCGGAAAAAACCACAGAGCCTCAGCCCGAAGCCAGTATAGATCCTGATAAATACATCGGATTTTACAATTTTTCTTTAGGTTACAAGCAAAAAATATCTAAAAAGAATAATATTGCCATTGAGCCGTTTTTGAGACTGCCGATGAAAACTTTCTCTAAAGAAAACCTGAACCTTACCAACGGCGGACTACGTTTAAAAATCGATTTTTAAAAACTAAGATATTTAGTATATTTGGTTAAATGCCATATGAAAAATATCAAACCATATCCAACTGAAGACGAACTACCTCCCATTAAAACCGTTAATGAGGTAGATTTTTCTGCAAAATACAGTTATGCAGATTATTTGCGCTTTGAATTTGAGGAGCGCTTAGAAATTATTAAAGGGTACATTTTTAGGATGAGCCCTGCTCCTTCGCGGATTCATCAGGGCGTTTTAACCAATATTTTCGGGCCAATATATAATATCTTAAAAGGAAAGCCATGTCATGTTTACACGGCGCCGTTTGATGTCCGTTTAGCAAAGAAAACACAGAAAGATAAAGAAATTTTTACCGTGGTACAACCTGATCTGGTTGTAATTTGCGATCAAAGCAAGTTAGATAAACGCGGTTGTATCGGTGCACCTGATATTGTTGTGGAGATTTTGTCGCCAGGAAACAGCAAAAAAGAACTGATCAGTAAATATGAGGTTTATGAAGAAGCAGGCGTTAAAGAATACTGGATTATAAGCCCTGAAGATAAAACGTTTTTCAGGTATCTGTTGGATGATCAGGGCAAGTTTCAGCCCACTAAACTGCTTACCGAAGGCGAAAAAGTAACCACGCCTATTTTGCCGGGCTTTACGCTCATTTTAGAGGAAGTTTTTCAGGATTAGTCCAGCTATATTCTAACAAAAGAAGTCAGGTTTAAATAGCAAAATTGTTATTTAAAACCTGACTTCTTTAAAATCGTTTATAATCGATTGATTAATGACCTGAATGACCGTCAGCTCCGTGAGCATGGCCATGAGCTAATTCATCTTGTGTAGCTTCACGCACATTTAAAATAACACCGCTGAACAATAAATTTTTACCAGCCATCGGGTGGTTTAAATCAACTGAAATGGTTTCATCATGAACCGCAGTAACACCTGCCCTGAACTGATTGCCATTGTTATCCTGTAAAGGAATTACATCACCAACGTTAGGTAATTCGCCACCAGCTTCAGTAAACATCGTTTTAGGAAGATCAGCGTAAGCACCCGGATCGATATCGCCATAGCCATCTGCAGCAGAAAGCTCGAAGCTATATTCATCACCAGTTTTTAAACCGGTTAAATGCTCTTCAAATTTAGGCAACATCATGCCAACGCCATATAAAAATACTAAAGGATTTTGTTCGTCAGCTTTTTCTACAAAAACTTGTTGTCCTTCTTCGTTAGTAGTATGCAATTCGTAAGTTAACGCTACTACAGAGTTTGGTGAAATATTCATTTAAATTAATTTATTGTAAATACTCTAATGCGTCCTCAACAGTGTTAACCGGCAACTGGCATACTTTATTTCGGCAAATATAAACTTTTGTTTCATTGCTTTGCTTACCTTTTAACAGTGGTAAGTTACTTTTTGTTCCGCCCAGTGTAATTTTGTTTGGAATATAATGACTGCTTAATTCTAATTTAATCACATCGGTTTCCAAACCTGTAATGGCGATTTCATTTATACCATACACTTCATTCAATAACTGAATGGCCCAGTTTGAGTAGGCAGAACCATAAGTTTTAATTTTTGGCTGAACCGCAGCAAGCATTGCTGAGGCTTTTTCTGCATATTCTTCAATATCAAAAAGTACACCCAGTTTCTTTAAGTTCTGTGCCATGACAGAGTTTGAAGCCGGAATTACGTTATCCATAACTTCGTGTTTGCGGGCAATTAAATCCTCACTTTCGGCAGAGGTATAGAAAAACATCGGAGAATCTGGATCAGTAAAATTAGCGATAACATAATCAGTCAGTAATTTTGCTTCTTCCAGCCATTTTTCGTCAAAATCATACTCATACAAAGCAATTAAAGCTTCTGTTAAGAAAGCATAATCATCTAAAAAACCCGTAATCGATGCTTTCCCGTTTTTATAATTGCGATATAAACCTCCCTTTTCCGATTTGAGGTGATTTAAAATAAAAGAGGCTGCAGCTGATGCTTTTTCATAATAACCGCTTTGGCTTAAAATCTGTGCAGCATCTGCAAGGGCCTTGATCATCATGCCATTCCATGCGGTTAAGCATTTATCATCCAAGCCCGGACGAACCCTTTTGCTCCGAACCGCCATTAATTTTGCTTTGGCTGATTTTACCTTATCATAAAGCACTTCTGCTTCAATATTAAACCTGGCAAGCAAATCATCATCACTGATGGTTTTCCGCAGAATATTGGCTTGTTCCTCCTCCCAGTTCCCCTCTTCGGTAACATTATAATATGCACCAATCAGTTGTGCATCTTCACCTAAAACCTCATCAAACTCTGCCTTATCCCAGATGTAAAACTTACCTTCTACACCTTCACTATCTGCATCCAATGCTGAATAAAACAGTCCGTCGGCCGAAGTCATTTCATCAAAAACCCAATTTATGGTTTCTACAGCAGTTTGTTTGAAGGAATCGAATTTGGTACATTGATAAGCTTCTGCGTATAAACTGATCAGTTGTGCATTATCGTAAAGCATCTTTTCAAAATGCGGCACATGCCATTTATCATCAACCGAATAACGGGCAAAACCGCCTCCAATCTGATCGTAAATACCTCCCCTGCTCATTTCTTCGAGTGTATGGCATACAGCGGTAAAAACAGATGAATCGTCTTTTAAAAAACCGTAACGCAATAAAAATACCCAGTTATTAGGTAAAGGAAATTTTGGGGCACGGTTGTAACCTCCGTAACCAATATCAAAATGGCGTTTCCAGGGTTCGATGATTTCGGTGAGGTGTTCGTCTGTATATGCTTCAGTTTCAGGCACGGGGATTATTTTTTCGCTGTCTTTTATACCTGAAGTTAGGCGCTCTGCATATTGAATGGCTTTATCGGGCTCGTTTGCCCAAAGTGCAGCAACATTTTCAAGAATATTGATCCAGTCGTTTTTCCTGAAATACGTTCCGCCATAAATCGGCCGCTGATCGGGCAAACAGATGCAGTTTAGCGGCCAGCCACCACTACCAGTCATCAACTGAATGGCATACATGTAAATCTGGTCAATATCCGGACGCTCCTCACGGTCTACCTTAATACAGATAAAATGCCTGTTCATTACTTCAGCAACCTCGTGGTTTTCGAAGCTTTCGCGTTCCATCACATGGCACCAATGGCAGGCCGAATAGCCTATACTCACCAATATCAGTTTATTTTCTGCTTTAGCCTTTTCTAATGCCTCTTGCCCCCATTCGTACCAGTTAACCGGATTATGGGCATGCTGCAATAAATATGGTGATGAAGCGTGGATTAAATTATTGGTTTCTGACATGACGGGTGATGTAAAATGTAAGCGGGAAAATGGAATTTGATTTGAGGCGTAAATCTATTAATAATCTACAAACCTGTTTCTATTTAGTTTTTGTTTTTATACTTTAGTTGGAAATCTAGCCTTTAAAAAAAATGAAAATCACCCACACCGAAATATACCGCTTTAGCATCCCCATGGAGCCATTTGTTATTGCCACGGGAACCATGCATTTTGCGCAGAATGTACTGATCAGGATTTATACCGATGCGGGTATCCATGGCATTGGAGAATGTTCTGCTTTCCCGATGATTGTAGGAGAAACGCAGGAAACCTGTATTGCCATGGCCAAAGATTTCGCGGCGATTTTAAAAGGCAAAGATCCTTTGGATATTCCGGAGCGCATGAACGATCTTTTAGGTTATGCCGACCATAATAATACAATTAAAAGTGCTTTTGATATGGCGCTGTTCGATATTGCAGCCAAAAATGCGAAACTGCCACTTTATAAATTCCTTGGCGGACAAAAAAGGACCATCGAAACCGATATGACGATTGGCATAGATACGCCCGAAGGGATGGCAGCTACGGCATTGAAATATAAAAGCCAGGGTTGCAGAATCATTAAAATTAAACTGGGCAAAAAGGTACACGATGATATAGAAAGGGTAAAACACATCCGCGAAGCGGTGGGCGAAGAACTAACGCTGCGTTTGGACGCCAACCAGGGCTGGAGTTTTGATGATGCCTTATTTGCCCTAGGCGAACTGGAAAAGTACAATATTGAATTTTGCGAACAACCCATGAGGACCTGGTACGATGATAAACTGCCTGAACTGAATGTAAACTCACCCATTAAACTGATGGCTGATGAGAGCTGTTATAATCACCACGATGCCCGCAAACTGATCAATAGCCAGTCTACAACCTACCTAAATATTAAATTTTCAAAATCGGGCGGCATTTTAGAAGCACAAAAAATCCATGAAGAAGCATTGCAAAGAGGTGTAAAATGCATGATTGGCAGTATGCTTGAAAGTAGGATTGCCTTGAGTGCTAACCTTCATTTCGCATTGGCAAGTCCGAATGTGGAGTTTTTCGACTTAGATACTGCCCTATTGGGCCATCTGGTAGATCCGGTAGTTGGCGGACTTACTTATAATGGCTACTTTCTTGATGTTCCGGAAGAAATTGGCATCGGTGCCGAAGCTGACGAATTTTTCTTAGAGAAATGTGAAAGCTGGATGGTTTAGTTCATTAGTCATTGGTTCATTAGTCATTAGTTTCCGGTATAGTGCCGGTAATAGTTTGCAGTTGGGCGTTTGGAGTTTGGAGTCGATTAACCGATTTAAACAATTCACCCTAGCTTACAATTAACCGATTTAAACAATTAACCAATTAACCATACTTTACAATAACCAACTATCTAACTAACAACCTGTCTAATGCTAAACTATCGCCATTAAAAGCATTAAAATCGACCACATGCCCAATGCCATTAATTTTGGCTTTATCAGAGTGTTGCCAAAATTTCCATCGGCTTTTATCCAATCGTAACTTAGGCTGATAGTAATGGGCAATCCATAAGGGATAATCATCAAAAAAATTCAGCAAATAATCTTCATAAAATTTAAGTCCGGTGTAGATGATCGGCCTGACTTTAGTTTTCAGTTCTACATAATTAAGAAAATCAGACAGTTCGGCCCTCATTTTTAGAGGAGAAACACCATCTAAGGCTTCAATATCCACTACGGGAGGCAAATCGCCTTTTTCTATATTTACTACCTGCAGAAAAAATTTAGCCTGCGTTTTTCCATCCTTTTTTGGTCTGAAAAAATGGTAAGCACCACAGATAATGCCTGATTTTGGAGCTTCGCGCCAATTGCGTTGAAAATAGGGATCAACGAGTAACAATCCTTCAGTTGCTTTGATAAAGGCAAACCTGATGCTCACCTCATCCTCTTTCATCTCTTTTACCTTTGGCCAGTTTATTTTGCCCTGATAATAAGAAACATCAATTCCATGAATGGTATATTTTTTGGGGATTTTAATGTTAAAACTCTCGTAAGTTCTATAATTAGGATCTTGACCCCAATCTTTAACCCATCGCCAGGTAGCCACAAAACTTCTTAAAACGTATCCGTAATAAAATGGGGAGAGTAAAATCAATAATAAACCAGCAAGGAATAATTTAAGCTGAATGGATAAGGCACTCTTCTTTTTTTTATTTGTTGCAGGCTTTCTAACTGCCGGCTTTTTTACGCCAGGTTTTCTGGTAACAGGGGCTTTATTCGGAATTCTTTTCTCTGGCGGCATACTTGTCCGGCAAAGTTGAGGAAAAAGTAGGGAAATAAAAATTTGAGATTGAGAATAACACTAATCCACAGCTGCTACCTCCATAAATCCCTGCCCTACCTATTAAAAATCAAAAGTCCCAAACCACTAATAAACAATAAAGCCGGGTGCTTCCTTTAAAACATATCTGAATTTTAATTTTTCAGGAGCTGGTTTATCGGTCTTAATTCTTTCCAGTATGTTTAGCGAACAATCGTTAAAACCTAAAAAATTATCCTGATATACTTTAATTTCAGTAGAAAAATAGAGCGGTTCATTTTCTTCTATCTCATTTTCTATAATTACCTCATCAAATTGCCAGTTAAAGCCCACGGTATTGCTGACAAGTTTTTGCCTCAAAGATGTGTTAAACTCCATCAAATGCTTTATTAATTTTGGCCTGGCGCCACTTTTTTGCTGCGTACTTATGCCAACATTAATTTCTTCAGGTATAAAAATGGTATCTGAGGGCAATTGCCTTGCAAAATTAAGCATAATGGCAACCTGTGGTTCTTTGATGAGTGCACGACTCATGGTTTCACTTAAAACAATATCGATATTTGCATTTTCAACCTGATAAATTGTGGCATCTGCAATTTCACACTTTGCCACGTAATCTTTTAAATTAAAAGCTGCTAATACTTCTTGTAAAATATCATAGGTTTGCTGATTGATTTCCAACATTGTAAACTGAACTTCAGCCGGACTAAAGTGCATCATTACCGGTAAAGCCAGGGCAGCAAATGGCCCCGTGCCCGCGTACATTACCCGAACCGGCCCTGGTTTTTGACTTAACTTTTCTTTAATTGCCAAATATAAGCTCCTTACAAAACGTTGGGTCCTTAAAATTTCCTTAACACACTGCGCCGCCCAAAATGTCCCAATTGCTTCGCCCATTTCGCTCTGAATGTGTTTTCTATGCTGTTCGTCATTATTATCGATTTTTACGATTGTAGACAGCAGGGCTGCATAATCAGCTATGGCAGGTGCTAGTTGATCGTGAAAATCTCCGGGTTTTAAAATTTCATCACTTATACGACGTAATCTTTCTTTCAGTTGTATTGCTTCCATTTACAGGGGTTTATGGGCAGATTATATTTGATTAAAACTTAGGTATTGAACAAACCTTGGCACATCAGCATAATTAGGTGTAGCCGCATGCGGAATAGATTGCAACCATAAAATAATGTCGCCTTGTTTGCCCGCTACAGGTACAGCCAGGTTTTGCTCCGCCAACTGCTGAATTAGTAATTCGGGGCTATTATGCTGTAATTCTGCTTCAATTTTATGATGATAACCCGGAATAAGGCTAAATGGACCACGGTTTACCGGAACATCATTTAAATAAAGTAAACCTTGAATATAATATTTAGGGCCAATGTTAAAATCAATATCCCAATGAAGCGCACTTCCTTTAAAGTTAAAATTTCCATTTACAGGTGGGTTAAAACTTACCTTTTCGCAGTTGGGTAATAATGCACCAGAGCCATAGAGGCTAGCAAAAACCGATTTTACCTGCTCATCGTTCCGGATAGCATCAAGCGCCTTATGCTGATAAAGCTGGAGCATAAGCCCTTGCAGCAACTGATGATCATTATACCAGGTTTCCGGTTTCTCCATATCCGCACCGAGTGTTTTGATGATCAGTTCGATTACGGCATTACAACGTTCGGCATCAATTACACTATCAATTTTTAAATAGCCGTTTTCTTCCCAAAATTGATGCTGTGCTTCACTTAAAACACGATCAAACGGCCTGTTTATTCCATCTATTACGCCCAAGTACCATTGATTAAATTTTGCACTGGCCTGTTGATAAAAATCAGCTCCTTTTAACCGGATAATCCAGTTTTTAAAATGGTCATCATCCCGGCATTCGCTATATAAAAAATTATAGGTTTCGAAAAGCCCGATCTGAAAAATGCTAAAAAATACTTTCTCCTGATGGTGATATTGTTCCCCTACATCTTTTTTGGTACATTTTAGGCCGTGATATTTCCTCACAATACTTAAAAATGGACAATCCGCAGGTTGCTGAGCGTTTGGGATGAGCATGATCTTGATTTATTAAGGGCAATTCTAACAAAAAATTAATTAAATCCATGATAAAAATTGCTAATCCATTACCAAAAAATTAAGGCGTAATGCTTCTACATTGCTTACTTTTGATACGCTACTACACGATCTATGATTACCGCAATTTACAATACGTATAAAACCTCTTTTAGTGGATTAAGCAAAGAAACCTGGTTATTGAGTTTTGTGATACTCTTTAACAGGTTTGGGAGCATGTCGGTTCCGTTTATGGGCTTGTTTGTAACCCAAAGTTTGCACAGATCGGTAACGGATGCAGGTTTAATCATCATTTTATTTGGGGTTGGTTCTGTTCTGGGCTCTGCAACAGGGGGTAAATTAACCGATATGATCGGTTTTCGTCCGGTACAGGTTTTATCCTCTATCGTTAGCGGGTTATTGTTTATTTTATTTTCTACCCTAACCCATTTTTACAGTCTGTGTATTTTGGCTGTGGTAATCAGTTTTTTCTCTGAAGCTTTCCGGCCTGCCAATTTTACAGCAGTTGCCCATTATGCTGCAGAAGGTACTTTAACAAGATCGTACTCGCTAAACAGGCTGGCCACAAATATGGGCTGGTCTATCGGGATCAGTTTTGCAGGTATAATCGCTTCAATTAATTACAGGTTACTTTTTATTGTTGAAGGCGTGGTAAGTATAATTGTTGGTTTGTTAATCCTGACTTTTTTGCCACAGGTTAAAGGTTTCATTAGAAGGGCAAAGGAAACAGCCAGTAGTATGATTATTATGAAACCATGGGAAGATGCTTTCTACGTAAAATTTATCCTCCTAACCACCATATTTATTACCTGTGCATTTTTAATGTTCAGGATAGTGCCCGTATTTTTTAAACAGGAATGGCACATAGATGAATTTGCCATCGGCATCATAATAGGCATTAACGGAGCAGTAATTGCCTTGTTCGAAATGGTGATGATCAATAAAATTGAAGCCAAACGATCACCCATGTTTTTCATCATGATCGGTGCAGTTTTGTTTGCATGCTCCTATGTTATATTAAGTGCTCCGGTAAGTTTCCACATTGCAATGGCCATATTAACCGTAGTGGTTTTTACCTGTGGCGAGATGCTTACCCTACCTTTCATCAATACAATTGTAATCAGCAGAAGTAATGAGCATAACAGGGGCTTATATGCCGCGGGTTATACCTTAAGCTGGTCTTTTGCACAGCTTGCAGGCCCTTATGTTGGTTTTTTGGTTGCAGAACACCTTGGTTACAATTTTCTTTGGCTGGGACTTGCCTGCATACTTTTAGCATGTACCTGGGGATTTAACACCCTGAATAAAAAACAGGTAAAAAAAGTTCTGGAAGAAAGTGAAATGCTGCCGGAAATGGAATAACATCTCCAGCAGCTTTTAATTATTTTACTTTTTGCGCTTTAACGCCTTTGTTAGTAATTTTTACAGGGAGAATGTTGCCTGCTGCGTCGAATTTCATTTCATCGATACAGGTAACGCGATGATTTCCATCGGTTTCGGTTAATGGCCTGCGGTGGTAAACAATATAATACTGTCCTTTTTTCTCATTGATGATTACGGAGTGATGGCCTGCTCCTGTTGCAATGGCAGCATCTTGTTTTAATATTTTACCTACTCTTTTAAACGGACCAAATGGCGAATCGCCTACGGCATAAGCCACAGAATAATCTGGACCAGTCCAGCCGCCCTCGCTCCACATGAAATAATATTTACCGTTCCTGATGAACATATACGGTCCTTCTACATAATTATCGGGTGTAATTTCTTTAAAGGTAGAACCATCTTCAAAAGGCAGGAAACCGCTAAAATCTTTGTTCAGTTTGGCAATGTTACAGTGTTTCCAGCCACCATAAATTAAATAATACTGGCCATCTTTATCTTTAAATACAAACTGATCGATCGGTTGCGCACCATTATGGAATTTATCTACCAAGGGTTTGCCTAAATGGTCTTTATAAGGTCCTTCCGGTTTATCGGCAACTGCTACTCCGATCCCTCCGATTTCATTATCGCTCTGAATATCATTAGCGCCGAAAAACAGGTAATATTTTTTGTCTTTTTGAACAATTGCAGGAGCCCACATGGCTTTATTGGCCCATTTTACGGCTGCAGTATCTAAAATATGGGGGTGTTTTTTCCATTTCACCAAATCGTCAGACGAGAAGGCATCTAAAAATACCTGTTCTTTGTACTTGGCAGAATAAGTTGGATAAACCCAATATTTGTTGTTAAAAATAGCAGCATCGGGATCTGCATACCAACCTTCAAAAATTGGATTTCCAGACTGGTTAATCGTTTTAGTACCCTGAGCAAAAGAAGTGAGCCCCGATAAAAGTAAAAGAGATGAGATGAGGTGTTTCATGGTACCAATTTAGAAAAAAATCTGTGGTAAAAAAATTAACCACTAAAATCAATTGGTTGAAACCAGTTGATATGAAAACAACAGGATGGTCTTCAACTCCGTTCAGACTGACAACAGGCTCTGAAAATGCAGTTGCATCTGTAGTGCTGCATCCGGGAGCTGTCTGCAGTTAAATAAACCCGACAGAGCGGATAGCCCGCAGTGAAGTGCAACGAAACGAGGACTATAAGTGATGGCGGGACGAAAGCACCTATGAAAAACAGTCCGCACATTTTCAAAAAAGGAAACCAATAAAAAATCCCTGCTTATATAGATAGGCAGGGATAGTCTTTAACTCCGCTCAGACTGACAGTTGGGCTTTAATTTTTTGGAAAGCAGTAACAGTGCTTTTCGGTCTCACCAGTCCCGCCCTTCGTTCCAAATCCTCGCCCTCGTGCCTCAGGCTGTGGGTTTTACATTTCGGTCGGGTTTAGATGGCGCGGCCAATGGTACTATTAAATGATGCAAATTGTCTATGTCGCTATACCGGAACAGACCTTTCTTAATAAACCCAACAGAGCGGATAACCCGCAGTGAAGTGCAACGAAACGAGGACTATAAGTGATGGCGGGACGAAAGCACCTATGAAAAACAGTCTGCACATTTTCAAAAAAAAGAAACCAATAAAAAATCCCTGCTTATAAAAATAGGCAGGGATAGTCTTCAACTTCGCTTAGCACGACAAATAGATTTATTTGCTCAATTCAGCGAAATACTTATGGAATAATGGCAAAGTTTCTATTCCTTTATAATAATTGTAAATATCATATTTCTCATTTGGCGAGTGTAAGGCATCGCTATCTAAACCGAAGCCAAAAAGTACAGATTTAATGCCCAGCACATCTTCAAACAGAGCTACAATCGGGATACTGCCACCACCACGTGTTGGAATTGCTTTTTTACCAAAGCTATCTTCAATAGCCTTTTCTGCAGCCTGGTAAGCAATACTATCAGTCGGGGTTACCACCGGCTCGCCACCATGGTGAGGGGTAACTTTAACTTTTACATTTTTAGGCGCAATGCTTTCGAAATGTTTGGTAAAAATCTCTGCAATTTCTTTTGAACTTTGGTGTGGCACCAAACGCATCGAAATTTTAGCATTGGCTTTACTTGGCAACACCGTTTTTGCACCTTCGCCAATGTAACCGCTCCAGATTCCGTTAACCTCTAAAGTTGGACGCGTACCGGTACGTTCTAAAGTAGAATAACCTTTTTCGCCCCAAACTTCTTCAATATCAAGGTCTTTTTTATATTCTTCCTCATCGTAAGGAGCAGAATTTAATGCTTTTTTCTCCTCATCGGTTAATTCGAGTACTTTATCATAAAAAGCAGGAATAGTGATGTGGTTATTTTCATCGTGCAATGAAGCAATCATTTTGCAAAGAATGGTAGCCGGATTTGCTACTGCACCACCATAAACACCAGAGTGTAAATCGCGGTTTGGACCAACCACTTCTACTTCCATGTAAGCTAAACCACGTAAACCGGTTTCAATTGAAGGATGATCCATACTAATCATCGAAGTATCTGAAATCAGCACTACATCGGCTTTTAAACGCTCAGCATTATCTTTTACAAAAATACCCAGGTTTGCAGAACCTACCTCTTCTTCGCCTTCGATCATAAATTTAACGTTGCAGGCCAGGGTATTGGTTTCCATCATCAATTCGAAAGCTTTAACGTGCATGTAAAACTGGCCTTTATCATCACAGGCACCACGGGCATAAATTTTGCCGTCGCGTACTGTTGGTTCAAAAGGCGGGGTATGCCAAAGCTCTAACGGATCAGCAGGCTGAACATCGTAGTGGCCATATATTAAAACGGTTGGTAAAGAAGCATCTATAATTTTTTCGCCGTACACAATCGGATAACCGGCAGTAGGGCAAATTTCTACGTTATCTGCACCTGCATCCTTTAATTTCTGCGCAACATAATCGGCTGTTTTTAAAACGTCGCCTTTGTATTTCGGATCAGCACTAACCGATGGAAAACGCAATAATTCAAACAGCTCATCTAAAAAACGTTGTTTGTGCGTTTCTACATAATTTTTAATCTCTTGCATAACAAAATGAATTTGGACAAATATAGGCTTTACCAAATAAATGGCCTACTAAGTGGATACAAATTATAACTTTCTATAAGTTAAATTCCTGTATGCCCTGAAACTGGCTTTTTAAATTTCTGGCCGTCTTTTAACAGATACAAAAAATAGTTTATTGTTTGTAAAAAAGAGTAAGGCAAACTATCAATTATATTTACTTTTTTGTAAATTGCGCCTTTAACAGATATCCTTAAATCCTGTACGAAAGAATTTTAACAATGAAGTTTAGCGCAAAAGTTTTTTTATCTCTGCTGCTGCTTCTGTTTGTCTGCATTAATTCTTTTGCACAAGCTCAGAACCCCACACGGGTAAGTTGCCCTGAAGCAGCCCAATACTACTCTAAAGACAGCATCAATATTGTAACATTTGGAGCCAGTACGGTAGAAGGGGTAAATGGCCTTGGCTTCCAAACCATGCTCCAGAATAATTTTTTAAACTGCTATACCAATAAAACAGTTGATATTACGAATCACGGTATCGGCGGACAGACAACTTTTCAAGGTTTGCTGAGAATTGATAATGCGATAGCGAACAGAACAGGCTTTATTGTAATTGATATGGGGATAAACGATGCCCTTGCAATTGCCAATGGTAAAGGCAGTGTGGCAGAAACGGTAGCCAACATGCGGGTATTTATTACTTCTAGTTTAAAGCAAAAATTAGTACCCATTTTGTGTACCCTGCAGTTTGTTGATGACAGAACCAATAAAAGCTACGTTGCTGTTAATACCAATATAAGGAACATTAACGCGGCTTACAGAAAATTAGCAACAGAATATAAAATTTACCTTGCAGATGTAAATGCTGCAATGAGGCGCGATTTTACTTTATATCAGGATGCTTTTCACCCAAATGCACGTGGCTACAGATTAGTAAGTTATGTTATTTTTGATGCGATTAACAAAGCTATTTTCGATAAATTCTTAAAGTTTACCGTTTCGCAGAATTACCCAAACCCTGCAGCCATGCAAACCTTTATTGATGTGGTATTACCGGAATCTGATAAACTTAATATTCAGATTTACGATTTAATGGGCCGGCTGGTTAAAACAGTGGTAAACGAATATTTAAATACGGGTAAACATACCCTCGAAATTAACACCTCTACCTTTGTGCCGGGTATTTATTTTTTTAAGATTTCTTCCGATTCCGGACAGTATAACGCTGCAAAAAAGTTTATTGTAGCGAGGTAACAAAAGCATAAAATATTAGTCAGATATTTGATTAATACGTTTTATAACTTTAATTATGTCCTCCGATACCTCTTTTACCAACGAAACAGTTGATCTTGATCATCTTCCCAAGTATGAAGAAATTTTATTAAAGCAGCCACACCCCGATTATTGGAAAATCATCTGTATTAACTTATCGGTCTTTTTTGGTTTAATGGGAATTGGCCTGGGTTCAATTTTATTCTTTGTTGATGAAGTAAGGCCAAATGCCATTTGGATTGTACCCCTTTATTTTACAGTAGTCATTATCTTTTTCCTGCTTTTCCGGCTAAGTTTTAAAAAACGTGGTTATGCCGTTCGTACACACGACGTAATCTATAAAAGTGGAATTATAGCCGAATCGACCACGATTGTTCCTTTAAACAGGATCCAGCATATCGAATTAAACGAAGGTATTTTTTCAAGAATATACAAACTGGGATCTCTGCAGGTATTTACCGCCGGTGGCCAAAGCGGGCATATCCACATTTCGGGCATAGCAATTGAAGAGGCAAAAAGCATCAGGGACCTGCTTCTGAAAAAATTAGACCTGCTCGAAAATCCGGCCACTGAAACTGAAGCATAATGGAGAACGATTTTAGTAAACCGCAGCGCGAATCGGCCTTTGGCATTATTATAATGGGCGCATACACTACTTTTCAGATCATTAAAGGAACTTTCTTCATATTCGTTATCGCATTTTTAAAAATGCAGATTAATGACATTATTTATGTTTTGCTAGGCGCCTTCGCTATTATCCTGTTCAGTTTCGTTCTTGCTTATTTACGATACCTAAAATTTACTTTCTTCCTGAATAAAGAAAAACAGGAATTTGTGGTAAACAAAGGCATATTTAACCGCGATCAGGTCATTATCCAGCTCGATAAAATTCAGCAGGTTAACATAAACCAGAATATTCTGCAGAAAATTATCGGTGTTTACGGCTTAAAAATTGATACGGCAGGTGCCCATGGAGAGGAAGTAAGTATAAAAGCCATTGATGAAACTGCTGCTTATAATCTTAAGGCGCACTTGCTTAACCGTGATACCGCAATTGATATGCAGCCAGAAATGGAACATGAAAACCATTTGGCAGAAGAAGCACCGTTTTTAAGGATAAGTGGCTTTACGTTGTTTAAAGTTGGTTTAACTTCTAATTACGGGCAAAGTTTAGCCTTACTTGCAGCATTTTTTTATACCGTAATTTATGAAGGCCGCCAATTGCTTGATGCTTTTAAAATTAACAGAGATGAAATTCAGAGCACAGTAACCGGAATGCTGACTATTGTTACGGTTTTCATTTTAATTGCATGCCTTTTAATTGTATTGCTGATTATCAATCTGGTAAGAACTTTTTATAAATATTTTGAGCTCGAAATTAGTCAGCATAAAGATGCCCTGCTCCTCTCTTCCGGATTAATTGCCAAGAAAAATACCCTGATCAGTCCAAATAAAGTACAGATTACCAAATACAGTCAGAATTATTTTCAGAAGAAGATGCACATGCTGAACATGAGTTTACGGCAGGCACATTTTGGCCAGAGTAAAAAAGGGCATGAAATGCAGGGGAATACTTTGGAAATTCCGGGTTGCAACCCTACTGAGCGCGATGAACTATTAAAAATGATATTGGATGAGGCACCTTTAAAAGGAAAAACCTTTATCCCCGACTGGCGTTTTTTAAACCTGCCAATTTTCTTTAAACTGATTTTACCTGTATCGGTTTTTTTGATTCTGGCTTTTAACATTCCCGAAGTGAAACCTTTTATCGGTATCGCAATTGCATACTTTGCTATCGGAATAATGATGATTTACATCAGTTACAGGAGGCACCGCATTTCGGTAAACCAGGATTTTATCATCAAAACCAGTGGCATATGGGATGTTTCGAATGAGATTGTACAGCCCAATAAAATTCAGGCCATTACCACTTTTCAATACCCATGGCATAAGGGTGTTGATGTTGGCCATCTTTCTTTACATACCGCTGCTGGTCAGATTCATTTTAAATATGGCAATTACACAGAAATTAAAAAACTGGTCAATTATTGGCTTTATCAGGTAGAAAGCGGGAATAAAGATTGGATGTAATGAAGATAGAAGGTTTTAAAGTTGAAAGCAGAAGGTGAAAGACATTGATACGGCATAATGCTTCATATCTTCAGAACCATTATGCCATATGATATCAGATCAATAATTTTACACCGGTTAAAACTTAGAGGATCATAATTCCCTTGATGTTTCCGGCCTGTTTATAAACAGCAATTACCTCATCAGCATTTTTCATTTGCTTTTTTACTGTAATGGAAACATATTTCCCTGTTTTTGATGGTTGCTCAATAAACTCATCATCAGGCAAAATAGCTCTTAAATCCTGTATTTTCTCCAGTCCGCCGGTAATAATAAATTTAAAATTGTAAATACCAGGAAATTGCTCTACACTTTCCAGTTTCTCTTTTAAGTTGGCGTAAATATCTGTATTTGCCCCATCCGGGATATCAGTAAACTCAATATCTTTATTTATATTTTTCTCTTCCATAACAAAAACATATCAAATTCTATACCCAAATAATCAGGGTGTAATTCTGACAGCATACTGCATTTATTTAACTCACAGTCCCGCAATTTTGCGCATAAACGGAGGGTTTTAAGCCATTAATAGCAGCACCGCCCATTTTAAATAAACCTTGGCGAAGCGGATACCGGCCCGGAGCATAAGGCCTGCAGCAGTATGAGCGAAGCAAAGGGCTAACGATGCTAATGAAACACAGGTTTGGCTTTTCTCAAAATTAATGAAATAAAAATTCACCTTCCATCCAACTGCTACAAACCTATCAAAATAGATTCTGAATCAAGTTCAGAATCACGATGAGATATAATTACCAACACCTTTGGCAAAAAGCCCCAATTATTGTTATTTTTGAACCTCAAAAAAACAGGAGCAGATTTGGATTATTTAGAAGGATTAAACCCACAACAAAGAGCAGCAGTAGAGAACACAAAAGGACCGGTAATGATTGTTGCGGGTGCAGGTTCGGGCAAAACCAGGGTAATTACGTTTCGTGTGGCCCACCTGATCCAAACCGGTACCGATCCGTTTAACATTCTGGTTTTAACCTTTACCAACAAAGCGAGTAAGGATATGCGCGAGCGTATTAGTAAAGTGGTTGGCGCAGAGGCTAAAAACATCTGGATGGGTACTTTTCACTCCGTTTTTGCGAAAATTTTACGTGTTGAAGCCGAAAAAATCGGTTATCCGAATAATTTCACCATTTACGATACGGATGATAGCAAAAGCGTACTGCGTGCCATTTTGAAAGAAATGCAGCTGGATGATAAGCTTTATGCGGTAAATTTCGTTTTCGGCCGGATTTCATCTGCAAAAAACAACTTAATCTCGTGGGGCGAATATCAATCTAACGATCAGATCCAGGCAGAAGATATCCAAAATAAACGTCCGCTTATTGGCCAGATCTACGAACAATACGCTAAACGTTGTTTCAGGGCCGGCGCAATGGATTTCGACGATTTATTGTTCAAAACCAACATCCTGTTAAAAGAACATCCGGAAGTTTTAAATAAATACCAGCAGAAATTCAGGTACCTGATGGTGGATGAGTACCAGGATACCAACTTTTCGCAATATACTATTGTAAAAAAACTGGCCGCGGCCTATCAGAACATCTGCGTAGTGGGCGATGATGCGCAAAGTATTTACGCTTTCCGTGGGGCCAATATCCAGAACATTCTAAATTTCGAACGCGATTACCCTGATTTAAAGGTTTATAAATTAGAACAGAATTACCGTTCTACCCAGAATATTGTTGATGCAGCCAGCAGTATTATTGCCAACAATAAAAACCAGCTGGAAAAAAATGTATTTTCTGAAAATGTTGAGGGCGACCGGATCAAAGTTGCGCGTGCATTTACCGATAATGAGGAAGGTAAACTGGTTGCCGAATCCATTATCCAGGAGCGCAGCTTAAAAGGTTACACTTACCATGATTTCGCCATTCTTTACCGTACCAATGCGCAAAGCAGGGCAATGGAGGAAGGTTTGCGCAAGCTTAATATCCCCTACAAAATTTACGGCGGTACTTCTTTCTATCAACGTAAGGAGATTAAAGATTTAATTGCTTACTTCCGTTTAACTTTTAACCCTAAAGATGAGGAGGCCATTAAACGCGTAATCAATTACCCAAAACGCGGTATCGGCGATACTTCTATAGATAAAATTATTGTTGCGGCAGATCAAAACAACCTGACCATGTGGGATGTGATTTCGAACGCGCACCAATATGTTGACGGGCGATTGGCCAACCAACTGAACGATTTTTCTATGATGGTGCAGAGTTTTCAGGCGGAAGCAAAAAAACTTGATGCTTACGACTCTGCTTTGTTTATTGCACAGCATACAGGTATTTTAAAGGAGCTTTACACGGACGACAGCGTTGAAGGCCGTGCCCGTTACGAGAATATCCAGGAGTTATTAAATGGTATTAAGGAGTTTGCAGAGCGTGAAGATATTGAGGAAAAAGGCCTTGATATTTTTATGCAGGATGTTGCCCTTTTAACCAATGATGATAAAGACGGCGATAAGAATAAGGATACGGTTTCGTTAATGACGATCCACTCTGCCAAAGGTTTGGAGTTTAAAAACGTATTTATTGTGGGTTTGGAAGAGAATCTTTTCCCTTCTCAAATGTCGGTTAACTCCCGCTCCGATCTGGAAGAGGAACGCCGTTTGTTTTATGTGGCCATTACCCGTGCGGAGATTAAATTAACCATTACCTATGCAACTTCTCGTTACCGCTGGGGAACTTTAACCAACTGTGAACCAAGCCGTTTCATTAACGAAATTAACCCGAAATTTTTAGAACTGGATGTAAAACCAGCTAAATCAAATTCTTTCGACGGCAATTTCGATGATGAGCGCAAAACCTGGACTTCGCAGCCACGCGATTTCTTTAGCAAACCAAAACCGGCTGCAGGAGCAACAACTTCTGCCCCACCGGCGCGACCAAAAACCACAACTTTATTAGCAAAAGCACATATACCTACCCCAGGTTTTACCCCATCGCAACCGCATGAATTTCAAGGTGGTATGGAAGTAGAACACGAAAAATTCGGCTTCGGGAAAATCATCAGCCTAGAAGGAACACTACCAGATGTTAAAGCAACGGTATTTTTCCAGGGATTAGGCAACAAACAGTTACTGCTTAAATTTGCGAAACTAATGATTGTAAAATAAGTTTTTTACCACAAAGGCACCAGGTCACGATTGTGTTTTTGTGCCTTAGTGGTTAATTATGAAAAATGTAATGTGGATGATGGAATAATTTATCTTTTCAACTTTGCGTCCTTTGCCCTTTTCTATCCCCGGCCTTTGCACTTAAACCACTTGAAAAAACACAAAATTATCCTTAATATTGAGGTCGGTTTTCCCGAAAACAAACCATGCAACTTACCAGGTTAGAAATTAAAGGTTTTAAGAGCTTTGGCGATAAAGTGACCATCAATTTTAATGAGGGGGTTACGGCTATTGTTGGGCCTAATGGTTGCGGAAAATCCAATGTAATTGATGCCATGCGCTGGGTTTTGGGCGAACAGAGTACCAAAGCCTTACGTTCTGAAAAGATGGAGAACATCATTTTTAACGGAACAAAAAACCGTAAACAGGCACAACTGGCAGAGGTTTCGCTAAGCTTTGATAATACCAAAAATATTCTTCCTACTGCATATTCACAGGTTACGGTAACCCGCAAACTTTATCGTAATGGCGATAGCGAATATCGCTTAAATGATGTGCAGTGCAGGTTAAAAGATATTACCGACCTGTTTTTGGATACCGGTATCGGCTCGGATAGTTATTCTATTATCGAGCTGAAAATGGTGGATGAGATCATTACCAATAAAGAGCATAGCCGCCGTTCACTGTTTGAAGAAGCTTCTGGGATTTCGAAATACAAATTACGTAAGAAACAGACTTTCAATAAGTTAAAAGATACTGAAGCTGATTTAGAACGTGTAGAAGATTTACTTTTTGAAATCGAAAAAAATCTAAAAACGTTAGAAAATCAGGCGCGTAAGGCCGAACGTTATTATAAATTAAAAGAGCAATACCGTGAGCTGAGTGTTCAGCTGGCTACACACCGCATTGCATTCTTTCGTACCGATTTAAACGCGTTGGAAATCCAGGAGCAAAGCCAGCTGGTAAACCGGACAGAACTTAATACGAAGATAGACACCGGCGAAGCCGAACTGCAAAAACTGAAGTTGGGCAGCATCAGTCAGGAGAAAAACCTTTCGATACAGCAAAAAGCTACCAATGAGTTTGTTTCCAAAATCCGCGCCTACGAAAGCGAGAAAAAAGTAAAGAACGAACAGATGCGTTTCTTACAGGAAAAAGAAACACGGTTATCTGGCGAACTCGAAAAAGATAAAAACCAGGTTAACCACATCAAATACAACATTAAGCGTTTAAATGAAGAGGTTGTAACGGAAACTGAAGTTTTTAACCGTCTTGAATCTGATTTAAAAAGCTTAAAATCTACGCTCGATACTTTACGCGAACAACAGCAAACTGAGAAAAACAGGATTGATAACCTTATAAAATCGGTTAACGAACTGCAGAACACGGTTTATCAATCTCAAAAGGAAATCGATATCCTCAATATCCAGAAAGATGCCCTGATACAGGAAAGCAACCGTAATGTTGACGATACTGAAACCAAAACCCTGGAATTGAAAGCATTTGACCATGCATTGGCCGAATTGGATATTCAGGTAAGGGAAAAACAGGCTAATATTAAAAATTTAACCGAAGCTGAAGAAGTTTTAAAAGAAAAACTCGCTGCCTCAGAAAGCAACTTAAGTTCGAACAAGGAAAAACTAACTGCCGAAAACCGTAAAAAAGATGCCAAGCAGAACGAGTACAACCTGACTAAATCGCTGGTTGATAGCCTGGAAGGTTTCCCGGAATCGATCCGTTTTTTAAAGAAAAATAGTGCCTTTGCCAAAAACGCCCTGCTCCTTTCTGATATTTTATTCTGTAACGAAGATTACCGGATTGCCATAGAAAATTACCTCGAACCGGTAATGAACCACTATGTGGTCGAAAAATATACAGATGCCGTTCAGGCGATAAATCTTTTAACAGATGCGAGCCGTGGAAGGGCGAATTTCTTTATTTTAGAAAATGTTCCGGATAAAAACCCGGTTATTGGTACTCATGAGGGTCTGGTTTCTGCACTTTCAGTAATTGAAGTCGACAAAAAATACCAGCACCTCTGCAACCTGCTTTTACAAAATGTATATATCGCAATAGCCGAGCAGGAAAATCTTTTCAAAGAAACACCAACAGATAGTTTAACCATTTTGGCTAAAAACGGAAAGTATGCGCAAACTAAATTCACTTTGGCCGGTGGCTCGGTAGGTTTATTTGAAGGTAAAAGGATTGGTAGGGCCAAGAATTTAGAAAACCTGGCCAAAGAAATTAAAGCGTCAGAATCACTGATTAATCAGTACAATGCTGCGATAAAAGCCGAAACAGACAATATATTTAACCTGAAAGAAGCTTCAAAAATTAACCAGATCAATAGCCTGCAGCAGGAAATGAATCGTTTAAATAACGAACACATTTCTGTGCAGACGCGCCGTGATCAATACCAGGAGTTTATTACCACCAGCGAAAACCGTAAAACAGACATTGCTCAAAAAATTGTTTCGATAGAAAAAGCTTTATCCGAAAAATTGCCTGCTTTGGTTCAGTTACAAAAAGATCAGCAGGAAGCACATGTTAATTTACAGGAGCAACAACTTAATTACCAGGAAATTGCCGATCAGGTGAACGAAAGTGCAGGTAAATATAACCAGGACAATATCCGTTTTCACCAGCAACAAAATAAATTATCAGGCTTGGAAAAAGACCTCGATTACCGTTTTGTACAGGAAGAAGCTTTAAATAAACGTATAACCCAAAACGACAAAGAACTGCAGGAAGCTTTAATTCAGATTACTGCAACTTTACAGCATACCGATTTGAACGATGATACGCTTTTAGAGATGTATCAACAACGTGAGGAAATGGAAAAAGGACTTGCGGAGGCCGAACAAGCCTATTTTACGAGCAAAGGAAGTATTAACGAGGTAGAGAACGACCTCACCAACATCCGTAAAAACCGCGAAGAAACCGATTTTCTGCTAACGGAAATCAAGGATAAAAAGAACGCCTTAAAGATCGACTTAAATGCCTTAAAAGAGCGTTTAGCTGTCGAATTTAATATTGACATTAATGATCTTTTAGAAACCGAGACTGAAATTGAGACTTTGGAAAGTGAGTTTGAGCTGCGCCAGAAAGTAGAAAAAATGAAACGCCAGCTGGATGAGTTTGGCGCCATTAACTCGATGGCGATGGAGGCTTTTAAAGAAATGGAAGAGCGTTACACTTTTATTCAGAACCAGAAAAAAGACCTTAACGCTGCTAAAACCGATCTTTTACAAACCATTAAAGAAATAGACGATACGGCGAAAGATAAATTTATGCAGGCTTTTACACAGGCCCGCGAACATTTTATTGTGGTTTTTCGCTCCTTATTTAATGAAGAAGATAGCTGCGACCTGATTTTATCAGATATCAACAATCCTTTAGAGGCTGATATCGATATTGTAGCTCGTCCGAAAGGTAAAAGACCGCTGTCTATCAATCAGTTATCAGGTGGAGAAAAAACGTTAACGGCTACTGCCCTGTTATTTTCGCTTTACCTTTTAAAACCTGCTCCTTTCTGTATTTTCGATGAGGTTGATGCCCCTTTGGATGATACGAACATCGACAAATTCAATAATATTATCCGCAAATTCTCCGATCAGTCGCAGTTTATCATTGTATCACATAATAAACGTACCATTGCCAGCACCGATATTATTTATGGCGTAACGATGGTAGAACAGGGCGTTTCGAGGGTTGTAGCGGTGGATTTAAGGGAAGTGGCGGCGTAAAAGTTTAAAGACAAAAGCAAAAAGACCAAAGTAAGACTATCACTTCCATCATCGATAATTTGTGTTTTTTGTCATACTTAGGCACGAAGCATCTACAACCTATGAAACAGATGCTTCGTGCCTCAGCATGACAGCATATTCAGGATTGCTGCAAATAAAAAGAATTTGCATTTCCATCAGGTTTAGCAACGCAATACAGTAAAGTAAACAGCGTTTGAATAGCGTAACGAAAAATGTATATTTGTTAATAACGATAAAGATATGTTAGCTACAGTTAAAGGATATTACGAAAAAGGAAAAATAACGCTCAAAGAAAAAGCGCCTGTACATACAAAAACGGAAGTTATTGTTACTTTTTTAACAGAAGATAAACCGGTTCTTGATAAAAGAATTCCAGGTGCACTTAAAGGCAAGATATCAATTCCAGATGATTTTAACGATCCTTTAGATGATTTAAAAGAGTATATGTAATGGCATCTAATCACTACCTTTTAGATACACATTGTTTAATATGGTTTCAGGAAAATAATCCAAAAATCCCTAAAAAAGTATTAGATATTCTTCAGAATGTAGAAAATATAATCTATTTCAGTCAAATCAGTTTATTTGAAATATCAATTAAGCAGTCTCTTGGTAAACTCCCCAATTTTAGTGTAACTGCTGAAGATATTTACAATCAAGCATTATTAGATGGCTTTACTTTCTTAAACACTGCTATCTGCTGATGAAAAGTTCAAACTTTATCCAAATATCTTAAAATTGCTGTGGCAATAACTATTTATAACCATGAAAATCCTATATATCTTACCCTTAGCCATGATGCTAAGCTGCTGTTCATCAGTAAAAAATCAAACCGGCGCTCCTGATTCTGGCAAATTAGATACCCAGTTACTAAAAGACGTAGAAGTATTATCATCAGATGCTTATCAGGGACGGAAAACAGGTACCAAAGGTGCCGAGATGGCAAGAGCTTACATTATCGAAAGATTTCAAAAATTAGGCTTAAAATCTTACCCTCAACATGTAAACTATGCACAGGAATTCACTTTTAACGGAAGAGGTGGTACAAAAGTAAATGGAACTAACATTATTGGTTATATTCCAGGTAAAAGCACAAATGTAATTGTCGTTTCAGCACATTATGACCATTTAGGAGTAGTAAAGGATGAAGTTTTTAATGGTGCCGACGATAATGCATCCGGAACTGCAGGTTTATTAAAAATTGCCTCCTATTTTGCAAAAAACAAACCCAATAACACCATCATTTTTGCCTCTTTTGATGCTGAGGAAATGGGCTTACAGGGCGCAAAAGCATTTGTTGGCAATCCTCCGGTGAATATCAATACTATTGCGATAGATTTGAATATGGACATGATCAGCCACAGTGATAAAGGTGAACTATACATCTGCGGAACCTATAAATATCCGGATTTAAAGAAATATGTTGATACCACTAAAGCCAATATCAAATTACTTTTTGGTCACGATAATCCTAAACTGGGCCACGATGACTGGACCAACCAAAGTGATCAGGGAGCTTTTAACGCTAAAAATATTCCCTTTTTATACTTCGGTGTTGAAGACCATAAAGATTACCACAAAGCCACCGACGAGTATTCGACCATTACCAAAACGTTTTTCAGCAACGCAGCCAATGCTGTTTTAGATGTGGTTAAAAACATCGACAAGCAAACAGGCCTGCAACTGTTGTTAAAAGATAAAATGAGGATGACGGATAATCCAAGAAAAGCTGAAAGGTTTTAACTACTGCGGTACATAAACCACGAATTTCGTTTCAAAGAAATCTTCCTCAAAATAAGCTGAAAGCGGATATAATTCTGCTTTCAGTTTCGATTCCTTAATTTCATCAGCTAAATCGCCACCTTTTAGATACAGGATTCCATTCGGAATAGCATTTAACGTGTCTTTTTTAAATTTTCCCTGTATCCATGGGTAAAATTCGCCTAAACGTGTTACCGCTCTCGAAACCACAAAATTAAATTTTTCTTTAACCTGTTCAGCCCTTAAATGGTCGGCCCTTAAATTATCCAGTCCAAGTGCCGAAGCCACTTCTTTTACCACCTTGATTTTTTTCCCGATCGAATCTACCAGATAGAATTGCGTTTCAGGGAACAAAATGGCCAGCGGAATACCCGGAAAACCTCCACCAGTACCCACATCTAAAACCGATTCTCCAGCTTTAAATGTACATACTTTGGCTATCCCTAACGAATGCAATACATGGCGTTCATATAATTCTTCGATATCTTTTCTGGAAATTACATTGATCTGGGCATTCCAAAAGCTATATAATTCGAACAGCTGCGAAAATTGAGCAAGCTGTTTTTCGCTTAAATCAGGAAAATATTTTAAAATGATATCAGGCTTTACATCAAGCATATTATAATTACTAAAGGATTATCGAATTATTTCCAGTTCACTTTTTTCTTACCAAATAAGGCTAAAAATCCGTTCAGGGTTAAAAACAGAAACAAAAGTATGTCTAAAATCGGGAACCACCAACGCAAATCGCTATAGTTTAATCGTTTCAGCAATTTTGGATAGATAAAACACCTGATGATGATGCTTAGTGCCAGGATTCCCAAAGCTATATATTGCGCCTCACGGCTAAAAAACATGCATGCCGCGAAGAAGCCATAAAACAGAAACTGAAAAACAATCTGCAGGCTCAAAATAAATTTTTGTTTTGATTTATACAGCTTTCCAGCTCCAAAATGGCGCTTTTTCTGTCTCAGGTAACCACTCCAGGTTTTATTTGGCTCACTCCAAACATGGCTATCGCGGTGTAAACGGATTTCTGTATTGTGTTTATTGGCATGAGCATTTACAAATAAGTCGTCATCACCTGATGGAATATGCATGTGCGCTGCAAAACCTTTATTTTTAAAAAAAAGCGACTTTTTGTAAGCCATGTTGCGTCCAACGCCCATATAAGGCATGCCTTTTAAGGCAAAAGAAAGATAATTTACTGCAGTAAAAAAAGTTTCAAACCGGATCAGTGCATTTAAAAGGCTTCTTCTTTTCATATAAGGAGAATAACCCAATACAATTTCAGTATTTTCATCGGCAGGCTGCTGCATATCCATTAGCCAATTTTCAGAAGCAGGCATACAATCGGCATCAGTAAAAACCAACCAGTCGTATTTGGCAGCCTTTATACCCATGGTTACCGCAAATTTTTTGCCCGCAATAAACTTATCATTATCTAAAATCTTTACTACTTTGAGATTGGAATATTTCTTCTCCAGCTGTTCTAAAAACTCTTCTGTGCCATCCCAGGAGCGATCATTAACCACTACGACTTCAAATTCAGGGTAATTTTGATTAAATAAAGAAGGAAGATACTGCTCCAGATTTACAATTTCATTGCGGGCACATATAATTACACTTATAGGCTTACGCGCAGATACAGGCACTTCTTCAATCCCAACCCTGGCCAGTTTTAAATGAACAAAAAGGACATAATAGAGCTGAACCAAAAGGCAAAAAGCCAATATCGAGAGCAGAATAATTTCAAGCAGGGTTAATATCACGATGGTAAAATAAATAGGCGCAAATTTCTCATTTTTAATCTGTAAATCACTTTTATGTGGATAAAAAATTAAACAAAATAATGCCCTCAATTTTTGCTATTTTTGGCAGATTTTTGACGAGAAAAAACACATTATGAAATTTAGTTTACAGGCTAACGATCCCCTATCAAAAGCCAGGGCCGGGACGGTAACAACTGCCCATGGCGAAATACAAACCCCTATTTTTATGCCTGTGGGCACTGCCGGAACGGTAAAAGCCGTACATCAGCGCGAACTTAAAGATGATATCGACGCAAAAATCATTCTCGGTAATACTTACCACCTTTATTTAAGACCAGGTTTGGATACTCTTGAAAAAGCAGGTGGATTACATAAATTTATTGGCTGGGACCGTCCGATTTTAACCGATAGCGGTGGTTACCAGGTATATTCTTTAAGTAAAGTTCGTAAAATTAAAGAAGAAGGCGTTACTTTTCATTCTCATATTGATGGCTCGAAGCACCTTTTTACGCCAGAATATGCCATGGATATTCAGCGTACCATTGGTGCCGATATTATTATGGCTTTTGATGAATGTACACCGTACCCATGCGATTATACCTATGCGGCACAATCGATCAAAATGACGCATCGTTGGTTGAAACGCTGCTGCGAACGTTTTGATACTACAGAACCGAAATATGGTTTCGACCAAACGCTATTCCCTATTGTTCAGGGATCGGTATATAAAGATTTACGCATAAAATCTGCAGAATTTATCGCCAGCATGGGCCGTGAAGGCAATGCCATAGGAGGTTTATCGGTAGGTGAGCCTGCAGAAGAGATGTATGCCATGACTGAAGTGGTGTGCGACATATTACCGGTAGAAAAACCGCGTTATTTAATGGGTGTAGGTACGCCGATCAATATTTTAGAAAACATTGCCTTAGGTGTGGATATGTTTGATTGTGTAATGCCTACAAGAAATGCCAGAAACGGCATGCTTTTTACCAGAAACGGAATCATCAACATCAGAAATAAGAAATGGGAGAACGATTTTTCTCCATTGGATGCCGAAAGTGACCTGCACGCTGATCAGGTAACCAGCAAGGCTTATTTAAGGCATTTGGTGCATAGCAAAGAGATGCTTGGCGCACAAATTGCTACCTTGCACAACCTGCATTTCTACCTTTGGCTGGTAAAACAGGCAAGAGAAAAGATTATTGCAGGTGAATTTTATGAGTGGAAAAACAAAATGGTTAAAATATTAGGCAATAAGCTATAAAATGAGTCTGTTAAAAGGGAAAATAAAAATCATCGATCAGTACATTATCGGCAAATACCTGGGTACATTTATATATACCCTGGCCATTTTCGTCATCATTATTGTGGTGTTCGACCTTTCTGAAAAGATGGATGATTTTATGAAAAGCGGGCTGAGCTTTTGGGGAATCCTCTCTAAATACTACGCCGGCTCTATTCCCTTTTATGTGAATATGCTTTCGCCGCTGATCAATTTTATTGCGGTGATTTTCTTTACAGCAAAAATGGCCGATCAGACGGAAATCGTGCCGATTTTAAGTGGAGGGGTAAGTTTTAACCGCTTTTTATTCCCTTATCTGGTATCGGCTACGATTATTTTCTCTGCCAACCTGGTTTCAAATCTATACATTTTACCTTATACGAATACGCTAAAAAACAGTTTCGAAAACACCTATGTAAAGCGTAACGACCCTTCAACGAAGTCGAACATCCATATGAAACTGGATGATAAAACTTACATCTACATTGATAATTTCGACAATAAAACGAACTCAGGTTACCGCTTTTCACTCGATAATTTTAACGGTGATATCCTGACCAAAAAAATCGTTGCCGAAAATATTAAGTGGGATTCGCTTAAACGTAAATGGCAATTAACCAATTACTCTATCCGTAAAATTGATGGCATGAAAGAAACCATGATTTACGGCAACGGGAAGCTAAAAGATACCATCCTGGATATGCGCCCGGATGACTTTTCTGCTTACGATAATATCGTGCAAAATTTAACTACAAAGGAATTAACGGATAAAATCAGAAAAGAAAAAATCCGTGGAACAGGCGTAATGAACGATCTTCAGTTTGAAAAATATAAACGCTACTTACACCCACTTTCAGCCTTTGTATTAACGCTTATCGGTGTGGCCCTGTCCTCACGTAAAGTGCGTGGAGGTGTTGGTGTATCATTAGGTATCGGCATCTTTATTAGCTTCGCTTATATCGTGTTTAATCAGTTTACACAGATGTTCTCTACCAAAGGTGGTTTACCTCCATTTGCAGCTGTTATAATGCCTACACTCTTCTTTGGCCTGTTAGGCTTTTACCTGTTGAGGAAGGCGCCAAAATAACCATGGAAGCAACCAAAAAAAACCTGCTCATCCTTCATCTTACTGTATTTGTATGGGGCTTTACAGGCGTGCTCGGGAAAGTAATTTCTATTGATGCCGTACCCATGGTTTGGTATCGCGTACTCATTGCATCGACAACTCTTTTTGCCTGGTTTCTGATTACAAAGAAGGATATCAGGGTTACTAAAAAACAGTTTTTACAATTCTTTTTAACCGGTGGAATTGTAGCCATCCACTGGATATTTTTCTTTCATGCCATTAAAGTTTCTACCGTTTCGGTTACTTTGGTTTGCCTTTCTTCTTTCACTTTATTTACCGCAATTTTAGAACCGCTGATTAAAAAACAGCCGATTCAGATGGGCGATATCCTGATCGGTTTGCTGATTATTTTAGGCATTTATATGATCTTTAAATTCGAAGGTCAATATACTTTAGGGATTATTTTTGGGTTACTGGCAGCGATAGCATCCAGTCTTTTTTCTACAATTAATTCGACCCTGGTACAAAAAAGTGAACCTTCCATAATTGGTTTTTATGAACTTGTTGGCGCTTTCTTTTGGATCACTTTATACCGCCTATACGACGGAACTTTGTTGCACACACACTTTAACCTGAGTGCAAAAAACTGGTTTTATTTAACGCTTTTAGGCACGCTTTGTACATCGGTTGCCTATGTTGCAGGTGTTGCTGTAATGCGTACTTTATCAGCCTTCAGGGTGGCCTTAATTACAAACCTTGAACCTGTTTACGGAATTGTACTGGCCTTCATTTTCTTTCAGAATAAAGAGCAGATGACAGGTGGATTTTATATCGGTGCAACGATCATTCTGGGTTCAATATTCTTGTATCCCATCTATAAAAAAAGGAAAAATAAACTGTAGAAAGTACCGCAAAATCTGCTGTTTCTACGTAAGCTATCTACCAAAAAGGCTCCGCTAAAAAACATTATCATCCCGACTGAAACGCAGTGGAGCGCAAAGATCTATCAAGACATATTTCTCTTAATCGAGCCTTCAAAATTCTAAACAAATTTATACCTGGCCCCCACCTTGAATACTCAACTAAAAACGATTTGTTATTTAGATTTAAGCAAGGTGTAATAAAGAGATTTTTCCCGGGATAGATTTAGCTTCGCTGAGCCTGCGGGTTCTCGGCTCCGTTGCTCTCCGCACGAAATGAAGAAAACTTAAAGGGAATCTATATACAATAATTCCTTTTCCATCATGCTGATTTTTACACAATAAACCATGAATCGAAATGATAGTAACCTAAGTGATCATTACATGAACCAGCCGCTTAAAACAGGTTTAAAATCATTACGCAAAACCATAATACCGACTAATAAAAACAGGAATATAAAAACACAAAATGCTTAACCAGATATCTAAAAAAACAATATTGTATTGTATAAAAAAAAGATCGAAAATAGCCAGCGATTTAATTCTAAAATAACACTTTAAATACCTGTAAAATAAAACAAAAATCAGCTTGATAAACGGACTATAAAAAAGACACGATTACTCTAAATAAAACAATAAAAAAATTCATATAAAACGCGACAGTAAAATCATTAAAACACCAATAATTAATCAATACAATAGCGAATAAAAGTCGGGCAAAAAGCTCCAATAAACTTCCAGAAATAAGGAGCCAATTTCCCTCAAAAATCTACAGATAAGCTATTCATATTGCCAGCAAAAATTACCAGGAATTATGCCTGTTAACTCATAAAAAAAAATAAACTAAAACACCCATTACCACAAACTACATTTCTACATCAGCTTCTTCACCCTGGTAAAAACTGACTCACCCAACCACAAAAGCAGTAATATTTAAAGATCCATTTTTTAAAAAAAGAGAGAAAAAAATAATCCTGATTTTACATTTAAATTTGTCCCCTAAGGATTAAAAACCACCAAATCAGAAGCATTTTACCAACTCAAAAGAAATGCAACAAATAGATAAAAAAACCCTGTTTAAACACTAATAAAGCAAGTTTTTTTAAATAAATATCGAATTTTCAAAAAACTCAGTTAAAAACCCTGCTATCCGGAAATATCGTAAGGAAATCGCATTATCTAAGCCAAAAACTACCGAATTGGATACCAAATTCACTAAAAATATATACGAAATCGAGGCTTTAAGTTGAATTCCAAGCAAGAATTCGCCCTCCAAAATCCTTGCTTAACATTGAAAAAACACAGTATTTGAGAGGTCAAGTAGAAGATTCAGACCCTTTCGAATTTATGAATCCAGCCTTACCAAAGCTATATCCATTACTTAAAGGATCCAATTCAGTTTAAATTTCAAAACAAAAAACAAAGACATTTTGTCACAACAATAGCATCACCCACATAAACTTCAATTTAAAATCATCATCAAAATTCTGAATTTAATGCTAAAGATCTTTAAGATTATCAATTATCAAGACGGTTTTTTTTGCTTTAAAACCATCAATTTTAAGCGAATATTTTAGATTTATTACCACTGCATTTCAAGCTTAGATTCATAACTAAAATCTTCATACAACTATCAAATATATCTTGGGTTAGCCTTTATTAATGAGACTCAAACCTCTTTCTACAAATCATACAGAATAGAAAAAAGCCTCAAAAATTTTCAGGGAAAATCGATTAATAAGTGTAAATTAAATCAATAAATTACTGCTGGTAAAAAATGAGATGAAGCGCTTCAATATGAAAGAAAATTGAATTAAAAATCAAGATAAAATCAACAATTAGTAAATTTACATAAATTTCATTACAAATTATAAATCAGCAATTTATATCATTTAACATAAATTAAAAATTCACAATTTAGAATACCTGTAAAATTTAAAAAACTAAATATTTTAGCAAAGAATATAGATGAATTTAAAAAAATCGAACAAAAAACTAATTATCAAGTATTTAACTGCAATTACTTTAAGTTTTATTTCACCATCAGTTTTTGGTCAGATTTTCAGCACAGCACAAAACCCACTTAGTGTAAAATGGAACTACATTTCATCAGGCGGCTTTAAAATCATCTATCCTGAAGAATTGGAGAAAGAGGCCCAAAGAATGGCCAATACCCTACCCTATATTTACACCAGGACTGGTTTAGGTTTAAGGCAACAAAAAACCTCAATTCCGCTCCTGTTACAGAACCGCGGAACGGTTGCAAATGGCTTTGTTCAGCTGGGGCCAAAGAAGTCGGAATTCTATGCTACCCCGCCCCAGTTTTTCGACAGTCAGGATTGGCTGAACAACCTCGCTGTACATGAGCTCAGGCACATCGCACAGTTTGACAAATTGACAGGAACACAGGCACACCCCTTCCCCGAGCTGGTATACTTCGCCTACTTTGGAGCGGGCATACCCACCTGGTTTTTCGAAGGTGATGCGGTGGTAAACGAAACAGCTTTGACCTACTCGGGCAGGGGCCGGCAGCCGAATTGGATCATGCCTTACCGGGCCTCGATTTTGGAAGGCAAAAAATTTAGCTACAGCAAAGCCTATTTTGGATCGAACAAAGACGTGACGCCGGGCTACTACCAAACCGGATATTTGATGGTGGCAGACATGAAAGAAAAATACGGCCAGTTCATTTCAGACAGTCTGCTTGGCGACATTAGAAAAAGACCGGTGCGGCCTTACCCCTTTTCGAAGAGCCTGAAAAAATACACCGGAGAAAATACCCGACAGTATTTTCTGGCTACCCAAAATAAGCTGGCTGAAGCGTGGAAAAATCAGGAGGAAAAATCCACCACAGAAAGCTATGAAAGTTTAAATAAAAAATCAGCATTAGCGACCAATTATTTCCTGCCGGTACGGTTAAATAAAAATCAGATTTTAGCACTAAAAGAAAGTAAGACAGATGCCCGTTATTTCGTGATTATTAACGAAGATAAATCGGAGCAAAAATTATTCGGAATCGGCTACCAGGAACAGCCCTGGTTTAGCTTAAAAAATGACCTGTTGGTTTGGGATGAAATCCGTTACGATCCGAGATATAAACAACGCAGTTATAGCGTAATCTGTTCGTACAATTTAAAGACTAAAAAATTCAACAAATTAAGCAGCAAGAGCAAGCTCTTCTCTCCCAGCCTATCTGAAGATGGAAAGAAAATTATTGCTGCAAAAGTTGAACTCAATAATCAGTTCAATCTGGTAGAGATGGATGCCGCTTCGGGAAAAATTTTAAAGACTTATCCAAATCCGGAAAATGAAATTCTGCAAACTCCGTCTTTCGATAAAACCGGAAATAAGATTGCTTATATCGGTGTAACGGAAAAAGGAAAAACTTTATGGCTGATGGATGGAGATCAAAAATCGGCGCTGATTTCGAACAGCAGACAACAGCTCAGTCGCCCGGTTTTTATTAACGATAAAGTTGTCTTCAATGCACACTTCAATGGCATTGATAATATTTACGGAATTGATCCATCTTCGAAAAAAATCACAGCCCTTAGTTCGTCAAAATACGGAGCCTTCAATCCTACCGAAACCGAAGATGGAAAAATCATTTTTAACGATTATAAAATCAACGGCTACGAAATTGCTGAAACCAGCATTACAGAAAAACCGGTAGGTGAAAATAACTTTATCGATTTTTCAGCCGCAGCAGAAAAGCAGGAAAACGTTGGCAATGTTTTCGACAAAATTCCGGACAGCACGTACCAATCCAAACACTACCGCCAGGCGTTAAATCTGTTCAGCATCCACAGCATTATTCCGGTAATTGATAACGAATATGTTTTCGGTTTGGAACTGCAATCGAACAACCTGCTTAACACCATGGACTTTTATTCGGGCGCAAAATACCACCGCGATTTAAAACGTTTCGAGTACACTGCAGACATTAGCTATAAAGCACTTTATCCGGTATTGAGTGTGTTGTATCGCAACCGCCCGAAAAGAACGTTCTACAGAGCTAAAAATGTGGTACAGCAAGGCGACTGGAGAGAACATTACATTAAGCTTAATGCATCGCTTCCGCTATCGTTTAATGCCCGCAACGAGAACTATGCTTTTACCTTAAATGCGGCAACCAGTTTTACGCAAAGGTATATGCCCGAAAACATGCCTACCAATTTTATCCGCGAGCTTAAATTCCCGATGGAATACAATTTTACTTTCAACCACAATGTGCGTACCACCGAAAGAGACATCGCGCCAAAGTGGGCACAGGTGCTCAGGGTAACTTATGATCATCAACCTTTCGATAAAAATTTGGGAGGCGAAATTCTGGCGCTCGAAAGTTTTCTTTATTTTCCGGGGCTGGCCAAAAATCATTCCTTCCTGGCAAGTTTCAATTACCAAAAGGCAAGTGGGGTAAACCAGTATGCAACCGAGATTGCAACCGTATATGGATACAACAACATCTTAGCAAAAAGCAAACTGCAAAACAGTTTACTTTTTAATTATCGTTTTCCTTTTGCCTTTCCCGATTGGGAGTTGGGTCCGCTGGCTTACGTGAGGAATTTCAGGGCGGGTTTATTCTGCCATTACGAGAACATCGGCAAAGGCACAACTTTTAATGATCCGAAAACTTATGGTGTAGAATTGAATACGAGTGTAAACATTTTGCGCTATCAGCCTGTTGTAGATCTAGGAGCGAGATTGGTTTTTGTCAACCAGATTTACAATCAAAATCCGATATTAGAGTTTTCATTTAATTATAGCTTTTAAGCCATGAGCGCAAAAACAATTTCCATCATTATAGTAACCGTATTACTAACCATTTTTTTAATGGTAAACACAGAACCTGTAGATTTCGATTTCCTGGTTGCCACGGTCCCGGTATCTAAACTTCTGGTTATCGGTATCTGTATCATCATCGGTTTTATCATCGGCTTTGTAGTAGGCCGTCCGCGAAAAACAGTTAGCAGTTATGATGATGAGATCGAAAAACATCAACCGGTTTCAAACAAAAAAGAATTGAGCGATGAGGACAGGGATTACATTAGTTAGATCCCTTGGTCTGTGTCTCACAGACCATCAAGTTTTTTTTGAAGCACAGCCTTTGCCTACGGCTAACTTTAGTAAGGTTCAATAAAAATATTTTGAAAAGCAAATCCCGTAATGCTATTAAGGGTTAGCCGGGCTTTTTGCTAAATCTTTTAAAATACAGCTGTCATGCTAAGGCACGAAGCATCTGTATCATCGGTTGCAGATGCTTCGTACCTCAGCATGACAATAAAAACGGAAGCAACTGCTAATTTTAAAAGGATACCGCTGCAATCCCGTTTAGGTAGGATTAGCAACTGCTGCTATTTAAGTTCAAATAGCAAAACGCATAAATATTCAATTAACTAATTCAGTGCGGTCATGATTTCCCCATACAACAAGCCACTACCCCCGCCATAATGCTGGATAATTTTCAATCCGGGTTTAAGTCCGTTCAGTTTTGCTCTCAATGCTTTTTCGCATGTTGCATCAATACCGTTTCCGAGCAGCACCAGATCAATGTGCTGTTCTTTGCAAATCTCAATGGCTTCTTCATCCGTGCATACACAGATCCCCTTCCACTCCGGCCTGGCATTTAACAGGCGGTTCATTACAACCGTAATTTCAGTATCCCTGCCGATATAAAGTATGGTAGTTTGCATATTTTTTTAAATAAATAAACCCCGAGGTTCTAAAACCTTCGGGGTTTGGTTAAATTATTTTAATTCAATTCCATCGGAACATCCATCAATAAAACTTCTGCGCCTGCAGTGTTAGCTTTAAAACTGATGCTATTGGTATCCCACACGCCTAATCCATCTCTTTTACCTAATACTTGTCCGTTAATGGTTACCTCTCCGCTGATTACGAATGCATAAACTCCGTTACCGGCTTTTTTGATTTTGTATTCGGTTTCAAAACCTTCATCAAAATTCCCTAACGAAAACCAGGCATCCTGATGGATCCAAACGCCGGCATCATCTGCATTGGGCGATAAGATCTGCTGAAAGTTGTTGTGACGGGCGGCAACATCCAAAGTTTGCTGATCGTAACGTGGTGTAACGTTTTTCTTGTTCGGGAACAACCAGATCTGCAATAAATTTAACTGCTCACCGGCATTTGCGTTAAACTCGCTGTGGCTTACTCCTGTTCCGGCACTCATTACCTGGATTTCTCCGCTTTTGATCACTGCCGAATTGCCCATACTATCTTTATGCGCAATTGCACCGGCCAACGGAATGGTAATAATTTCCATGTTATCGTGTGGGTGGCTACCAAAGCCCATACCACCATCAATCAAGTCATCATTTAAAACCCTCAAAACCCCGAAGTGCATCCTTTCTGGATTGTAGTAGTTTGCAAAACTGAATGAGTGATGTGCATTTAACCAGCCATGATTGGCATGACCGCGGGTGTTTTCTTTGTGCAAAATGAACTGTGACATAAATTTCCTTTCTTATTTATGATACAAAGTTAATACTGTACAACCTGCTGTGCATTGATGTAAGATAAGAAGTGAGTTGGGCGGAGAACGGGGAGCGCTGAGCGTTCGATGTCGCTAAAACTTAATTTTAGCAAGTACTATATCGCTGTTCAATTCCCTTAAAGCATCTAAAGCTACCCAGTTTGCTTTTTTATTGTTTTGGGCAAGGATATTATTTGCAGTTTGGATGGCGTGCGTATGGAGGAAAGCATTTCGTTTGCCAATCTGCCTCAAAGCCCAGTTGATTGCTTTTTTAACAAAATTACGGTTATCGTAAGCTTCACTTTCAATTACAGGAAGAAAGGCAAGAAAAGTTTCGTTGGGTTCCTTTTTAAGGTGAACGGCTGCCTCGGCCATCAGCACAAAACCGGTACGTTTTACAAATTCTGCTTCCGCTTCGGCAAACTCAAAAGCTTTCGACTTAAAATAAGGCGTTTTAACGAAAAGATTTCCGCAAGCCTGATCACATACATCCCATGAGCTGAAATCTTTTGTCCAGGTGTTTATTTGCATCTCTGTTACTTGTTTATAATCGCCAATTAAGGTGGCCAGTAAATGTGCTTCATGAAATCCGGTTTCCCAGAGCAATAAAGACAACTCCTGATTTTTACCAATCTGCTTACCCAGCTTGCGGATATTGGGCACGCGGATACCAAAAGCCTTAGAAATGTCGATCCCAAAGCGGGCCATTTTCTTTAGGTAATCAGGTTCACTGATGGATTGCAGCTCTGAAAGGATGAAATCGATATCGTTCATAACACGAATTTAGTTTTTTGAGGGAAACTTCCGAAGTTTGGTTCTCAATACGTAAACTTCGGAATATGGTCCGATCCATAGTCCTCACCCTGAATTTATTTCAGGGTTTTTCATATTAAAAGATGCTTAAATTCAGTATCAGTATCTCAAACAGCCACAGGAGTAGATGCACTTTCTACATTAACCGATAATACAATCTTTCAGCAAGCATCAAAAATAACCAATCCTTAACACCTTTGCGGGTTTAAGTTTATATCAACCTTTTAAACTTGTTCCAATTTTACCATAACAATCAACCTGATAAAAAACCATGCAAAAAACCATTATCCCGATGCTAGTCGCGTCATGCCTGTTCGCATTTTCCTGCAAGAAAAACACTTTGCCGGAAAATCAGCTGAGCACCACTCTTCAAAATAAAAATACGTTAATGGCAACTGCAGCCGCAAGTCCCGCAGCAAGCGTAAATGCCTATACCAATACATCAGCCTACATCAACACAGGCTTTGCGTTTTTAAACCCGACACAGATCGACAAAAACCGTCAGGCAATTGGCGGAAGCGCTTATACCGAAGTATATGGCTTCAATGTGCCGGAAGAAAACCGGGTAAGGGGCATCAGATGGAATGAAGACGATGAAACCACCTCTATCTGGCGCCCGCAGGGAATTTCGGGTTTCACGAGGAATGGCGTCCGTTATTTATTGGTAAGCTGGTACGCGAAAGATGCGGCAGAGAGCAAGGGATCGAGGATAACGCTGATTGACATTAGTCCAAGTTCGGCTACTTATTTAACCTACAGGCACATTTTACTGGTACAACCTACCCTGCCTACCGGTAATTTGGATTACACTCAATATGGTTCTTATGCGCCTTTAAATGTTCATGCCGGCGGCATTGCATATTTCAACGGTAAAATCTATCTGAGCAGTACAAGCCTAGGTTTAAGGGTATTCGATTTAGATAAGATTATCGAAGTAAATTCAGGAACCGGTACCGAAAATAAGTGTGGTAAAGATGCCAGCGGCAATCTTTATGCATTTAATTACCGTTACATCCTTCCTCAGGTGGGTTATTATAAAATCAATGATGCCGAGCCCTTTTCAACCGTACAGGTAAATTACGAAAACAATCAGTTGTGGACAGGGCAATATTATGCCGGAAGCGCAGATGCTTCTATTGTGCCTAAAATATTCGGGTTTCCCATTAATGCTGCCGGCGAACTTCAAAACTTGGGTATCCAAACGGTAATCCCTAAAAACAGTTTGTTTACATCGGATCATGCCCATGGCATTCAGGGCGTTTTCAGAAAAGGAAACAGAACCTGGCTTTCCTGCACCGGATCGCCAAGTGAATCGTACGGCTCTACTGCCCGTTTAGCGAGATATACTGATGGAGATACCAATACCACGAGGTACAGATGGCCTTATGGCGCAGAATCTTTATATCTTGAAACGCAATACAATTATTTGTGGAGCTTAACCGAGTTGAACCTAATGCCGGTGCTAAAAACGGCAGCCAGGTTAACCGCTGCATATTTGCTGTTGATTTCTCGAAATACGAATAGTAATATCACTAAAAACAAAAAGGGAGATGTTTAAAAACACCTCCCTTTTTTATATATTCTGATTGCAGGTTTAAGCTAATGCCTGCTCAATATCAGCTAAAATATCGTTAATGTGCTCTAAACCGATTGATAAACGGATAGATCCCTGTTCAATACCTACTTCATTACGTTGTTCTTCAGTAAGTTTGCTGTGCGTGCTGGTTGCCGGATGCGTAGCGATAGAACGTGTATCAGCCAGGTTTGCAGAGATAGAAAACATCTCTAAACGGTCCATAAATTTACGTGCCGCCTCTATGCCGCCATCAACCACGATGGTTACAATACCACCACCCTGTTTCATTTGCTTCTTAGCAATTGCGTACTGCGGGTGTGAAGGCAAAAACGGATATTTAACCAGTTTAATTTTTGGGTGCTTTTCTAAATATTCGGCCACTTTTAAAGCGTTTTCACAATGGCGGTCCATACGGATGGCCAAAGTTTCTAAACTCTTAGATAAAATCCAGGCGTTAAAAGGCGAAAGTGCTGGTCCGCTGTGACGGGCAAACCCCACCACCTCTGCAATTAACTCTTTTGTACCTAAAATAATCCCACCCAACACACGGCCTTGTCCGTCGATATATTTGGTAGCCGAGTGGATCGAAATGTGTGCACCGTATTTAATAGGCTGTTGTAGATAAGGTGTGGCAAAACAGTTATCAACTACCAATAATAAGTTGTGTTTTTTAGCGAGATCGCCCAAAAATTCAAGATCGATAATGTCGATACCCGGGTTTGAGGGCGTTTCGACAAAAATCATTTTGGTATTGGGCTTAATCAGCGCTTCCCAGTCCTGTGGTTTGTCTAAATCTGCATAATCGAAAGTTACACCCCAGTTAGAGAAAACATTGGTTAACAACTGATGTGTAGAACCAAAAACCGAACGGCTCGAAACCAGGTGGTCGCCGCTTTTTAAGAAAGCACCAAAAGTGGTAAAAATAGCCGCCATGCCGGTAGCTGTTGCGAAACCATCTTCAGCACCTTCTAAAAGGCACATTTTATCGATAAACTCTGATGTATTCGGATTGGAATAACGGCTATAAACATTCCCTTCTTTTTCGTTTGCAAATAAGGCACGCATTTCTTCAGCATCCTCAAATTTATAACTCGAAGTTAGATAAATTGGGGATGAATGCTCTTTATGCAAGCTGCGTTCGGTTTGAGTGCGTATAGCTATGGTTTCAAAATTTTCGGATTTCATTTTTTAGTGTCAAGTTATGAGTATTGAGATGTGAGACATCAGATTTGAGATGTTAGAATGAGATTTGAGATGTTAGACATTAGATATGAGTTTAGCCCCTCAACCTTAAACCCTACACCTTAAACCTCCACCTACACCTTAAACCTCCACCTACACCTTATTTATTTTGTAAGTAAAGTTAATTGTTGCTGAGCGGCCTAAAATATTCGACACCGAGCAGTATTTATCGAAAGTCATTTGTAAGGCACGTTCTACCTTTTGCACGCTTAAATCGCCAAAAAGATCAAAATGGATATCGATTACATCAAAAATCGGAGGCATTTCCTCTTCTTTACGCGTAGCATTTATGGCGATTTTAACATCATCAAGGGGCTCCTTCTGCTTCGTTAATACATTTACCATATCAATACCACTGCAGCCACCTAAACCAATAAGTAACATTTCCATTGGCCTGAAACCTTTTCCCTCGCCACCTATCGCAGCTTTTGCATCCAGCTCTACAGTAAAACCGCTTTCGTTCTCTGCTTCAAAATTAAATTTACCGCTCTTGCGGACTAGATTAATGTTCATGTTGTACCGTATTGAGATGTGAGATATGAGATGTTAGATATGAGACCTAAGTCCACTTTAAATCTTACACCTTACGCTCTCTTCCATCCACCTGTATTTAAATTTTATTCTTTATAGTATCGAGATATTAAATTTGAGGCACAAGACATACTAAACGCCTTAAACCTTCCAACCCTCAACCTTTCAACCTTTAATAGTATCGGGATATCAAATTTGATGCGCAAGACATACTTAACGCCCAAAATCGTCCAACCCTCAACCTTCCAACCTTATTCGCTATTCAAACGCCACGCGCCATACGCTTTGCCTAAATACCATAAAATACTAAGTTGTTTTTTTCCAGTTCTGGCAATTTAACCGGATGGCTAAACAGTGCAAAAACCGACGAACCGCTACCACTCATTAAAGCGAATGTTGCGCCTGCATCGTATAAACTGGTTTTTATTTGATGAATTTGGGGATATTTTGCGAAAACGGATATTTCGAAATCGTTAATAACCTTATATTTCCATGTTGTTGGATGCAAATGTATGATTTCTTTTAACGATTGCAAAGGTTTTTGAGGTTTTACATGCGCATACGCATCGGCTGTGCTTACATGTACGGGTGGTTTTACCAAAACTTTAAACCAGGCTGACAAATCTACTTCGCATTTTTCAAATTCATCACCTTTGTTAAAAGCATAAACCGGTTTGTTTTCGATAAAAAATGCACAGTCGGCACCGAGCTGGCGGGCATAATCTTCCATTTTATCAACAGACAATCCCAAACTGAACTTTTCATTCAATAATTTGATCAGAAAAGCACAATCTGCAGATCCACCACCTAAACCCGCACCTACCGGAATGTTTTTTAACAAATCGATGCGTTGTGAAGGAATATCGAAATCTTTTTTGATTAACTGATAGGCTTTAAAGCACAGGTTATCGTTAGGATTTCCCGGAATATCAATACCGTGAGTTTTGCAGGAAGTGATTTCAGCATCCGTAATCTCAACGGCATCCTTAATATTGACCGGATAAAAAACAGTTTCGAGGTTGTGGTAACCATCGGCACGTTTTTCGGTGATATTTAAACCAAGGTTTATTTTTGCGTTGGGGAAAGATAGCATGTTAGTCCTGAGTCTTAAGTCCTGAGTACATTGTGCCGAAACCAGCAAGCGTCTCATTTTGCAAACATACAAATTTTCCGCAGGTCCCGACTTCACCTCGGGATTACATGTAAATGTTAATAAATAGACTCTGTGATGATTTACAACACCTGATAAATTTTAGATATTTGTATTTTATTAATTATTTAAAATTTAAAAGCCCCAAAAGGGGTTTGGGGTGTATGAAACAATATTTAGATTTAATGCAGCATGTGCTTGATCATGGCGCTCAAAAGCACGACCGTACCGGCACCGGAACCATAAGCGTTTTTGGTTATCAGATGCGTTTTAACCTTCAGGAGGGTTTTCCGATGGTAACCACGAAGAAACTGCATTTAAAATCGATTATACACGAACTGATCTGGTTTTTAACCGGTGATACCAATATTAAATACCTTAAAGATAATGGTGTACGCATCTGGGACGAATGGGCTGATGAAAACGGCAACCTTGGACCGGTTTATGGTTCGCAATGGAGAAGCTGGCCAACACCTGACGGACAGCATATTGACCAGATTACAAACATCATCAATACGATCAAAAACAATCCCGATTCGCGCAGGATTATTGTTTCTGCCTGGAATGTTGCCGAAATCGAAAATATGGCCTTACCTCCATGCCATGCCTTTTTTCAGTTTTATGTAGCCGATGGTAAATTAAGCTGCCAGTTATACCAGCGCAGTGCCGATATTTTCCTGGGCGTTCCTTTCAATATTGCCTCTTATGCCTTACTTACCATGATGGTGGCACAGGTTTGCGGTTTACAGGCCGGAGATTTTATCCACACCCTTGGCGATGCGCATTTATACAATAACCATATCGAACAGGCCAACTTACAGTTAAGCCGTGAGCCTAAACCGCTTCCAACTATGAAAATCAATCCTGATGTAAAAAGCATCTTTGATTTTAAGTTTGAAGATTTTACATTGGAGAATTACGAGGCCCATCCGCATATTAAGGGGATAGTGGCAGTATAACAGCTGTTCATTCGTCATTAGCCATTGGTTAATTCGTTTGGGTGCAGAATTAAAACCTTTTTTTAAGATCATCCCTGTAATTTACTTAAATCAAGAGAAATCATGAGTTATAAATTAGAGGATTTAGAAGTTTATATTTTATCAGAATTAATCTCGGATAAAATCTGGAATATTGTTTTGGCCTGGGATTATTTCGCAAAAGACACCCTTGGAAAGCAGCTATGCAGAGCGGCAGATTCTATCAGTGCAAACATTGCAGAAGGGTATGGCAGATATCATTTTAAAGAGAACAAAAATTTCTGTTACTATAGCAGGGGTTCTCTTTTAGAAGTAAAATCATTTCTTAGGAAATCAAAGAATAGAAATTTAATATCTGAAGATTGTTACTCAGAACTTTATGCCGAACTAGAAACTATTCACTTAAAACTGAATGCTTATATTAAGTATATAGGCAAAACTTTAAACAAATTTTAATTTGCCGGTGTAACTGGGATCATATATAGAAAACTATGCCTGATACACCATACCGGCACTAATAAACAAATGACTAATGACTAATGAACCAAAAAATATTTCTATAGCTGTTGCCATTGGCGAAAATTACGCAATAGGCAAAAACAACCAGCTTTTGTGGCACATGCCGGCCGATTTAAAATTCTTTAAGCAAACTACCTCTGGCCATACGGTAATAATGGGCCGTAAAACCTTTGATTCTGTGGGTAAACCATTGCCAAACCGCAGGAACGTTGTAATTACAAGAGATACTGAATTAAAAATTGAAGGTGTTGAAGTAGTAAACAGTTTGGACAAAGCTTTAGAAATTACCCAAGCAGAAGAAAAACCAGTATTTATTGTAGGTGGAGCGGAAATTTACCGTCAGGCCTTACCAAAAACGGACACATTATATTTAACCACCATCCATCATACTTTTGATGCTGATACATTTTTCCCTGAAATTGACAGGAAAGAATGGAAAGTAATCAGTAGCGAAACCCATAAAGCAGACGAAAAGAATAAATACGATTATACATTTGAGGTTTTGGAAAGGATTTAATTTGTTAGGTCGTCATTGCAAGGAGGCTTTTTCAGCCAATGAAGCAATCTTAATGCTTTAGCAAACAGCAATTGTTTTAAGATTGCTTCGTCGTTCCTGCTCCCAATGACGTAATCTCAAAGAAGCACCTCTACCCCTGCCAGCTAAACCCGATATACGTGGATGCCCCTGATTTTTTCTATCGGGGCAGAAACATTAGCGGGACCGAACCAAACCCAAAGCCCACTGAAATTTCTTTCCAAATTAGTTTTAACCTAAAATTAGCCCTTTGAAATAAATCCGGCCTAATGAATTCTGCAGGATTACCACCCGATAAAAATTATTGTTAATAATTTATCAATTAAGGGGTTCTATAATTTAAAAATTTAATTAGATTTGCCGACTTGTTAAAAAACAGCGAAAGACAAATTATTTTAAACAAACAATGCAAGGAAAAGGTTTTATTAAGTTTATAGCGATAGTATTGGCTATCGTTTGTGCGTATGCACTTTCTTTTACTTTGGTAGCATCCAAGGTAGAAAAAGACGCAAAAAACTATGCGAAAGGTGACTTAGCCAAAGAAAAGGCTTACTTAGATTCGATGAGTACCGAGAAAGTTTATCCGGTTGTTGGGTTTACTTATCAAGAAGTAAAAGCCAAAGAAATCAACCTGGGTTTAGACTTAAAAGGCGGAATGAACGTAACGATGGAGATATCGTTAGCTGAACTGGTTAAATCATTAGCGGGCAACCCTACTGATGCCAATTTCAATAAAGCAGTTCAAAACGCACAGATCCAGTTAAACGCTGGCGGTAAAGACTACATCAAAATTTTCGTTAACGAATTCGAGAAATTAAGTCCGGGTGTAAAACTTGCTGATTATTTTTCAAATCAGGACAATGCTTCGCAATTAAAACCAAACGCAAGCAATGGCGAGGTTGAATCTTTCTTAGAAAAAGAAGCAACCAGTGCTATCGATCGTTCGTTTACTGTATTACGTTCGCGTATTGATGGTTTCGGAGTAGTAAGTCCTAACATGCAAAAACAAGAAGGCAGTAACCGTATCCTTATCGAAATGCCAGGTGTGCAGGATAAAGAGCGTATTGCTAAACTTTTACAAGGTTCTGCCGAATTACAGTTCTGGCAGGTATATCAGGTACAGGAAGTTGCACCTTTGTTAGAAAACATTAATAAAACGTTAGCTGCAACCTTAAAAGCTGATGCTCCTGCAACCAAAGATACAACTGCTGCTCCGGCTGCTGGTGGTAAACTTGCCGGTTTAGAAAAAGCTGCTGCTAAAGACAGTACAGCTAAAGGTGGTAAACTCGCCGGTTTAGGTAAAAAAGATTCTACAGCGGTTAGAGCTGAGTTATTAAAATCTAACCCGCTTTACGCAGTGCTTAACCTTCCTATCTATCAGGGACAAAACGGACAGCAACAATTAATGCCGGGTGCAGTTGTTGGTATGTCGTTACAAAAAGATACTGCAAAAGTAAATGCATACTTAAGAATGCCTGAGGTTGCTGCTGCAATTCCATCTACGATGAAATTTATGTGGAGCGTTAAACCAAGAGAAGGTTCTAAAGTTTTCGAATTATATGCTATTAAAGTAGTAAGTGCTGATGGTAAACCAGATTTAGGTGGTGAGGCAATCAGCGATTCTCGTGCTGACTTTGATCAGAAAGGTAAACCAGAAGTAACCATGTACATGACCAGCGAAGGTTCTGCTAAATGGAAAAAAATTACTGCTGAAGCTGCTGCTGATCCAAATAATAAAAAATCAATCGCTATTGTATTAGATAACCAGGTTTATTCTGCGCCAACTGTACAAAACGAAATTGCTGGTGGTGTATCATCAATCACCGGTAACTTTACACAGGCAGATACTAAAGATTTATCAAACATCTTAAAAGCGGGTAAATTACCTGCTCCTGCACGTATTGCCGGTAGTTACATTGTTGGTCCTACTTTAGGTGCACAAGCTATCCACGATGGTTTAATCTCTTTCGTAATTGCGTTTATCGTAATCTTAATCTTCATGGCGTTGTATTATCACCGTGCAGGTTGGGTTGCTAACTTTGCATTGTTAATCAACTTATTCTTCGTAATCGGTATTTTGGTATCGTTAGGCGCTGTATTAACTTTACCTGGTATCGCCGGTATCGTGTTAACCATCGGTTTATCTGTGGATGCGAACATCCTGATCTTCGAACGTGTACGTGAAGAACTTGCACATGGTAAAAGTGTGGCTGCTGCCATTAAAGAAGGTTTCAAACATGCAATGCCATCTATCATCGACTCAAACGTTACCTTATTCATTTTAGGTGCTATCCTTTATGTTTTTGGTAGTGGTCCGGTTCAGGGCTTCGCCACTACATTGTGTATCGGTATCCTTTCTTCGTTATTTGCTGCTGTAGCTATCTCAAGGGTAATTTTCCAATCGTTCTTGGATCGCAAAATCGAAATCAACTTCGATAACAGCTTAACCCGTAATGCATTTAAAAACTTAGCTTTCAATTTTGTTGGCCGTCGTAAAATTTATTACATCATCTCTACCATCATCATCGTTGCCGGTATTGGTATGTACTTCAAAAATGGTGGTTTAAACCTTGGGGTTGATTTTAAAGGTGGCAGAACTTATCTAGTTCACTTCGATAAAGCGGTAAACACTGAAGATTTAAAATCTAAATTAACCCCTGTTTTCGGTAACGAAACACCAGAGGTTAAAACTGCTGGTGAAGACAGTCAGGTTAAAATTACCACTACTTTCCACATCGAAGATCAGGACATTAAAACTGATAAAGTTGTAGAAGATGCTTTAAATAAAGGTTTGGCAGGCTCTAAATATGAAATCGTGAGTTCGCAAAAGGTAACGCCGATTATCGCCAGCGATATCGTAAACGGTGCTTTCTACGCCGTATTGATCTCATGTTTATTCATGTTTATCTATATCGTAGTACGATTTAAAAAATGGCAATATGGTTTAGGTGCGGTAATCGCATTATTCCACGACGTTTTAATGGTATTATCTTTCTACACCATTTTAGATGGTATCATGCCATTCTCGTTAGAAATCGGTCAGGATTTTATCGCAGCAATTTTAACAGTAATGGGTTATACCATGACAGAAACAGTTGTTGTATTCGACCGTATCCGTGAGAAACTAAAAGAAGCTGGTAAAGAAGATTTACATGGCGAAGAGCGTAACAACCTGATCAATTTCGCATTGAACAGTACTCTAAGCCGTACCATTTTAACATCATTAACCGTATTCTTCGTGTTATTGGTAATCTTTATTTTCGGTGGCGATAGCATTCGCGGATTTATCTTCGCCCTGTTAATCGGCCGTATCATTGGTACTTATTCATCATTATGTATCTCTACTCCTATCGTAATCGATTTGGGTAGCTCTGCAGAGAAAAAATAAGATCCAAAATCTTAAAATATGTAAGCGCTCCGATTTATCGGGGCGCTTTTTTTGTGCCAAACCTGCGAGGTTTAAAAGTCAAAAGAAACAAAGCTTTTCATTTATTTTGAAAAGCAAATCCTGTGGTTCTTCGGTTTCGATAGTCCTGCTATACATTTCAATCTTTTTAATTAAGCACTGTCATGCTGAGGTACGAAGCATCTGTTTCATCGGTTGCAGGTGCTTCGTGCCTCAGCATAACAGCATGTTCAGGGTTGCTGCAAATTAAAAAGGATTTCCATTCCTATCAGGTTTAATTCATTTAAGACAATACTAAAAACCTGCAAAATCCCACCTTCGTCATCACAACGTTATATATTGATCATTCATCCGAAATAGCTGCCAAAACCTCAATTTTTAAACCTTTTGGCTACCTTTTTGTTACGTTAGCTATAGATAAACCGATACATAATGGATTTACAACTTCCTAAAAGCGAATACCCTAGAGTAGTGATTGTTGGTGGCGGATTTGGCGGGATAGAATTAGCTAAACGTTTAAAAAACAAACCTTTTCAGGTGGTTATGCTCGATAAACATAACTATCATACTTTTCAACCATTACTTTATCAGGTAGCTACGGGTGGTTTAGAAGCCGATTCTATCGCTTTTCCCCTACGCAAGATTTTTAAAGGACAAAAAAACCTCATTTTCCGGGTAACTAAAGTTACCGAAGTAAATGCAGCAGAAAACTGCTTGCAAACCGATATAGGCAGGATCAATTACGATTATTTGGTTATCGCCACAGGCTCTACCAGTAATTTCTTTGGCAATAAAGAAATCGAGGCCAACTCAATGCCAATGAAATCGATCCCCGAAGCATTGGATTTAAGGAGTTTGATTTTACAGAATTTCGAAAAATCGCTGATCGAAAAAGATGCTGATAAAAAGAGCGCCTTATTAAACTTTGTTGTGGTAGGGGGCGGTCCAACAGGGGTTGAAACTTCCGGAGCCATTGCCGAGCTTAAAAAACATGTTATTCCGAACGATTATCCCGAAATGGATCTCAGCAAAGTAAATATTTATCTTGTAGAGAATTCTCCCGAACTATTGGGTGTAATGTCGCCACAGGCACAGAAAAAAGCAAAAGATTTCCTTACCGATATGGGCGTGCAGGTGATGAACGAAACCCGTGTACTTGGTTATGACGGGCACACCCTTACTTTACAGGATAAACCAGCTATTTTAAGTTCAACAGTAATCTGGAGTGCCGGCGTTAAAGGTGAAGTATTGGCCGGTTTAGACAAAGCCGAGGTAGTTCGCGGAGGAAGATTAAAAACCGATACCCAGAATTTAATTGTCGGTTATCAGAATGTTTATGCCATTGGTGATGTTGCCGCCATTATTGACGAAGAAACACCCAACGGCCACCCGGGGGTTGCGCCTGCAGCCATCCAGCAAGGACATCATCTGGCCAAAAATCTGCTCAATATCAAAAAAAATAAACCTTTAGAGAAATTTAAATATTTCGATAAAGGCTCAATGGCTACCGTGGGCCGTAATAAAGCAGTGGTCGATATTGGTAAAATCCGTTTTCAGGGCGTTTTTGCCTGGTTTACCTGGATGTTTGTACACTTAATGACCTTAGTAGGCTTCCGTAATAAAATTATTGTTTTCGTAAACTGGCTTTGGAGTTATTTCAGCTACGATAGAGGTACGCGTTTAATTATCAGAACCTTTGCAAAAGACAGAAGTGTGGATTACAGGGAGGAAGTGCCGAGTGAGGTTCATTAGTTCATTCGTCATTTGTTTATTGGTACCTAGCGATAGCCTTAATAGATCATAGTTAATGGTTTGTTGGTTCATGGCCTGGCTGCTTATTACGTTTGCCTTATTGATTATAGTTGATAATTAGAATGGATCATAGTGTAACGGTTAAATGAATTAATTTGCATTAAATATATGCTCCATGGCAATGAACAATCTAACTATAAACCAATAAAACCATTGACCATGAACCATAGTTACCAAATCTTTCCTTATTTTGCTAAAAATTCTTCTAGCCAATATGAGCCAAAATAAATTCAGATTAGTAGAATGCCCACGCGATGCCATGCAGGGTTTGCACGATTTTGTACCTACAGCGCTTAAGGCCGAGTATTTAAATCTTTTGCTTCAGGTAGGATTTGATACGCTCGATTTTGGCAGTTTTGTTTCGCCTAAAGCCATTCCACAAATGGCAGATACAGCAGAAGTTTTAGCACAATTGGATTTAAGCAGCACCTCTACCAAGCTTCTGGCCATTGTAGCCAATTTAAGGGGTGTAGAAGATGCAGTAAAGCATCAGGAGATCTATTACCTTGGTTTTCCTTTTTCGATCTCTGAGACTTTCCAGCAGCGTAATACCAATTCGAGCATTACACAATCTTTAGCTACCGTTGAGGAGATGCTTAACTTATGTGATAAGAAGAATAAAAAAGCAGTGGTTTATTTATCAATGGGTTTTGGAAATCCCTATGGCGACGAATGGAATTACGAAATTGTAGAAAAATGGGCTGATGTGCTGGTAAGTAAAGGTGTAGAAATTTTATCACTGGCCGATACCGTGGGCGTTTCTACTCCGGAAAAAATAGAAAGTATATTACCAAAATTAATTTCTAAGTTTAATAATATAGAAGTTGGCATCCATTTACACTCTACTCCTGCCGAACGCTTCGAAAAAATTGAAGCTGCTTATCAGGCAGGCGTAACACGCATTGATTCGGCGTTAAAGGGCTTTGGCGGTTGCCCAATGGCTGATGATGACCTTACGGGCAATATTGCTACCGAAGATGTTATTGGCTTTTTAAATGCAAAAGGAGAAACGTTGAATCTTAATATGGATAAATGGAATGAGGCTATGGCCTTATCGGGGAAGGTGTTTGGGTAGGTTTGTTTTTCTTAAGGTTCGTCATTTCGAGCGGAGTGAAACGAAGCCGAGAACCCGGAGGCTCAGCGAAGCTAAATCTATCTCAAGGATAGATCTCTCCGCTCCACTGCGTTCCGGTCGAGATGACGATAACTAACATATGCATACGTGGTTAAAGTTCCTACACCTTCTTTACCATTTTAAAATGCTGTATGCCAGCTTCCTCAAACTGATCGCCTTCGGCCACGAAACCAAATTTGGCATACAAACTCATGGCATCCAGTTGTGAGTTTAAATAAATATAATGTGCATCTTCAGGCAGATCGGATAAAGCTTCGGCAATTAATGCACGGCCAACCCCCTGTCCTCTAAAATCCTTTAAAACGGCAAAGCGTTCCAGTTTATAACCTAAATCAGTTTTGCGCCAACGGCAGGCACCGCAAGGTTGTCCGTTATTCGTGGCTAAAAAATGTGTTGATTCATCTTCATGCTCCCATTCCAGTTCCGGCGGACAATTCTGTTCGTCTACAAATACAATTTTACGGATAGCAAATACTTTATCTAAATCTTCTGGGTGGTTAACTTTTTGAACGTGCAGACTCATTATCGTGGTGTTTAAAGTGTTTATTCGATTTTAATTTCAATTCATTTAATTCTTTCGCAACGTCGATTGAATGTGAGCAATGAATATCGGCCTCTTTTTTCGCAAGCGTAGCAATCGTAACGTAAAATTTATGTAACTGATCCAATTCTTTCTCGCTCAGGTCTTCAATATCCACCATGCGGTTACTTGCACCCTGCTGCGCAGCAATCAGTTCATTCAATTTTAACTGAATTGCTTTTCCATCCTTATTCTGTGCTTTCTGGATCAGGAAAACCATTAAAAAGGTAATAATCGTGGTGCCGGTGTTAATTACCAGCTGCCAGGTTTCAGAATAATTAAATATTGGCCCGCTCAACGCCCAAATTACAACAATAGCAGTTGCGCTGATAAATGCAGCAGAACTACCGGTAAACTTGGTCGCTGCATTAGCGAATTTCTCAAAAAAATTATTTTTTTTGGTATCGTTTTTAGATTTTGCCATCACATTTTGTTTGCTTAAATATAACCAAAAACAAACAAAAACGCCATAAGTTTTTAACCTTATGGCGCTTTTGTTAATTATTGAATGATTGATTTTTTGGATGATTGAATGTAAATTCAGCCTTCCAAACCAATCAAAACTTATAGTTTATCATTTACGTTGATACAGTTCAGATCTTCGAAAGCAGTAGTTAAACGCTTCACGAAAGTTTCTTCACCTTTACGCAACCATACGCGTGGATCGTAGTATTTTTTATTTGGTTTATCATCGCCATCAGGGTTACCAATCTGGCCCTGAAGATAAGCTTCGTTCTTTTTGTAATATTCTAAAATACCTTCCCAAAATGCCCATTGCATATCAGTATCAATATTCATTTTAATGGCTCCATAAGAAATTGCTTCCCTGATTTCTTCCTGAGAAGAACCAGAACCACCGTGGAAAACGAAATTGATCGGTTTCTCTGCAGTTAAATTGAATTTTTCTTTGATGAAATCCTGAGAATTTTTCAAGATTACCGGTTGCAATTTCACGTTACCTGGTTTATAAACACCATGTACGTTACCAAAAGCAGCAGCTACAGTAAAACGTGGAGAAACTTTACTTAATTCTTCGTAAGCATAAGCTACTTCACTAGGTTGTGTATATAATTTCGAGCTGTCTACATCGCTGTTATCCACGCCATCTTCTTCACCACCGGTTACACCAAGTTCGATTTCGATCGTCATGTTCATTTTAGCCATGCGCTCCAAATATTTTGCAGAAATTTCCATGTTTTCTTCAATCGGCTCTTCCGATAAATCAAGCATGTGTGATGAAAACAAAGGTTTTCCGGTTTCAGCGAAGAATTTTTCACCGTGGTCTAAAAGTCCGTCAATCCATGGCAATAATTTTTTAGCGGCGTGGTCGGTATGTAAAACCACGGCAACGCCATAATGCTCTGCCAATAAATGTACATGTTTAGCAGCCGATACAGCTCCTAAAATACATGCTTGCAATTTCTCATTATCTAACGATTTACCAGCATAAAACTGTGCTCCTCCGTTTGACAACTGAATCATAACAGGCGAATTTACTGCCTTTGCAGTTTCCAATACCGCGTTAACCGTATTGGTACCGGTTACGTTTACTGCTGGTAAAGCAAACTGATGTTTTTTAGCCTGCTCAAACAATTCTTGAACGGCATCTCCGTAAATTACGCCTTTGTAGCCTTTTAAACTCATTTCTTGTTAATTTTATTAAGTCCGAAGTTATAAAAAAAATTAACATTACAAGCTTTTGTAACAACAGAATTATTTGCCTAACAGCAAAATAAGGCCTATTTAGTGTAAAAAACACATTATCCTTAGTGTAAAAAAGACACACTACACTTTTCAATTTACAGCTGGCAACAGGCAAATGCCAGTTTTAAACTACTCCGGCTATTGGTTATCAACGATCAATCAATTAACCATCAACTATTTTTTACATCTAATAAAGGTTCGAGTTTATTTTATTTTTCGTTTCTTTGCAATCCAATTCTTTAAAAAATTATATGGCTTGGTTTAAAAGAGAGAATAAAGGTATCATTACCACAACTGAAGAGAAAAAGGAAGCACCGGATGGTTTGTGGAATAAATGTCCAAATTGTAAGAAACCGCTACATCAGGCAGAACTTCAGGAAAACAAATACGTTTGCCACTACTGCGATTATCACCTGAGAGTAGGTTCAAAAGAATATTTCGAGGTTTTATTTGATAATAACGAGTTTAAAGAGCTGTTCCCGAACCTAACATCAGGCGACCCTTTAAATTTTAACGATAACAAACCTTATACCGACAGGATTAAAGAAAGTCAGGCTAAAACCGGCTTAAAAGATGCTATCCGTGCTGGTGTTGGTAAAATTGAAGGTCAGGATCTGGTTATTGCCTGTATGGATTTCGCTTTCATCGGCGGCTCTATGGGCTCAGTTGTAGGCGAAAAAATCGCAAGATCTATCGATTACAGCATTAAACATAAAGTTCCTTTCCTGATGATTTCCAAATCAGGTGGTGCACGTATGATGGAAGCCGCATTTTCATTGATGCAGATGGCTAAAACATCGGCCAAACTGGCTTTATTGGGGCAGGCTAAAGTACCTTACATTTCTTTATTAACCGATCCGACTACGGGCGGTGTAACGGCATCTTATGCCATGCTTGGCGACATCAATATTGCAGAACCAGGCGCATTGATCGGTTTTGCCGGCCCGAGGGTAATTAAAGAAACTATAAAAAAAGATTTACCGAAAGGTTTCCAAACTTCCGAATTCGTTCTGGAACACGGTTTCCTCGATTTTATTGTAGATAGAAGAGCCATGAAAGCTAAATTAGGCGCTTTTATTAAGATGATGAATAATTAGATTGGTTCTGTAGATCATTAGGCATTGGTTAATTAGTGCAAACGGACCAATAAACAAATGACAAATTAACTGTTAAACTATAATAAGAAAAGCAGGGCTTGAATAACTTAGGTTAGTTCAGTCCTGCTTTTTGCTTCTCCAGATTTTACATCGGGACCGCGGCAATCAGGTTTATATTTTGCAGGCCTGCAATTCTATGGGAAGGCAGTTTTCCTGGCGAGTGCTGCTATCACCCCACCCTGCACTATCATCCTGAGCTCATTTGTGAGGTCAGATGTTCCATCTCACCCTTAAACCTAGTGAATACATTTCAAGACTTCACTTGTGTCAGCTGATCACAGCTAATACCGCAGCTCAACTGCAACATTTCCATTAACATCTCTCAATCCTACCCTTATTTCATAAATTAGCACATCAAATAATCAACCCTAACTAATTATGAATAAAAAACTACTATTTTCTGCACTATTCCTGTGTGCTTCGGCCAGTGTTTTTGCGCAAGACCGGAAAATAATCGACAATATTGTTAAAGAAGTGAACGAAAACTCTCAATTAGAGAAACTTGCTCACGAATTACTTGATGTTGTTGGTCCGCGTTTGGTTGGTTCGCCACAAATGAAACAGGCAAACGATTGGGCCGTAAAAAAATACAGCGACTGGGGCATCTCTGCCAAAAACGAAAAATGGGGCGAATGGGCCGGCTGGGAACGGGGTATTACCCATATCGATCTGGTAAGTCCACGGGTACGTACTCTAGAAGGTACGCAACTGGCCTGGAGTCCATCTACCAATGGAAAAGCCATTAATGCAGAAGCCATTATCCTTCCGGCAATTACTGATTCGGTATCCTTTCAAAAATGGTTACCCAATGTAAAAGGTAAAATCGTACTCATTTCGATGAACCAGCTTTCTGGCCGACCAGAAAAAAACTGGGAAGAATTTGCCACAAAAGATCTTTTCGAAAAATTTAAAAAAGAAAAAGCCGAAGCTGCAAAAGCATGGGCAGCCAGTTTGGCCAAAACCGGTTTAACCGCTAAAACACTTCCTGTAGCATTAGAAAACGCAGGTGCAGTAGCGGTGGTGATCAATAACTGGTCGCAAGGCTTTGGTGTAGATAAAATTTTTGGTGCAAATACCACAAAGGTGCCTACTTTGGATCTATCTGTAGAAGATTATGGCCTGGTTTACCGTTTGGCCTTAAATGGCGATAAGCCTAAGCTTAAAATCGAGGCAGATTCGAAGAAATCAGGTGCTGTACCAACCTTTAATACCATTGCAGAGATAAAAGGAACACAAAAGCCAAATGAATATGTAATGCTTTCGGCTCATTTCGATTCGTGGGATGGGGCAAGTGGTGCTACCGATAATGGTTCTGGTACCATATTAATGATGGAAGCCATGCGCATTTTAAAGAAAATCTATCCTAACCCAAAACGAACCATTTTGGTTGGCCATTGGGGAAGTGAAGAACAGGGCTTAAACGGCTCAAGGGCATTTGTAGAAGATCACCCGGAAATTGTGAACAATCTCCAGGCTTTATTTAACCAGGATAACGGAACAGGTCGCGTGGTTAACATTGGCGGACAGGGTTTTGCCAAATCAAAAGATTACATCACCCGTTGGCTAGCCGCAGTACCTGATACCATTAAAAACCAGATCAAAACCAGTTTCCCGGGAACACCGGGCGCAGGCGGATCAGATTTTGCTTCTTTTGTGGCAGCCGGAGCCTTGGGTTACTCTTTAAGTTCTACCAGCTGGGATTACGGCACTTATACCTGGCATACCAACCGCGACAGTTATGATAAACTGGTTTTCGACGAAATCAGAAGCAATGTAATTTTAGCGGCCATTATGGTTTATATGGCATCAGAAGATCCTGAAAAAACTTCTACCGAAAAAGCAACCGATTTACCAGTTAACGAACGTACCGGCAAGCCAGCAACCTGGCCGGTTCAAACCAAATCGAACAGAAAAGGTGGATTGTAGACAATAATTTTGAATAGTTTTATAAAAGAGCATTTGGAAACAGGTGCTCTTTTTTTATAACTCACGTATCGTCATCTCGAGCGAAGTGCAACGTAGCCGAGAGATCTGTCTCGAGATAGATCTCTCCATTCCGCTGCGCTTCAGTCGAGATGACGATTTTTATTTCGAGCCATCTACAGCTTACAAGAGAATGCTAAAAGACCTATTCCTCTTTCTTCTGAAATTTATAAAACAAATACCCCAAAAAAGGCAATATCAGCACGCTCCCCAATAAAAGGGCTAGGCCCAAACTATAAATGGTTTTCTCTGGTCCAACAGTTTCCAATAGCGAAATCGCGTCTCCACTCTTTAAACGGATAAAATTTGGAAAGTGGGCATAACTAATCGCCAACAGGATCATCGTTACCTGGAAGCCCGCTAAAATGCGTAAAACTTTGGTTTTGCCTTTAATCAACAGATACCATAATAAAACAAGGGATAAACTGGCCAGTATTATGGCAGATAAGCCAACTGTACTTTTAAACACCCAATCGATCAACGGAATTTTATCACGTTGTGCAGCGATAAATACCAGGGCACCAAAAACTACCGCAGCTACATTCATAAATTCGGCCTTTTTAATAAAACGGCGTTTATCATGGTATTCATTTGTTTCGCCGATAAGATAAATGGCCGCAAGGAAACCACAAAGCGCAACCGTAAAGAAGCCTACAGCGATTGAAAACCAGTTTAACCAGCCAGAAATATAGGCCGTATAAAAATCTGTCGCCTGCGTATCGATATGCCCTGAAATCAGGCTTCCGGCGATAATACCCAGAAATAAAGCGGTAACGAAGCTCGAGTACCTGAAAATACGGTTGTACAACCACTGCATATCATCCTTTACAGCATCATAATGGCGGAATACAAAAGCTGTACCGCGGGCGATAATCCCGATAAGCATAATAGCCAATGGAATATGCAGGTAAACCGACATAGTGGTATAAATAAAGGGGAAACCTACAAAAAGGATTACAATGGCAATGATCAGCCACATGTGGTTGGCTTCCCAAACCGGACCAATGGCCTGGTACATGGTTTTCCGGGTTTTACTCCTGTTTTTTGTTGAAGTAAAGAGTTCAATAATCCCGGCGCCAAAATCGGCCCCGCCTAATAAAAAATAGAGCAGGATGGCCATGCATAAAAATGTAATTACAACGTATTCCATAGTCTATATTTTTGCCACAGATTTGCACAGATAAACACAGATCTTGAATAGTTTAGCCACAGCCATTAAATTTTTATCCGCGTTCATCATTTTTATCTGTGGTTAATTAATTATTAGTTGCTGTTTTATTATAAAGCAATGGCACCATTTTAATCTGCCGGTAAAGTAAAAACGTTACGATAATGCTCAGCGACACATAAATAGCCGAGAAAATATAAAATGAATAAGCTATCCCAGGCATCGGTGTAACCGCATCTTTGGTACGCATAATGCCATAAATAATCCATGGCTGCCTGCCAACCTCTGTAACTACCCAGCCGGCCTCTAAAGCGATATAACCAAGGGGAATGGCAAAAACAAATAGTTTTAACAACCAGCGTTTTTCGGTTAAGGGTTTCTTTTTAAAAAGAATGAAGAAATAAGTTAACGATACCAAAAGCAGTAAGGTACCGATACCTACCATGATCTGAAAAGCATAATGCGTTATTGCAACCGGAGGATGTTCGTTTTCAGGAATCTGATCCAGCCCTTTAACTTCCGCTTTGAAATCGCCATGCGCCAGAAAACTTAATGCGCCCGGAATTTTGATCGCTCCTTTCACTGTTTTATCTTTCTCGTTTACAATGCCGCCAATCAATAAAGGTGCAGGTTTTTCGGTTTGATATAAGGCTTCCATTGCCGCCAGTTTTGCAGGCTGACGTTTGGCAACGTCTTTTGCAGATATATCGCCGCTTAATGGCTGTAACAAAGCAGCAATGCAGGCAAAAACAGCTGCTATTTTAAAGGCTTTTAAATGAAATGCGGCATTTCTATTTCGTAAGATCATTAAAGCATGCACGCCTGCCACTGCAAAGCCTGTAGCGGTAAATGCAGCCAGGCACATGTGCAAAGCCTGACTGAACCATGCTTTATTGAACATGGCCTGTATAGGATCGATGTTAAGGTATTTGCCATTTACAAAATCAAAACCCGCCGGGCTGTTCATCCAGGCGTTGGCGGCAACCACCAGTATGCCCGAGGCCAGTCCGCTTACTCCTACTACCATACCTGTAAACCAATGGAACCATTTATTCAATTTATTCCAGCCGTAAAGGAAAAAACCCAGAGCTATTGCTTCGATAAAAAAGGCAGTTCCTTCGAGCGAAAAAGGCATTCCGAATATCGGTCCGGCATGGTCCATAAATTTTGGCCAGAGCAGTCCCAGTTCGAACGACAGCATGGTACCTGATACCGCACCTGTAGCGAAAAATATGGCTACCCCTTTACTCCAGGCCTTTGTCAGGTTTTTATAGACCTCATCGTTTGTTTTAAGCCATTTATAATGCGATACGGCCATAAAGAAAGGCATCACCATGCCGATACAGGAAAAAATAATGTGAAAGCCTAACGATAAGGCCATTTGCGAACGGGCTGCTATAAAATCATCCATGGGCTGTAGATTTTGAATTGTAACAAATATAGTTGTTAAACACTAAAGCCTATGGTAATTCAATGACGTAGAAAGGATTATTTTAAATATAGAACGTTTATAAATTGAAAAAAGATTTGGCAAATGATCCTTAATAGTTACCGTCATTTCGAGCGGAGCGAAGCGCAGTCGAGAACCCGCAGGCTCAGCGAAGCTAAATCTGTCTCGAGATAGATCTCTCCACTCCGCCATGCTCCGGTCGAGATGACGACTTTTATTTTTGAATATGAGAATTAAACCCCTTTCAACTCATCATAAGCAGCGGTTAAGCTCCTCTGGATGCCTTCACCCTGCCATTCGGGTGCATTTGGAATAGTAGTTGCTTTAAGGATATCTTCTTTGCTTTTACCTGCTTTGATTTCGCCACCCACAAAAGTTAGCAGGCTCTGAAGATAATTTTGGTAAGCTTTAACATCGGCTTTGGTTCCGGTTACTTTTTCCGGATCGAGGCTGTGCCCCCATATAAACAGCGTATCGTTATCAAACTGGTTCTGGATTTTATCTAAAGCAGTAATCCAGTTACCAATGTGTGCACCATTTTCTCTATCAATGTATGGAAATTTACGGTTGAAAACCAGATCACCAACATGTACAATATTGGCATGTTCGAAATGATAAACGGCATCGCCATTGGTATGGCCAGAACCATAATAATAAGCTTTGATATTTTCGTTGCCTACTTTTGCGCTCCATTTTGTACCGAAAGTAGTATCGGGCAGTAACTGTTTATCTAAATTATTTGCCTTTTCTGCACCTTTTTTCTGATTAACCAACGAATTTTGATGCGCAACAACTTTTTCTGCCAATCCTTTAAATGATATATTCCCGGCGGTATGATCGCCGTGGTGATGTGTATTGATCAGGTATTTGAAAGGTTTTTCGCCCAATTTTTTTAATTCTTCAATCACGTGTGGTGCTGTTGTCGGGAATTGCGCATCTACCACCACAAAACCATTGCTCGAATTTAACCAGCCAATGGTTCCGCCCTGCTCAATAAATATACCCACATCATTTCGAAGTGGTTTAAAATTATAGGCACGGAATAAGTCTTGCTGTGCAAAAACATTTGTTTTATAAATTGAAAGCAGGGCCATGGCCAATGCCGAATTTTTGATAAAATTTCTTCTTTCCATTTTGGGATTAAGCTAAAAAAACCACAGCAAATGCTGTGGTTTAAATTTAATGATTTTGATCGTGAATTAACAAAATTTATATTCCCGATCCCGGCGTAGTGCCTGGCTCGTGCCCCGGACCAAAACTATTGTTCTTGCGGTCTTTATCTTTGTTGAACAGATTGGTAGTTACTTTCGATGATTTGTTATCATCCAGTGTTCTATCCTCTTTAATATCTTCGGCGGTATTATCCAGTAAATCGTTCTCAACAACTTTACCTTTTTCTTTATTCGTTTCCATAGTAATTGTAAATTGATGTACTATAGCAACAAGCGAAAAATAAGATTGTTTTTAATAGTTGTTTTGAGAATGGGATTTATACCTGCAGACTATTTCCAGTAAAGGAAATATAACTTTACCTTTCCCGATTACAACATTGCCCCGGGCAATTTTCCTAATTCATGGATGCAGCCAAAAGAATGAAACCTCCTTTTGTGGATTTTATTAAAATGGTTCGAAGATTCAAAAGAAAAGGGATTGAAGATAAACTTGTAGATGTGTTTCCTTTCTTCATTTAATTTTTCTTCCAGTTTAGCGTTTTCCAGATTTTGAGTGTTGTGGTTCGTTTCCATGATGATATAAATTATTGAAAACCAGGCTGGCTTTCAGGGTTAACAATTTTAATAATATTAAAGCTATTTTAAAATTTGCTTAACCTTATACCAAGAGGTGTTTGATAAGGTTTCGTTCAGGAACAACAGGTAAAATGGCGTGGATTGCCTTATGTTTAATTAAATATAAGGTTAATTATTGGGTTTTGCAAGTTAATTTTCAGCTGTTTGGTAATTATGTGTTAAAATTTTAAAAGCGTGTTTTTTTTGGAAATCAATTGCAGATGCATTTAGGTAAATGCAGTCCTGCTCTGCACTTTACTTCGTTGCACTCGTGTCCGTTCCGATCAGGTTTAGGTGGCACGGCCGGTAATCCTATTTGGGGTTGCAGGGTGCCTAAAAATCCCACTTTGCATCATGCCATTAAACCGCAAATATCAGCAATAAAGCTGTACCTAAACCTGATTAAAGCGGATACCGGCCAGGCGCCTAAGGCCTGCGGGCGTATGAGCGAAAAGCAGGACTAACATTAAAATGAAAGCTAGACCTGCTTTCCAAAAAATCATTATTGAATTATTTTGCCCATAAAAAAAGTCCCGATCTGCACCGGGACTCTACTATTTGGTTAATGATATTTTATGCTAAAGCATTCTGCTTCACTACCATTTTAACTTTTTCGATTACATAATCCAAGTCTTCTTTAGTGGTATATTTACTAAACGAAAAACGCACCGACGGACGGTTTGGATCGGCATTGATGCCGTTTAACACATGCGAACCGATATTTGAGCCGGATGAACAGGCACTACCGCCCGAAGCGCAGATACCATTGATATCCAGGTTAAATAACAACATATCGGCCATATCCATTTCAGGGAAAGAAACATTGAGCACTGTATATAAACTTTTATCGGCATAGGTTTCACCATTAAAGCCAATACCCGGGATTTCTGCAATTAACTGTTCTTTTAAATAATCTTTTAAGCCCTGAATATGCGCCTGGTGTTCGGCCATTTCTGCATAAGCTATTTCTAAAGCTTTGGCCAGGCCAACAATACCATATACGTTTTCGGTACCGCCACGCATGTTACGCTCCTGCGCACCCCCGTAAATCATCGGTGGGATTTTGATATTACTGTTTACGTATAAAAACCCAACACCTTTTGGTCCGTGGAGTTTATGTGCCGCACAAACAATAAAATGTGCTTTGAGCTCCCTTACATTATGTGGATAATGGCCCATGGTTTGCACCGTATCGGCATGGTAAATGGCATTATATTTTTCGCAGATATCACCCACTTTAACCATATCAGTCAAGGTGCCCAACTCATTGTTGGCATGCATTAACGAAACAAAAGTGCGTTCGTTGTTTTGAAGGAGTTCTTCTAAATGATTGTAGTCAACATTACCTTTTTCATCAATGTTAACGAAACTTAATTTATCGATCTCACCATTTTTAAGCATCGTATTTAGCGTATGTTCAACAGCGTGGTGCTCAATTTTAGAGGTTATAGCATGTTTAATACCGTATGCGGCAATACCGCAACGAATAGCAGTATTATCGGCCTCGGTACCACCAGAAGTAAAAAATATTTCGGAAGGTGATGCGTTTAACAGACCAGAAACGGTTTTACGGGCTTTTTCTACGAGCGTCCGCACCTCGCGACCAAGCGCATGAATGGCAGATGGATTACCGAAATAGTTTTCCATCACATTTGTCATTTCCGCAATTACTGCCGCATCTAAAGGCGTTGTGGCCGCATTATCTAAATAGACCCTTTTCATTTCTACGAATATTTAAAGTTAGTGTGTTGCAGAGGGGTTTTGCTAATCAACTTCTCTGTTTAAAATGATCAGGACTTAATCGTTTTATTAAGTCCTGACCGTTATGCTTAAGCCTAAAATCCTTTTGAGGATTAAAGGTGTAATATTTCTTTAATGTCTGAAATAATCTTATTTGCCAGATTTTCGGCAATGGTTTCATTTTCAGCCTCACTATAAATCCTGATGATCGGCTCGGTATTCGAACGACGTAAATGTACCCAGGTTTTATCAAATTCTATTTTCAAGCCATCAATAGTACTGTATGGCTGGTTTTTGTATTTTTCTTCTACCTGTTTCAACAAATTATCGATATCCATTTCAGGCGTAAGGGTAATTTTATTTTTAGAAATGTGGTATTGAGGATAACTTGCCCTTAAAACAGAGATTGATTTGCCAAATTTAGCTAAATGTGTTAAAAATAAAGCAATACCTACCAAAGCGTCTCTGCCATAATGCGATTCAGGGTAAATGATACCACCGTTTCCTTCGCCACCAATAATCGCGTTTGTAGCCTTCATTTTGTTTACCACGTTCACCTCGCCCACTGCCGAAGCATTGTATTCTGATCCTGCCCTTTCGGTAACATCGCGTAATGCACGGGTTGATGAAAGGTTAGAAACCGTATTTCCAGGTGTATTTTTTAATACATAATCGGCAACAGCAACCAAAGTATATTCTTCGCCAAACATGCTTCCATCTTCGTTTACAAAACACAAACGGTCTACATCCGGATCAACCACAATACCTAAATCGGCATTTTGTTTTTGAACTTCTTTCGATATTTCGGTTAAATTTTCTGGCAGCGGTTCAGGATTGTGTGGGAAATGTCCGTCTGGCGTACAATATAGTTCAACTACTTTGCTAACACCTAAAGCTTTTAATAATGCTGGGATAAAAATACCTCCTGTAGAATTTACACAGTCGATTACAACTTTAAAATCGGCTTTTTTAATGGCTTCAACATCTACCAAAGGCAATGCTAAAACTTTATCGATGTGTTTTTGAAGGTAAGAATCGTTTTTAATTACTTTCCCTAATTTATCTACATCAGCAAAATCAAAATCAGCACTTTCTGCTAAATCCAGCACCTCTTTACCGTCAGCATCGCTGATGAATTCGCCGCTGGCGTTTAATAATTTTAAAGCATTCCATTGTTTCGGGTTATGGCTGGCTGTTAAAATAATCCCTCCACCTGCATTTTCATCCGGTACTGCAACTTCTACAGTTGGCGTAGTTGATAAACCCAGGTCGATTACTTCAATGCCTAAGCCCTGTAAAGTCCCGATTACGAGGTTATTTACCATTTCTCCCGAAATACGGGCATCGCGACCTAAAACTATCCGTTTATTGCCTGTTTTTTGTACTACCCAGCTACCAAAAGCCGCTGTAAATTTCACAATATCAAATGGCGTTAAGCCGTCGCCAGCCCTTCCGCCTATGGTTCCGCGTATTCCTGAAATCGATTTTATTAAAGTCACCGTGTATAATTTATTTGAGGCTCAAAAATAACAAAAAAAACAAGATAGCCGCTATTCAGCAACGTTTTGCGCTGCAAATTTACATTGTTTTTATATCTAGGTACACGATGTATTTGGTAGAATTAGCAAGGTTATTAAAATCAAACGTGTGTTTTACCTTCAAAAATATTTTTCGTTTTTAGCGTTTATTTTTAGTTGTAAAAAAATCAAATCATAATATTCTTGCAACTTTATTGCATAAAAGCACATTCTGACTTTACTAGCGGTTGTAAAACCTTATATTTGCATCTTTTTAAGATAAAAACGGCTTTTATATGCAGCGCAAGTGGTTTCAATATTGGTTTAATTCGCCATATTATCATATTCTATATCAACAACGAAATGATGCTGAAGCCGAATTTTTCATCGATAAACTTACGGAATACCTCCATCCAAAAACCGATGCAAAAATGCTGGATATTGCCTGTGGCAAAGGCCGACACTCGATTTATCTGAATAAAAAAGGCTTTGATGTTACCGGGATTGATCTTTCTGAACAAAGCATCAAATACGCCAAACAGTTCGAAAACAACAAACTGCATTTTCTGGTGCACGATATGCGCAGGCTGTTTTACATCAACTATTTTGATGTGGCTTTAAACCTGTTTACCAGTTTTGGCTATTTTGATACCGAGAAAGACCATGTAAATGCCCTTAAAACCTTTAGAAAATGTTTAACAGCCGATGGTATATTGGTGCTGGATTATTTTAACACCGAAAAAATTATCCGCAATTTAAACTCTTGTGAAGTTAAATCTCTCGACGGCATCACTTTCAACATTACCAAAAATGTTGTTGATGGAAAAATTATCAAAAAGATAAATTTTGAAGACAAACATAAGGTATATAATTTCGAAGAACGGGTGCAGGCATTTAGTTTTGAAGATTTTCAACGCATGCTTACCAAAGCAGGAATGCTGATCGAAAAAACATTCGGCAGTTATGCTTTAGACGATTTTGACCAATCTACCTCCGACCGCTTAATTTTAATCTGTAAAAAAGCATGATAGAAAGCATCCAGCAATTTGATGTAGAATTGTTTCTGAAAATCCACCGCGGACTTTCAAACAGCTTTTTTGATTGGCTGATGCCTTTAATGCGTAACCGTTTTTTTTGGTCGCCGCTTTATCTTTTTATCATTGTATTTTGTATTAAACAGTACAAAAAACAAGGTTATTACATTATCGGCATGGTACTTTTCACCTTTGCCATGGGCGATTTAATTGCATCTAGGGTGGTAAAACCATGGGTTTCGAGGGTGAGGCCCTGTAATGATATGAGCCTGGCTAACGATATTATCCACCGGGTACCCTGCGGCAGCGGATTGAGTTTTCCTTCTGCACATGCCACCAACCATTTTGCGATAGCCGTGTTTTTAATATGCGTTTTTTACAGCAGGTGGAAACCTATTTTACCCATTGGTTTATTCTGGGCGTTTATTATCAGTTTCGCGCAGGTTTATGTGGGTGTACATTATCCTGTTGATGTAACCACCGGTGCTTTGCTGGGCATTACAATCGGGTTTATCTGCTCGCGAATATTTAAAAAATTACAACCTGATTTTTAACCTATGGAAATCTGGAAACTCTGTGTGCTCTTTTTCTGTGCCTTTTTAGGTGGAACAGCTATTTTTTTGGTAAAGAGTGATAAATCTAAACTACTGAAACTGATTTTATCTTTCAGCGGGGCTTATTTGTTTGCGATTACCGTTTTACATTTAATTCCGGATGCCTACAGCGGACCGGATAAGTGGCAGATTGGTGTGTTTATCCTGATCGGCTTTTTGTTGCAGATTTTCTTAGAGCAGTTTTCAGAAGGCGTGGAACATGGACACATCCATAAACACCACGACGGACATGTTTTTCCTTTCGGCATTATGATCAGCTTATGTTTACATGCCTTTTTAGAAGGGATGCCATTAGCAAAAGAACAGCATAATGAACTGATTTTTGGCATTGCGCTACACCATATCCCGGCGGCTTTTGCATTGGCCAGTATATTAATGCAAAATCATTTTAAAAAGAGCAGCATCGTACTTTATCTCATTTTATTTGCCGTAATGGCTCCAATTGGTTTTTATGTAAGCGTGGGACTAAGCAATGGTACCATTGGTGGTTTAGATGCTTACTTTAATAAAATCATGGGTATTGTTATCGGTATTTTCCTGCATATCTCTACTACCATCCTATTCGAATCGAGTGCCGATCATAAAATCAACACACGAAAAATGATAGCTGTATTATTGGGGATTGGCGTGGCACTGATTGGTTTCTTTGCGGGACATTAGTTAAGTTTTTAATTAACAGTTGGCAATTTTCAGTTCACCAATTTAAACAGTTACCCGATTAATCATTTCAAAAAGTTAACTTAACTCTGTAGTCGTTTTTAAACGTTTAACCGTTTAATCTTTGCGAACAATACAATTAAATCAGGTAAATTCGTTTATGGATGAGATTGTTAATGAGCCTCTTGTAGCCTGTCAAAAAAGGCGTTATACCGTTGAGGAATACCTAGCGATGGAAAAGGAATCAACAGAAAAGCACGAATATTTTCAGGGTGAGATATTTGCAATGTCTGGTGCGACCTTTAACCATAATCTTATATTTTCAAATGTTTTCGGACTTCTTTTTTCTAAACTAAAAGGTTCAACATGCATTCCTTTCGGAAGCGATATGAGAATGAATATCCCTGAAAACACCTTATTTACTTATCCCGATATTTCCGTCTATTGTAACGAAATCAAACATTTAAGTGAAGATGAAGACACCATACTGCAACCAACAGTAATTATTGAAATTCTTTCGCCTTCAACAAAAAATTACGACAGAGGCAAAAAATTCAAACTGTATAAAGACATTCCTTCATTAAAGGAATATATCATGATCGATTCGGAATCTGTCTCGGTTGAGGCTTATTATGTGAATGATGAAAAGAATTGGTTGCTTACTGAATACAAAGAAATATCTGATACCTTAACTTTGGTATCAATGGGATTTAATATAGCGCTAAGCGATATTTATAAATATGTTAATTTTAAGGCTTAAGCAATATGGATGAGATTGTAAATGAACCGGCTGTTGCCTATCAAAAAAGACGTTACACTGTTGAAGAATACCTGGAGATGGAAAAAGAAGCAACAGTTAAACATGAATATTACCAAGGTGAGATATTTGCCATGTCGGGCGCTGGTAATAATCATAATGAGATTTTCAGCAATGTTTTTATAGAAATAGGCAATAAACTAAAGGGCAAACCCTGCAGACCTTATGGGAGTGATATGCGAATGAACATTCCTGAAAATACGTTATTCACTTATCCTGATATATCCATTTATTGTAATGGATTAACACATAGCGAATTTGATGAAGACACCTCGATTTTACCAACGGTAATCATCGAAATCTTATCTCCTTCAACTAAAAATTATGATAAGGGGAAGAAATTCACACTTTATAAAGATATTCCCTCATTAAAAGAATACATTATGATCGATTCTGAATCGGTTTGTGTTCAGGCCTTTTACATTGACGATGAAAATAACTGGAAACTTAACGAGCACAGGGAAATATCTGATACCCTAAGTTTAATTTCGATGGAATTTGATGTAGCCTTAAATGATATTTACAATCATGTTCGCTTTGATAAAAAGTAATCCAAGCCTGAATTTTGGGTTCAAAGTTAAATACCACTGCAATTACAACTGTAAATTGATTTAAATAATTGCCAACTGAATTACTTCTTCTCCTTTTTCTTCCCAAATCCCCAGGGACAGTGTTTACACTTGTTTTTGCAACAATATCCTCGTTTTAGATGATAGGCTTCGGTAAAAACCATCAGTCCATCTTCATTAAAATAGAAATCTTCGCCTTCTTTCATTGTTAATTTTGAATGATTGAATTAGAGAATGTAGCATGACTGAATTTTGAATGATAGAATGTTTATGCCCAAAGTTTTGAATGAGTGAATTGGTGAATTTTGAATGATAGAATATTTTACCTTTAACCACTCAATCATTCCTTAAATCATTTATTCGGTTATTCCATCCTTCAGTCATTCTCTCATTCATTAAATCATTCATTCGGTTATTCCATCCTTCAGTCATTCATTAATCATTCACTAATTAAGTATTTTAACTTCCAGTTTATCTTTAAAATAGTCTTTAAGTTGCTTACCATCACCGTGCAAAGTCCATACCTGCTTGGGTTTTACTTTTTCGATAGTTTCTAAAATAGCACTCCAATCGGCATGATCGGAAATATACAGCGAAATTCCATTTTGTTGCTGCAGGTTTTTCCAGCCGGACGCAAAGGCCCGTACCACATTAATTGCTTTGTGATAGCTATGAAAAACCATAGGCGGAACTATATATACCTGTTGTTCGTGGTGGTTTTTCATCACTTTCCTATCGTACATTTTATAATTGCCCAAATTTATGCCATAATCATCATATATTTTATTGAAGGGCATAATGCTAAAATGAACCATAATGTTCCTGGTTGGGCAATGTTCGTTCAGCAGTTGAATAATCCGCTGACTTTTACCCAAGGCATAAGCACCAAGCATGATATTCGCATTGGTTGTGTTCAGTTTTTTAATTTCATCAACTGGTGAGGGGTGCTTGGTTTCGGGATCGGCAAAGGTACTCTCTGTGATCAACACATCAGCCTCCATAAATTCAAAAGGCTCACAAGTTGTGTCGGGTTCTATTTTATAATCGCCGGTGTATAGATATTTAACGCCCTTGTATTCCATTAAAACCTGCGCAGAACCTAAAATATGTCCAGCTGCATAGAAAGTAATGGAAACATCTTTTATTTTAAAGGTTTGATGATAGCTTTTGGTAAAAAAATCGACAGCAGCAAATTTGCGGTAACGATGCTTCATGAAGCTTGCCGTTGCCGCTGTGCAATATACATTCTGGCTTCCTCCAATGGCATGATCTCCATGTGCGTGTGAAACAACTGCTTCTTTAACTGGCTGTTGCGGATCGAGGTAAAAATCGCCGTAAATACAATATAAACCCGTTGGGGTAATGGTAATAAAATCTTCTAAAATCATTATTAAGATGAATAGGATTTAAGGATGGTATGATTTAAGGAGATTAAAAATTATCGCTTTTAAATGCTGTAGCCAACTTAAGAAATTGTTGATGTAAAGCTAAAACCTGCTCTATGATAGATTGCTGCTCATCGTTCAAGATAAAATGATCGGCCAGCCTTGACTTTTCCTCATCGCTAAGCTGTTTATCCATGCGGGCTTTCACTTGTTCTTCAGTAACACCATCGCGTTGCATTAAACGTTTTATTTTGATTTCGTAAGGGGCTGTAACCAGAATCGTCGTATCGCACAATTTATAAGAGCCACTTTCGAACAAAATTGCAGCTTCTTTTAAGGTGTAAGGAACTGTAGCGGGAATGGTGGATTCCCATGCGTCAAAAGCCCTGAAAACCGCCGGATGCACCAAAGCATTCAATTGAGCAAGCGCTTTTTCATTATTAAAAACAATGCCGGCAATGTGCTTATTATTGAGTTTTCCGTCTTCAAAATAACTTTCATCACCAAAAGCCGTTTTAACCCCTTCTATCAATAACACATCTTGGGTCATGATTTCTTTAGCCACGGTATCGGCATAAAACACAGGAATCCCTAATACTTCAAAAACCCTGCAGGCCGTTGTTTTTCCACTGCCTATACCACCTGTTATGCCTACTTTATACATTATTTTTCTACTATGAAATCAATTTTGGATGGAACTACATTCACCAGCTTACAATAATCAGGAAACTCGGTGATCTTCACGGTAAACTGCCGGTGTTTTAAAATTTGCCATTCATCTACATCTATAGTGGCGGTAATAAAACTTTCATCAACCTGATCGTAATTACTTAAGGCCACTAAAAAGGAAACTTTTACCTTTTTAGGGTAAAGCCTTATACTGTTATAGTTCTTATTATTGATTACTTTTAAAGGAACTTCGATGGTTTTCTCTGTAAATTCATCAACGGGTAATTTCACCTCTACAGATGAGGGAGAAATACTCACATTTTTATGGATACTGTGCTGTAAAGCTACCCTTGTAGTAATACTGCTCTGTATTTTATCCAATTTCAATGTATCGGTTGGCCAAAAAGTTATTTTAGCAAGTTCCTCTGTCGGGCCAGCCACTTTAACATATTTTGGATTAAGCATCACTTCGCTTGCAATGCCGTATTGTTTTACAAAACCCAGCTTATCAACCAGTTTTACAGGTACTTTTTTCACTACGCGTTTGGTAAAATCGAAATAAAGCGTATCGGGCTTAACAGAAATTACTTTTTGTGTACTTTCCAGCTGCCTGTTAATATTGAACAACTGATCGGAAAAAACAATAAAATCTTTTGAATTAAGCTGGCTTAAATTGACGTTTACAGAAGGCGGACTGATTCTTAATCGGGCAAATAATAGCTGCCAACCTGTTCCCTCCACCTGTAAATCTATCGTATCAGACTGTAAGGGATAAAATGCCCTTTTGGTAGGTTCATTTTTAAAAACCAGAACCGTTTTAGCTACATAAATATACTTGTTGTTAAGTGCCATAAAAAGCCATGCAGCTACGGCAAGCAGCAGGCAGGCCAGTAAACTAAAAACACGTCTTTTTTCAATCTTCGTTAATCTGATGAAGGGCATAACACAATGTAAAAAAATGATGTAAAAAAATTACTTCTTACAGCAATATTGTCAAATGTAACAAAACTAAACAGCCGCTCAAAAACTAATCCATTTATTGAGAAATTAATGCACTAATTGTATTGAAATAACATTAGATAACTATATTCGTAGTAGATATTATACTATCATGAAAAAATATATTTTAACGCTGCTTACAACTACCTTCTTCTTCACTACCTACGCCCAAAAGAGAACAATGGTTACTTATTTTAAAAAAGGCATGGTTACCGAAAATAAAAGCAATTATGATTACCGAAGGGTAATAGAAGAAACGGATACCCCATCGCTGTACCGCCTGTATGAATTTTATCCGGATAATACGGAAAAAACTTTGGCAAGCATTTCGAAATTTGATCCAAATATTGTTTATGGAGGCTTGTTTCAGGGTTATAATAAACAGGGGGTTCTTACTTCAAAAGTTAATTTTAAAAATGGAGTGCTGGTTGGTGAATGTTCTTATTATTACGACAATGGGAAACTTGAAAACGTTTTTCTGTATGATGAACAGGGTAACAATCCTGGCAAGCAACAGCGAAAATGGGTAACCGGAATAGATTCTTTAGGCAATCAGTTTATCAAAGATGGTAACGGACTGTATAAACAAACGGATAAAGGAGGGTTTACGGAGGAAGGAAATTATGTTAATGGTTATAAAGACGGAACCTGGAAAGGAACCGGCATAAAAACCAGTTATGAAGAAGTTTATGAGCATGGCGTTTTTAAATCAGGAACAAGTACATTGGCAGATGGAAACCAGATACAATATGATAAAATGGAGCAACAACCTGAATTTAAGGGCGGAATGTCCGAATTTTATAAATATTTGGGCCGGAATTATAAATACCCTTCCGAAGCGCTCAGAAACAGGGTAAATGGCAGGTTATATATCACTTTTGTAGTAGAGAAAGATGGCAGCCTGACGGATTATGAGTTTAAAAACAGCTTAGGTTATGGTACTCAGGAAGAAGCAGTGAGGGTTTTAAATGAGTGTCCAAAATGGATACCCGGAAAGCAGCATGGTATTCCGGTAAGGGTAAAATATAATATCAACATTAATTTGGCACAGCGCTAAACAAAAAACGCCATCACAAAGGATGGCGTTTTTACTATTTTGTTTTAAATATTAAGCTTTAGGAGCTGCTGCAGGCGTTGTAGTTGCTTTTGTAGCATCCAAAGAAACGGCAGATTTATCAAAACGGATTTTTACACCACCTTCAACCTCGATTAAGAAAGTAGTTTCGTTCATATCGGCAATACGGCCGTGGATACCTGCTGTGGTTACAATTTTGTCTCCTTTTTTCAATTCACTGATTAATTTTTTATGGTCTTTAGCTTTTTTAAGCTGAGGACGGATCATAAAAAAGTAGAATACCAGTGCAATTGCTCCAAACATGATTAATTGTCTTGGATCAAATCCTCCTGCTGCCTGTAAAATTACTGTTGATGTCATTTCTTATTTTTTTGTTTGTGTTTTAAATAGCTGATATTAAAGCTTTAACGCTTATCATCATCAACCAAATTATTTTTTGGCAAGTACCTCTCCTACCAAATGAACAGTAGAAACAGTAGGATTTGCATTTGAAGTAATGGTTATCACTTTATCCTGCATGCCCATTTTGCCCTCACTGTTAAAAACTACGCTAACAATACCTTCTTTACCTGGTAAGATTGGCTGACCTGGCTTTTGAGGAATAGTACAACCACAGGTTGCTGTTGCATTGGTAACAATAAGAGGGGTTTTACCTGTATTTTTAAGCTTGAAATCGTGTAGCACTTTTTCGCCCTGCTCTATTTTACCGAAATCGTAAATATCACGTTCAAAAACAATAACGGGTGCATCTGCAGGGGCCACTTTAGCCGTTTTTGAAGTATCGTTACCTACAGAAACTGTCGATTTAGTTTCTGACGTCTGATTATTTGCATTGCGGCATGCTGCAAATGAAAGTGCAGCTATAGCCAGGATAAATGTTCTTTTCATGTTATTCTTCGATTAATCCGCGGCCAATCTTTTTAATGGTGTTATTTTTCTTAAGATCGCCTAAAATTTTGTCTAAAATACCGTTTATAAATGAATTACTCTTCGGTGTACTGTAATCTTTTGATAACTCTAAATATTCGTTGATGGTTACTTTAACCGGAATAGACGGGAAATTTAACAGCTCACAAATGGCCATTTTCATCAAAATGGTATCCATAAGCGCAATACGTTCTGATTCCCAGTTTTTAGTTCTGTCGGCAATCATTTCCTGATATTTGGCGTCGTTTTGTAAGGTATGTACGAAAAGATCCTGTACAAATTTACTGTCTTCCACCCAATCAGCACTAATTTCGGTCAGTTTGTTTTTAAATGGATCGTCGAAAGTAAAGTTTTTCAGGGTTTTGGCCACCATACCTTTCATTACTTCATGATCTACCTGCCAGTTGATAAATTTCTCTTCAAAAACCTGCAAAATTGCCTGATTTTTTAAGATGATTTTCCTGAAAATGTATTTAATAATGTCTTTTGACGATTCTAAACTTTCGTTTGGATCAGCAAGATAATCGGCATATTCTTTAGATGCTTTTAAAGAATTGTACACCGTTTTACGGATTTCCGGATCGAAACCCCAATCTACCTTGTACTTTTTAATTGCAGAAACATATTCTGGATTCTGCTGCAGTAAAATGCTAAACTTATTGTGTAGCAATTTCATGTTCGGATTGATATCCTCTGCTGTTTTAATGAATTTGTTTGCGCGTTCGGCCGCGTCGTTAGCAGTAAATTCGGTAACTTCTACCATTAAAGAGAGCATCCAGATGTACATTTCGTACACGCTATCGATACTTTGCATTAAGGTTTTTAAATCACCTTTAATGTCTTTTTTGTCTGCCATGTGCCATGCAAAAATGTTTTGCAAAGCTTTGATTCTTAAGTGCCTTCTGTTTAACATGAATGTAAGAACGAGTGTGGTTTTTTAAAACCTGTTTTAATAATTATGATTTAATATGACGATTTAATTTTTTTAACATCTGCAATCCGTTTTTCGGCAATCTGGTTTGCGGCAATATTTGTTGAAATATTTTCAGCTTTGCTTAATTTTATTACGCTACGGGTAGCATCATAAATATTTTCGGTAAGCTGTACGGTACGTTTTTTACCAAAACCAGTTAGTTCAGAATAGCATGAAATTAACCCACCCGCATTAATTAAATAATCCGGTGCGAATAAAATTCCTTTTTTCAAAAGTAATTGGCTATCTAAAAGCTCATCTTTTAACTGATTATTTGCTGAACCTGCAATGATTGCAAATTTCATTTTTTCGATGGTTTTGTTGTTAACCGTAGCACCCATGGCACATGGGGCATAAACATCGGCATCGGTAGTGAAAATTTTATCTGCCTCTATTGGTTTAGCTTTATATTTCCTTGCAACATAGGTTAACTGCTCCTGGTTAATATCACTGATGAGTACTTCGGCATTTTCTTTTCTTAACAAAGCAACCAAATGTTCGCCAACGTTACCAATTCCTTGTACTACAATGGTTCGGCCGGCCAGCATATCGGTACCAAAAACCTCTTTAACGCTGGCTTTAATACCTAAATAAACACCTTGTGCTGTAAAAGGAGCGGGATTACCTGCACCACCGATTGATTCGGGAACACCGGTAACATGGGTGGTTTCCATACGGATATATTCCATATCGCGTGTGTTAGTACCCATTTCTTCAGCTGTAATAAATTCGCCGTTCAGGTTTTTAATAAACCTGCCGTAGCTGCGCATTAAAGTTTCTGTTTTATCTTTTCTCGAATCGCCGATGATAACGCCTTTTCCACCACCAAGATTTAAACCTGTAATGGCGGCTTTATAGGTCATTCCGCGTGATAAACGAAGGGCATCTTCCAGGGCTTCGCTTTCGGTAGAATAACTCCACATCCGTGTTCCGCCTAAAGCAGGGCCTAAAGTGGTATCGTGTATAGCAATAATTGCTTTTAAACCTGTATCGGGATCATTACAGAAAACCAATTTTTTATGCCCATAAGCACTTAATTGATCTAAAATTGATGAATCTGACGGAGAATTTGCTGGCATATTAAACGTTCGGCTAACCTGCTGCAAAATTAAAATAAAAAACCATTATTACACGTATTTAACGAAACTATAACAAAATTAATTCGAACGGGATTAAATAAACAAAGTTATTTGTTCAAAAAAGTATTATTTGGGTAAATTACGTTTGTTTGTAGAGACACGAACCTGGGCTTGGAACAAGAAGATCCTTCGTGCCTCAGGATGACAAAACCTACAGGCTTATTTTAAATAAACCTGATCAAGCGGAAAGCCCGCATCCCGATTCGTTACCGATGAATCGGCACTAAATTAGCATCGGGAGAGGACTTGAAGCGATAGCAGGACTGAAGTACCCCAAAAGCACCGAACCTTGCTTTTCTGAATAATAATGAACCACCTAAGCCACCTGAGCACAGCTGAGTTATCCTACACCTTCCATTTCACATCTTCCCTTTTACATCCCAAACTGTCATTATTTTTTAAAGCTTAAGTCTGAATGTATAAATATGCCGCATGAAATAACAAAATTATCTAAGTTTGTACAACATGAAACATCTGAGCCGATTAAACAAATACTTTCTCAAATACAAATGGTGGATTATCCCCGGAAGTATTTTCGTGGTGATTTCTAATATTTTTGGTGTGGTGCCGGCACAGGTGATTGGTTACGCCGTGGATCTGATTACGGAAAACATCCAGATTTTTAATCTTTTTCATGGTTTTGATCGTCAGGCGATTATTTACGATATTTTTAGCAGCAACCTCTTATATTTCGGCCTTTTGGTTATTGTGCTTTATTTATTGCGTGGACTTTTCTTATTCTTTATGCGGCAAACCATTATTTTAATGTCGCGGCATATCGAATTTGACATGAAAAACGATATTTATCAGCATTACCAGGAGCTTAGCCTGGGCTTTTACCGCAGGAATAATACGGGCGATTTAATGAACCGCGCTACAGAGGATGTTAACCGCGTGAGGATGTACGTTGGTCCGGCAATTATGTACACCATTAATACGTTTGTGCTATCGGTACTCATTATCTGGTCGATGTTTGACGTAAATTCTAAACTGGCTGTGTATTGTTTATTGCCCCTTCCCTTTTTGGTGGTAATTATTTATTACGTAAATACGTTGATTTTTAAAAAGAGCGGAAAAATACAGGAACGCTTATCAGACCTTTCGAGTTTTGTACAGGAACGTTTTTCGGGCATCAGAATCATCAAATCTTACGTGCGTGAAGATTATACGCGTAATATGTTCGAAATCCAGAGCAATGATTACAAAAAGGACTCGATGAGCCTGGTTAAAGTATCGGCGTTGTTTTATCCTACCATGCTATTATTAATTGGCTTAAGTACGATTTTAACCATATATATAGGTGGCATCCAGGTAATGAATGGCAGCATTACGGCAGGAAATATTGCGGAATTTATCATTTACATCAATCAGTTAACCTTTCCGGTAACGATGCTCGGCTGGGTAACCTCATTGATCCAAAGGGCTGCAGCCTCGCAGAAAAGGATTAACGAATTTCTGGATATCCCATCTGATATTCAGTCAAAAGAAACTTCGGAAAGGACTTTATCAGGCAATATCAAATTCGATCAAGTAAGTTTTACCTATCCGGATACAGGCATTGAAGCCCTAAAAGACGTAAGTTTTGAGATTAACTGTGGCGAATTTGTAGCAATTATCGGGAAAACAGGTTCAGGAAAATCGACATTGGCCAACCTGATTATGCGGATGTATGATGTAGAAAATGGAATAATTGACATTGATGGCAAAAATATTAAAGCACTAAATTTGAAAGATTACCGTGGCCAGATTGGTTTTGTACCACAGGAGGTTTTTCTGTTTTCGGACACGATAAAGAACAACATAGCCTTTGGTTTAGATACGGTTACCGATGAAGAAGTGCATACAGCTGCGAAAAATGCGTCGGTTTATACCAATATTATCGGTTTTGAAGAAAAATTTGAAACGATGCTTGGCGAACGTGGCATTACGCTTTCTGGCGGACAAAAACAAAGGGTTTCTATTGCCCGAGCACTGATTAAATCGCCAAAGATTTTAATATTTGACGACTGTCTTTCGGCTGTTGACACCAAAACGGAGGAAGAAATATTGCAAAACCTGGGCAAAATTATGGCCGGAAAAACAAGTATTTTAATTGCCCACCGGATTTCTACCATTAAAAATGCGGATAAGATTTTAGTGCTTGATAATGGAAAAATCATCGAACAAGGCACACACAATGAATTACTTAGTAAAAACGGCAGCTATACGGAGCTTTATAACAACCAGCTTTTGGAGGAGGAAACGCGAACGATTTAAATTGTATTAAAATTGTATTTTGAACTTTAAATATTTGCTTTATATTTACCGAAACCAAAAACCAACATCAATACCAACCATGGGAGAATTCGACAACAAGGAAAGAGAAGAAGTTTTTTCAAAGAAAGTAAGAGCAGGTAAGAGAACTTATTTCTTCGACGTGAAGGCTACTAGATCGGGTGATTATTATTTAACAGTTACCGAGAGCAAGAAAAGATTAGAAGACGGTGTGTTTGTAAAACATAAAATCTTTTTATATAAAGAAGACTTTGAAAAATTTACAGAAGGATTAAACGAAACTGTTGATTATATCAAAACCCACCAGGATGTGGTTGAAAAACGCTATGAATACTCTGAAAATGGAGAACATAGTACCAGATCAAACGACGATTTTACTTTTTAAGTAATATAATTTCAATAAAAAAAGCCTCCTGATTTTAAAAAACAGGGAGGCTTTTTTGTGTGCGTAATATTTTATTTTATGCCTCCGCCTGCGAGCACCGCCAATAGCAGCAGGAAGTAACTTGCAATAAATATGATTGTAAGGATTCCCCAAAATTTAAATAGCGATTTTACATGGGCAATGGCATCGTTTAAATTTTCCTGGTCGCCGAACAAAATTCCCTGTTTACCTTTTGTAGAAAAACGGAACAGCAATAAACTCGGGTAAAAAAAGAACAAAGCCAGTAGCAGGTAAAATATGGTAATCCCTGTAGCGCCGATGCCAGCTAACGGACCTAATTGATTGAGCATTCCTGGATTAGCAGTAACTGCAGCCCCTATACCAAACGAGCCTAAGGTTAGAAATGCCGAGATAACAAAACCCACAACTGATAAAAACCGGGCCCATTTACTCATATCGTAAAAGTAACTCCGCATTTCTTCGGTAACGATTAATTTTACTTCCTGAGGCACTTCTTTTTCAAAATCTTCCATTTATGTATCTGTATTTTCGGCTAAACATAGATAAAATATAGATTTGATACAATAGCAAGGGTTTAAATAAAGGTTTTAAAAGCTTATCTTTGCGCGGTTTTAGCGGAGATGTAATACTGAAAATGTAAGATGGATGATTTGATGGATAAAGCGATTACCGACTAAAGACTGTGTACTAAAGACTTAAAGACTAATAAATAATGGCATTACAATGTGGTATAGTTGGTTTACCAAATGTGGGAAAATCGACTCTTTTTAACTGTTTATCAAATGCAAAGGCGCAGGCAGCAAACTTTCCCTTTTGTACAATTGAGCCCAATGTTGGCGTAATTACAGTACCTGATGATCGTTTAACTAAACTTGCTGAGCTGGTAAAGCCAAATAAGGTGCAACCCAATACCATTGAGATTGTAGATATTGCCGGTTTGGTAAAAGGTGCATCGAAAGGTGAAGGCCTGGGAAACCAGTTTTTAGGGAACATCCGTGCTACAAACGCCATTATCCACGTTTTACGTTGCTTTGATGATGGAAACGTTATCCACGTGGATGGTTCTGTTGATCCGATCCGCGATCGTGAAATTATTGATACGGAGTTACAGCTTAAAGATTTGGATACGGTTGATAAACGGATTCAAAAGGTAGAGAAAATGGCTAAAACCGGCGGTGATAAGGATGCTAAACGTACCTACGAAATTCTAACCGTAGTTAAATCACACCTAGAAAGCGGTAAATCTGTCCGTACTGCACCTTTGGCACAGGAAGATTTCGATTTTATTGAAGATTTAGGTTTACTTACCCAAAAACCGGTGATGTATGTTTGTAATGTTGATGAAGCATCTGTAGTTACAGGCAATAAATATGTTGATTTAGTAAAGGCAAATGTTGCTGATGAGAATGCAGAAGTTCTGGTAATTTCTGCAAAAATTGAATCGGAAATTGCTGAACTGGAAAGCTACGAAGAGCGTCAGGAATTTTTAGCCGATTTAGGTTTAACTGAATCTGGTGTAAATAAACTGATCCGCGCGGCTTATAAATTATTAAACCTTTACACCTACTTCACAGCTGGTGTACAAGAAGTTAGGGCCTGGACGATTACCAAAGGTTTTACGGCACCACAGGCTGCAGGTGTAATCCACACTGATTTTGAAAAGGGTTTTATCCGTGCAGAGGTAATTAAATATAACGATTTTGTAACGCTGGGTTCTGAAAATGCTTGTAAAGATGCTGGTAAGCTTGGTGTAGAAGGAAAAACTTATGTAGTGGAGGATGGCGACATCATGCACTTCAGGTTTAATGTTTAAAAGCTAAATATAAATTACACAGAGCCACTCTTGCGAGTGGCTTTTTTGTTATAGTGCTTTTTGCCAAGGTTTTTGCCACGGATGCACGGATTTACACGGAACTATGTTTACAGGTAGTAATTTATTCTGTAAAAGTCAATATGAATGAAAGATGGTTAATGCTTACAACCTCAAAAGTTACTGTCATTTCTAGGAATAATTTATTGCATAAATTACAGAGGAATTATAGCACAACAATAAGCCGCCAAATTCGTCATTGCGAGAAGGCTTTTTCAGCCGACGAAGCAATCTTTCTTGAATGTATCACAAGCAGGAAAGATTGCTTCGTCGTTCCTCCTCGCAATGAAGGTACTTTTTATTGATTCTGCGCGAATTAGTGAAATCTGCGGGAATAATTACAAACTTAAACCTCCAACCCGTAAGCGGCTAATTGTGTTTTGGTATCTTCGTAGCTGCTATGATGAATGCCCCTCAAACCCAAACCTTCAGCAACCTGCACAAAAAGCATCCTGTCATCAATGTACAAACTGGTTTCTACATCACTTTGCGAAATATCGATGGCTACTTTAAAAATATCAGCATCTGGCTTGCGGAAATGCACAAAACTTGACGACACAAAAAAATCGACAAATTCATTCAGTTTAAAGGTGTTGATGCGGTATTGATTCAATTCCCTGCCCTCATTACTGATTACGGCTACTTTTAAATTGTATTTCTTTTTAAGTTCGCAGATCAACCGGATCATTTCGGGATAAGGAAGTGATTTTTTGAACATGAATTCCTTAAAGTCATCATAACTAAAGCTACGTTCTTCGAAGAAAACAATCCTTTCTAAATATTCATCAAGCGTTAGTTTACCCACTTCATAAGTGTCGAAAGTAAGGTGATGACGTTCTTCGAGATCAACAGAATCGAGGTTAAAGAGTACGGCTGCTTCTCCCCTTGCCTGCCTGTCCCAGCCATTGGTTAATAAAACGCCGCCGATATCGGTAAAAAGTGTGGTAATTTTCTTCTGCATGATATAAGTTTAAAGTAAAACGCCTTTTAAAATCAATACGGCAACACTAAAGTAGATTACAATCCCGGTTACATCTACCATGGTTGCTACAAATGGCGCTGAAGAAGTGGCCGGATCAAGTTTCAGTTTTTTCAAAATAATAGGCATCATCGAACCGATTAAACTGCCCCACAACACAATGCCAACCAAAGTAAAAAATATGGTTGTGGCAATTAAAAACCAATGTGGACCGTAGTTGTAAAGATGCAATTCCTGCCAGGTTATAATGCGGATAAAACCAATTGTACCTAAAATAATGCCAAGTAAAGCGCCCGATACCAACTCGCGGCGCATAACGCGCCACCATTCGGCTATGGTAACTTCGCCAAGGGCCATGGCCTGAATAATCAAGGTAGAAGCCTGCGAACCACTATTCCCCCCGCTACTCATGATTAATGGAATAAACAACGATAAAACCACTGCTTTTTCGAGTTCGATTTCGAAATGCTGCATAGCGGTTGCGGTTAACATTTCGCCAAGAAACAGCACAATCAGCCAGCCAGCACGTTTTTTTACAAGTTTTAAGATCGGAATATCGAGATAAGGTTCATCAAGGGCTTCGGTACCCCCTATTTTATGCATATCTTCTGTATATTCTTCGTTCGCAATCCACAAAATATCATCAACGGTAACGATTCCCAACAGGATATTACTTTCATCCACAACGGGTAAAGCCACACGGTTATTCATCCTGAAGATGTTGATCGCATCTTCCTGCGGATCGTTAGCTTTTAGTGCAATGAAACGTTTATCGGTAAGTTCGCCTATAATGGCTTCCGGATCGGCCAGTAAAACCTCACGGATACGGATATCATCTAATAATACCCCGTCCTTATCAATGACATATACCACATCGATGGTTTCGGAGTTTTTGCCATAACGCCTGATGTGTGCCAAAACGCGGGTAATGGACCATTCGGGTTTTACAGCGATGTAATCCGGCGTCATTAAACGACCGATACTATCTTCTTTATAACCTAAAAGTGCGAGCGATTCTTTACGTTCTTCGGGGGGTAAAAGGGTAATCATCTTTTTTACCACATCGCCTTTTAACTCACTAAAAAGTGCCGTACGGTCGTCTGGTGGCAGGTCTTTGATGATCTGGTTCAGTTTATTGCCCGAAAGTTTTTTAATAATACGCTCCTGGGTAGGAAAATCCAGGATCCTGAATACGTTTACAGCCCTGTTGAGGGATAGGGTTTCGATAAATTTAGCTGCATATTGTGGAAGTTCATCAATCAGTTCTTCAACATCCGAAATATTCAGTTGATCGAGATATTGCTTTAAAGCTTTATCATTCTCTTTTTCAAGTAGTTCCTGAATTTCTTCCACAACTATTTCTTCCATACATCAAATTTAATTTATTACATGCCTAAACCTCTATTACGGTTCGCAAAGGTGCATTTTTATTTCCTAAAAAGCCAACCCAAGCCCCTAAAATCCGTGTATTAAACAGGCTAATTTAAAAAGACAGGTGCATAAAGCCAACATGCAGGGAATGTTAGGGAAATGATTTAATATTATTTTAACATAAAAAACATCAGGTTGAGTGGAAGCAAATTTAAGATGTGATTATTGATTAAAATTTGCCTTATATTTCGGTAAAATGTATTTGATTTTTCTATATAATTTTCTCCGATCATTTTATTCAGATTTTATACTTGATGTAAACAACCAGGAATTCGTAGAATCATAGTAATACTTGCAATAATTCGATATTTAGATGAGGGTGATATTTGTTAGACTGAAATATGGTTTTCGGTCAAAACCGATGGACTATCAAATTGACTAAAAACACCTATTATAAAAACTTCACTGGGAATGAGTGGTAATTGACAAGACCAAAACCATGATTCCCATAGCCTGAAGGAAATTGATGGATTACCTGTATTTCTTTTTTAAGTATAGGACGATATAGCTTGGACTATGCGCCTTACCAAACTTTCTTTCCCCAAAAATATTTATTTCGAATACAATAACTAACTTTTTAAATAAGGGGTATTAAATGAGGTTTTCTTTCTGCGATATTTATTCAGTTGACTGTTGAACGACAGCTGCTGATATAGTAGTACAACGTTAAATGGAAACTGGCCTGATAAAACCTGAAAGTAGGCCATAAGCATGTTGCATTGATAGTAGGGAAATTCTCAAATTAAACATTATGAAATTTAAAATGCCTGAGTTAGAAAACAGAGTTTTCAGTTCGAACGAATCTGTTGCACCAGCAGAAGCTATTTTGGTTATCGACGGGATCGTAATCATCGTTGTAGCTCTTTAACCAACAAAAATGCAAGAAAACATCAGGATCAAGGCTTATGATACATTGGGACATATAACCAATGAGAAACAATCTATCTGGACTTCACTGATTAATGACCCGGACCGGGTAGTATCAGGCTATGCACGTCAGTTTTTAAACCAGGCCTGAGTTTTGGAAAAAAAATTAAATAAAATTAAAGAGGTTCCGGATCTGTTCAGTAAATTGTGATGACTATTATACGATTATGATCTATGTATTTGCTACAGTATCTTTTTTAGCGCTGCTCCTTTTTTTCCTGGTCAACAATCAAAAAAGATCCAAAGTGAAACTGCTGGCGAATCTGAAGAAAAACTGGGGGAAAGCTAAGGAAGACACCGTGGATATTGTTCAGCTGGGCTGGTACAGTCCCGTAAAAAAGTTAGGTGACTTCCATCAGTTAACTGCTCAAACGCTTTCAGACATAGATTTTTTTCAGCTTTTTGTCCACATCAACCATACCTCCAGTAAAATTGGTGAACAGTTTTTATTCAATAAGCTGCAAAACCCGACAGATAACCTGGATGAATTAAAAAAACTTGATCAACAGGCCGTTTTTTTCTCAGAAAACCCAGCGTTAAGGGAAGAAGTCCAGCTTGAATTGAACAGATTGGAATCGCGGGATGCTTATTCCGTTTCGCTTTTACTAAAAGACGAGCTGATAGAAAAACCCAAATGGTTTCGCTATATAATACTTGATATACTCGCACTGGTAGCCTGCATTCTTATTTCTTTTAAATTTCCCATAGCATTTCTGGTTGCCATTTTTATCGTTGCCTATAATGTTACCTATCTCAACTATTGGAACAAGCGACATATTTTATCCTTCACCAGATCACTTATACAACTGGATATATTGATAAAGGTGGCTCAGAAGTTATCAAAAAAAAACCTTCCTTTTGACCAAAAGCCAATAAAGGGAGCAGCGGTATTCAAAAAAATCCAAAGAAAGATCCGATTACTCTTTGTTCAGACTAATCCAACCGGTACGGCAGATATCAGCCAGATACCCATTTATCTGTTTGAAATCCTGAAAGCAATATTTCTTGTCGACCTCTTTACCATATTCGGTCTTATCAGATCAATAGAAAAAAATCAGCAACAGGTTTCACTCATTTTCGAATATATCGGTGGGATCGACATGGCGATTTCGGTGGCCTCACTGAGAGCTGGTGCTGAAAAGGTATGTAAACCTTTTTTCGTAGCACCGGGAGAGAGATTTTCAATAAAAGATGCCGTTCATCCGCTCGTTCAAGGTTGTGTACCCAATTCCCTGGACGTATCAGAAAAGGGAATACTGATAATGGGTTCTAATATGTCGGGAAAAACAACATTTTTAAGGGCGCTTGCCATCAATTCATTGCTGGCCCAGACCATCTATACCTGTTATGCCGAAAATTACAGCGCCCCATTCCTAAGACTGTTTTCCTCTATCAGAATCGATGACGACATCTTCGAGGGTAAAAGTTATTATCTGCAGGAGGTAAACGTAATGAAGGAACTGATCGATAATGCAACAAGCGGGTACCTGAACATATTTTTGATCGACGAAATCTTCAAAGGCACCAATACCTCTGAAAGAATTTCTTCCGCAAAGGCGATCTTGTCTTACCTTAAAAATTCCGGCAATCTTGTATTTGTTTCTACCCATGATGTAGAACTGTCCGGACTTCTTGGTGAAGAATTCGATCTATACCATTTTACCGAAACAATCCTGAATGATCAGATGAACTTTGATCATCGGCTAAAGAAAGGGTCATTGAAAACCAGAAATGCCATTAAAATACTGGCCATGTCCGGATATCCAAACCAGATCATTAAAGAAGCATCCCAACTGGCTGAAGATTTTAATAACAACAATCCTGTTAACATTCCGAAATAACCTATCCATGTAGAAAAACAGGCTTTCCGTAACGGCAATTAGCTATTTGTGAACGGATTATTACATTTGTGTCTGAACTGACACTATATGTATAAATGCATTATCGTAGATGATGAACTACATTCAATTGAAGGCCTTACCGGATATATCGATAAAATCCCTGAACTTAATCTGATACAGACCTTTACAGATCCTACAAAAGCGCTCTTAGAAATCCGTGAAATGCCGGTATTAGACCTGATACTACTGGATATCGATATGCCCGGAATGTCAGGTCTTGAACTGGCTGTAGAGATCAGAAAAAACACAAAAAAACTTGTTTTCACAACGGCCCATTCAAAATATGGCTATAATGCTTTTGAAGCTGATGCAGATACTTTTTTATTAAAGCCATATTCTGTTGGCAAGTTTATAAGTACTTTTCAAAAACTCTTCCCAAGTCGTAGCAGAACCTCTGAACTTCAGATTGAGGAAGATTTTGTTTTTGTAAAAAGCAAGGATGACCACAGGCTGATCAGGGTAAATGTTAGCGAAATTATTGCTGTAGAGAGTAAACTGAACTATATCCAGTTGCACACAACCTCTGCAAGTATCATGACCTATATGTCCCTTACAGAATTTTCTCAGAAAATAAGACCCAGAAAGGGGCTATTACAATTTCAGAGAAGTTTCATCATAGCTCAGGAATATATCGAGTATATTGATGGAAACATGATCAAAATGGTCAATGGTATTAAAATCTTCATAGGGGATCACTATCGGAAAAGTTTTGATGAATTCATTAATACGAATCTCATCAAACCAAAACGCAGAAATCAATAAAGGTATATATCAAATGACACCAGTAAGGGTCAGTGAGATCGTGGCAATCGTAGGTTCTGTTTCATTTTTATGTCCACTGCCTTTTTTGGAACTGAAGAAAAATATTCTGCGGCGGATAAGTTTAACGGAATTAGCTTTCATATTTTTTTTTGAATGAAACTATCGATTATCCATAATTTATTATAACAGGCTATACAGGAAGCCAAATATTGTATATATAAAAGGAATATTGCATGATTAAGACTGCATTACTTTGGGTCAGAAAAAAATGGATACATATCTTAATCTGGACCTTATTTATCTTCTACGAAACTGTAGTAGTTAGGCTGGTATTTGGAATATATGGCAGGCCGCTCACCTATACTGTTCACTATTTCACCATAATTTGCTATTTCTACATCATTGCAGAAGTCGGACTCCCATGGTGTCTTAAGGAAAAGAAGTTGATACCACTCAAAATCCCTGTTTTTTTTATCCTGGCTATAGGCACATATATATACCTGAATTTTCTAACTGATGTCCTGCTGATCCGGTTCCACTACATTACCCATATTAAAAGTGTTGAACTGGACGAAAAATTCATGCTCAAAGAACTTTACCGCTGTATATATTTTACGGCATTTTCAACAGCATACTATTTTCTGATGAACTATATAAGGGAAAAAAGAAAAAGCACCTTGTTAGAAGAACTGCGTCTTAACAACATTATTAAAGAAGAGCAAATGGGCAGAATTCTTTCCATTGCCCAGAACGACTATTTAAAAGCACAGATCAACCCACATTTTCTATTCAACACGCTGGATTTCGTGTACCATAATGTTGTCAAGTGCAGCAGTGTGGCCGCAGAAGTAATAATTTCCCTTTCAGATATGATGCGATATGCAATTGCATCTTCCGATAGTAATGAATACATTTTATTGGGAGATGAAATTTCTCAGATTGAAAAACTGATTCATATCTATCGGTTAAGATCATCTGAGCAGTTGAATATCAGAACTCGGTTTGACAGAGATGCAATGGAACTCAGATTTTTGCCGTTGGTACTACTTACGATGGTTGAAAATATCTTCAAGCACGGAAATAGCTATGATGAAAACTTCCCCGCAAGGATATCCGTTTTATGTACTAATGATATCCTAACCATAGAAACCTTAAACAAAATAGGGTACAATAAGGGCGAAAATAATGGAAACAACGGACTCACCAACATCATAAAACGTCTAAAATTTGCGTTTGGTGATCAGGTGTCATTTCATCATGGGCCGGAAAGTAACTTCTACAGGGTTTCGATAAATATCCCCATTTCTATTTTACCTGATAAGTAAAATTTAGCTTAGCACACCAAATATTGGTAATTAAAAAATCCTTTGATCACTAAGCACAACAAATATCGTATCAAATTGTGGTTGAGCCCTTGAGATCATTCTAACCTAAAATTAGTTGATATTGAATAATTTTGGCCAATATTATGATAAGCCCAGGCCAGATCGAAATGATCATTCGTTTGAGGTTTCATTAAAAACTTTGCCTAATAAAACCAAAGCGGAAATAAGTGTATTTTTTTATCTAAATGTCAAAAAAATATGTTTTCAAATCCTATATTTGCAGCCTTGCTCCCGTAGTTCAATGGATAGAATTATGGTTTCCGGTACCATCGATATGAGTTCGAATCTCGTCGGGAGCACCTTACGAGGCAAATCAGTTTTCATGCTGTTTGTCTCGTTTTTTGTTTTACATAACTCGTTCGATAACCAATCCTGAAGATATACCAACTCGAATCTAAAACACCCTCGGGCATTTAATCCTGATGTTTGGTTTAATGAATGAATAAGATAGCGAAATTTCGTGCGTTCCGCCGCTGTAGCCCTGCAACGGACCAACGGAGAAATCGTAGCCATAACCGATCCTGATTTTCTCTGATGGAAAAACCTGGATTGCTGCTACCGCTGAATTTCGCGGGGTAAGGTCTTTTTGAAGATAGCTTTTATCGTACAACTTTACACCTGTACGGTAAGATCCGCCCACCCAAAGGAAATCTTTGATCATTAAGAATGCGTTTACATCTAAACTGGTCGGGCCGCCACGGTCGTCTTTTAACAGGAAGGAAGGTTTGATCTGAAAATCTTCGTTAAGTGGGAACAATGCCCCGGCGGTTAAATAATAATGTGGTTTGGGCTGTGGGATAAAGGCATAGCGGTCGATATTGATGTAAGTGGCAATCAGGTTATCTACCGAGAAACCGGCATAATACTTATCGTTGGCGAAGTACACCCCTGCCCTCGCATCGGGCACAATGGTACTCTGCATACCTACAGGCTGGTTAGGCTCCGGATTATTTGGGTTGAGCATGGAGCCGTCGATACCCAATTGCACCATCCCTACCCCAAGGCCTAAAGCTAACCTCGAGCTGCCATCGTCGTTCATCCTGATGCGGTAGGCGTAATTGCCATAAATACTCAGGTTGTTCTGCGCACCCAGTTTATCGCTGGCCACCTGGAGGGCAAGCCCTACGTTACCGCTGTTGGCAATGGCATCTACTGCAAGCGACATGCTCCTTGGTGCTCTGGTAATGCCCGTCCACTGGCTACGGTAAAAGCTGTGCACATTGAGTACTTCTTTATAGCCCGCATAGGCCGGATTAATGTAAATTCCGTTAAACATGTACTGACTGTACTGGGCATCCTGTTGTGCAGATACCGGTCGCGAAAGCAACAAAAACGAACCTGCTATTAACCATATTAATTTCTTCATTATCTTAACATCTTAGTGTTCGGCCTGGTTTTAGAAACCTGGCCGAACTAAGTCTTATCCTATTTTTTAAACGCCCTGATTAATGTGATGTAACCTTTGTACACTTCGAACTCCTCGCTGTTTGCCTTTTTAACACGCAATAAGTAGTAGTAAGTACCTTCGTTTAATCCCTCGCCCGTCCAGTTGTTCTGGTAACCTTTGGCATGGAATACTTCATTACCCCATCTGTTTACGATCTGCAGTTCGCTGGCCTGGTATTGGTTTAGGCCAATGATCTCGAAGGTATCGTTAATGCCATCGCCGTTTGGCGTAAACAGGTTTGGAATGGTAATACCGGTGAAGTTTGCCGTTAAGGTTACGGATGCAACATTGGTGTAATAGCCGTAAGCATCTTTTACACGGTAGGTAAATACATCATCGCCCACATAACCCGGATCCGGGGTGTAAGTTACCGTACCATCGGCATTTACTTTTACGGTACCGTATTTAGGCTGGCTTACAATCTCGACTGTTAATTTATCGAAGGTTGAGTTGCCCGGATCATCATTTGCCAGTACATTGATCACCACCGGTGCATTGGCCACGGTTTGCGCCTTATCATCAACAGCTGCCGGCGATTTAGGGAAAGTTGTAACGGTTGGTGTATTGTTGGTTTCGGCTGTTCCGGAAACGTCTGATACATTTGCACCGCCCAGGGTTTTAGCATTTACGGTTGCGGTATTGGTTACCGTACCTAAATCTTTATCAGCCTGGGTTAAGGTGTACACCTCCACATCGGTTGTGGTTGCACCCGGGGCAAGCCCGCCGGCAACGGTAACCACCTTATTGTTTAAGCCCAGTCTGGCATCCGTTAAGGTAATGGTGTTTAAAGTGATGGTACCTGTATTCTTGATGGTGAAGGTATAGGTTACTTTATTGCCATTGAATACCGACGTTTTAACCAGGGCAATTGATCCGGCATTTGGAACCTGTGTTACCGTTGGGGCATCATTATTCTCGGCTGTACCGGAAACATCGCTTACCGGAAGGTTTGCCGGTGTCCTTGCGCTCACATTAGCAGAGTTGGTTACGCTGCCCGCATCTTTATCGGCCTGGGTTAACTGGTAAACATAAGTATCGGTAATGGTACCGCCCGGAGCAACATTGCCAGAATAGGTTTTGTTCAATCCAAGTTTGGCATCCAATAAGTTTACCACGTGCAGGGTAACATTTCCGCTATTCCTTATAATAAAGTTATAGGTGATGCTGTTTCCATCTGCACTTAGCGTACCCGTTTTAACCAGGGTAATGGCAGATGCCGGAGCAATTACCGTTATGGTTGCATCACCAGCAGCAGGTGTATTCGGATCATCAGATAATTTGCTGATTGTTGTACCACCCGGCGTTTGTGCAGTTGCCGAAGCCTGGTTGGTAAACGAACCTGCGTTCACCTCGGTTAAAGTAACGGTGTGTTTAGCGGTTACGGTTACACTTGCACCTGGTAATAAGCTGACAATGCCTGCAGGAGTGATTGATCCTGCATCGGCACCTGCATCGGTTACCGCAACATTTGTTAAAGTTACATTACCCGTGTTGGTTACTACAATGTTGTAATTGATTACATCGCCAACTTTGCTTACGCTGTTGGTGGCTACTTTGGTAAAGTTTATGGCTGGTGCTGCTACCAGGGTTATATTTACGGGGATAGTTACCGTTGTGGTACCACCTTTGCCATCGCTTACCGTTACAGTGAAGGTATCGTTACCTACGTAACCCGCAGTTGGGGTATAAGTATAGGTACCATCAGGGTTTACGGTTACCGTTCCGTGCGCTGGTAGGGTACTTACAGTAAGGGTAAGTGGATCACCATCTGCATCACTTGCAGTAATTGTTCCGTTAACCGGTATATTCTCCGGAGTAGTAATGGCAGGTGCCGAAACAACTGGCGCCACATTGGTTGGATTAACAGTTACGTTAATGGTTACCGTGGTCGTACCGCCTTTGCCATCGCTCACTGTTACCGTAAATACATCTGTACCGCTGTAATTGTTAGCAGGAGTGTAAGTATAGGTTCCGTCAGGATTCACTACTACAGTACCATGTGCAGGAGGTGTAGTTACCGCGAAGCTAAGCGGATCGCCATCTGCATCGGTTGCGGTAATGGTGCCATTAACCGGTGTGTTTTTGTTGGTGGTGATGGCCGGTGCAGAAGCAACTGGCGCCACATTGGTTGGATTAACGGTTACGTTAATGGTTACCGTGGTAGTACCGCCTTTGCCATCGCTCACTGTTACCGTAAATACATCTGTACCGCTGTAGCTGTTAGCAGGAGTGTAAGTATAGGTTCCGTCAGGATTCACTACTACAGTACCATGTGCAGGAAGCGTGGTTAACGCGAAGCTAAGCGGATCGCCATCTGCATCGGTTGCGGTAATGGTGCCATTAACCGGTGTGTTTTTGTTGGTGGTGATGGCCGGAGAACTGGCTACCGGTACATCGTTTATCGGAGTTATAGTTACCGGAATAGTTATGGTGGTAGTGCCTCCATTGCCATCGCTTACCGTTACAATGAAACTATCCTGACCATTATAATCCGGATTTGGGGTATAGGTATAAGTGCCATCGGCATTTAATGTTACCGTTCCGTGCAATGGCTGGGTAGTTATCGCATAGGTTAAGGCATCGCCATCCACATCAGTTGCAGTTATGATACCTGTTTTAGGGGTATCTTCTGCGGTACTAATGGCTGGAGAACTGACCACAGGGGCATCATTTACCGGAGTTACAGTTACCGGGATGGCTACGGTGGTAGTGCCTCCGTTGCCGTCGCTAACTGTTACGGTGAAACTATCCTGACCATTATAATCCGGATTTGGGGTATAGGTATAAGTACCATCGGTATTTAATGTTACCGTTCCGTGCAATGGCTGGGTAGTTATCGCATAGGTTAAGGCATCGCCATCCACATCAGTTGCAGTTATAGTACCTGTTTTAGGGGTATCTTCTGTGGTACTAATGGCCGGAGAACTGGCCACAGGGGCATCATTTACCGGAGTTATAGTTACCGGAATGGTTACGGTGGTCGTGCCTCCATTGCCATCGCTTACCGTTACAATGAAACTATCCTGACCATTATAATCCGGATTTGGGGTATAGGTATAAGTGCCATCGGCATTTAATGTTACCGTTCCGTGCAATGGCTGAGTAGTTATCGCATAAGTCAAGGCATCGCCATCCACATCGGTTGCGGTAATCGTACCTGTTTTAGGGCTATCCTCTGCCGTGGTAATGGCTGGAGAACTGGCCACAGGGGCATCATTTACCGGAGTTACAGTTACCGAGATGGTTACGGTGGTAGTACCTCCATTGCCGTCGCTTACCGTTACAGTGAAACTATCCTGACCATTATAATCCGGATTTGGGGTATAGGTATAAGTACCATCGGCATTTAATGTTACCGTTCCGTGCAATGGCTGGGTAGTTATCGCATAGGTTAAGGCATCGCCATCCACATCAGTTGCAGTTATGGTACCTGTTTTAGGGGTATCTTCTGTGGTACTAATGGCTGGAGAACTGGCCACAGGGGCATCATTTACCGGAGTTACAGTTACCGGGATGGTTACGGTGGTAGTGCCTCCATTGCCGTCGCTTACCGTTACAGTGAAACTATCCTGACCATTATAATCCGGATTTGGGGTATAGGTATAAGTACCATCGGCATTTAATATTACTGTTCCGTGCAATGGCTGGGTAGTTATCGCATAAGTTAAAGCATCGCCATCCGCATCGGTTGCGGTAATGACACCTGTTTTAGGGCTATCCTCTGCCGTGGTAATGGCTGGAGAACTTGCCACAGGGGCATCGTTTACCGGAGTTACAGTTACCGGAATGGTTACGGTGATAGTGCCTCCATTGCCGTCGCTTACCGTTACAGTGAAACTATCCTGACCATTATAATCTGGTTTTGGAGTGTAAGTATAGGTGCCATCAGCGTTTAATATTACCGTTCCGTGCAGTGGCTGGGTAGAAACTGTATAGTTTAACGTGTTTCCATCCACATCTGTTGCGGTGATTTTTCCTGTTTTAGGTTTATCTTCTGCTGTACTAATGGCTGGCGAGCTGGCCACAGGAGCATCATTAACAGGAGTTACTGTAATCGGGATGGTTACCTTTGCGGATCCGCCCTTGCCATCGCTTACCGTTACGGAGAAGCTATCGTTACCATTATAATCCGGATTTGGCGTATAGGTATAGGTGCCATCAGCATTGAGGATTACCGTTCCGTGTGATGGACGGGTAGTTACCAAATAAGTCAGGGCATCGCCATCCACATCGGTAGCGGTAATGGTGCTGCTCTTAGGGGTGTCCTCAGCTGTGATCATGGCCGGCGAGCTGATCACAGGAACATCGTTTACAGGCGTTACAGTTACCGGAATGGTTTCGTTTACGGTTCCGCCATTGTTATCGCTTACGGTTACAGTAAAGCTATCCGGACCGTTATAATTTGGATCCGGGGTATAGGTATAGGTGCCGTCTGAATTAAAGGTTAACTTCCCGTGCATTGGCTGAGTGCTTACGGTATATGTTAAAATATCGCCATCAGCATCTGTTGCGGTAATTTTTCCGTTTTGAGGGGTATCTTCCGGCGTATTAACAGCTGAGACGGCGCTAATTACAGGCGCATCGTTTACTGAAGTAACTGTTACCGGGATGTTAACCGCTGTAGTTGCTCCATCACTATCTGTAACCGTAACTACAAATGCATCGGCACCATTATAATCAGGTACCGGGGTGTAGGTATAGGTTCCATCGGCATTGATGGTTACTGTACCGTGCGCAGGTTGCGTGGTAACAACATAGCTTAAAGGTTTACCAGCCAGGTTATCTTCCACATCGGTTGCAGTTACCTTATCGATTTTGGGAGTATCCTCCGGGGTGGTGATGGGCAAAGCCGTAGCTACAGGTACATCATTAACCGGATTTACGGTAATCGGAACGGTTATGACCACACTTCCACCATTATTATCTTTTATGGTTACCTCAATTTTTTCTGGTCCGTTATAATCTTTATTTGGTGTATAAACGTAAGTGCCGTCAGCGTTAAATACAATTGTACCATTGGCTGGTGGTAATGATAAGGTATAGGTTAAAGGATCTCCATCAACGTCAGCACCATTAATCCTGCCACTTTGCGGAGTATCTTCATTGGTGATAATTTCTGTAGGAATGGCGGTTCCTGTTGGTGCATCGTTAACCGAATTTACCTTAATGCTTAGTGTTGCGGTGCTCACGCCTCCCTTTCCATCGGTTATGCTGTAAGAAATTAATGGCACATCACCATTATAGTTTGCATTTGGGATAAAAGTATAACTGCCATCGGTATTGATGGTGATAGTACCCACATTTGAAATTGTAAATGGCTGGCCCGGAGTTGGCGTATCGGTTATTCCTGCAACACTAAAACCGGTAACGGTTAAGGCATCTTTCTCTACGTCGGTATCATTTTTCAACAACCCGTTTTCTGCGGTTATGGTTAACGGCACATCTTCATCGGTTACGCCATTATCGTTTTTAGCTACAGGAGCATCGTTTACCGGTGTTATAGTGATGGTTAAGGTTGAGGTAGCTGTACCACCACGGCCATCGCTTAAAGTATAAGTAACTACCGGCAAGGCTCCGCTGTAATTTGGCGCAGGTGTAAAACTGTAACTGCCATCGGTGTTGATGGTAAGGGTGCCAAAGGCAATGGGATTTAACGGATCGGTTAAATCCTGCATTAAATATGCCTGCCCGGTTACCGGCACCACAGTTCCTATGCCGGGATAGGTAAAGCCTGTTACCGTTAATACGTCTCCATCTGCATCGGTATCGTTACTCAACACGCCGTTTGCAGCTGTTTTAGCCAAATTGCCATCCTCTAAAATGGTGGCTACATCCGGATTACCTACAGGAATATCGTTTACTTCTGTAACCCTGATGTTGAGGTTTGCTGTGGCCGTTAATGTTCCATCGGAAATGGTGTACAAAACGGCAGGCACATTGCCCGCATAGTTGGCTACAGGGGCAAAAGTATAACTTCCATCGGCCCTGATGGTAAGGGTACCCACATTTGGAATAATAACGCTGCCCTCTGTAGCCGGCGATACCACTGTTGTAATACCCGATACGGTAAAACCAGTAACCGTAACCGGACCATCCACATCGGTATCATTAGCCAATAAACCAGCCAGCGCATTAACTGTTAAAACCTGGTCTTCGCTGGTTGTGCCATTATCTGCCTGTGCTACCGGTGCATCGTTTACCGCTGTTACATTAATATTTAATGTTCCGTTGGCTGTAGAGTTGGTCTGGCCCTGGCCATCGTTAACAACATAGGTTATTGCCGGCACATTTCCGTTATAATTTGCTAAAGGAACGAAGCTGTAGGCACCGGTGCTTTCGATGGTGATTTTGCCTGCATTGGGAATATCAAATGCGCCTGGTACACCCGGTGTTACAGGATAAGTGCCAAATCCAGCTATGCTGAAAGAAGTAATGGACAAAGGATTTCCATCTACATCGCTATCATTGCTTAACAAGCCTGCAGCAGCTGTTTTGATAATTCCGGGTGAGTCTTCGGGGATGGTTTCCGTTTCGTTATTAACGAGGGGACTATCGTTTTCGGCTTTGATTTCGACGAATACATCCTCTGCGGTAAGGGCATATAACGAGCCATCAGATCCGTTCCATTTAAAGCTGGTTGTACCGTTCCAGTCGGCATCCGGCACAAAGGTGAGCTTGTCTAAATCTGCAAGCAGAATTACCTGTCCAGCGGTAACATCAGTAACGGTACCTCCGTTGTTAATTTGCAACCTGCCATTTGCCGGCAAAGTTTCAATCCTGATGTTAACCAATGCGTCGCCATCAATATCGGTAAACTTATCGGTAAAATTATTTGTAGTAAATGCCAACGGAGTATCTTCTGCCCCTGCATTTACACCTGTTTTATCAATATCGGCAACTATCGGCGGATCGTTAACGGGACTTACAGTGATGCTTAATGTTCCGTTGGTGGCACCTCCGTTTCCATCAGAAACCGTGTAGGTAATTACAGGAACTGTGCCGTTGTAATTGGCTGATGGTACGAAGGTATAGTTACCATTTGACTGGATATTAAGCGTTGCTGTATTGTGTGCAAACGGGTCGAATTTTAATCCTGTAAAACCTGCTGCTTTAACTTTTTTGGCCTGTGTGGCATAATCTTCAGTGTTATGACCGCCTCCAGTAAACCAATAATTGGCATAAAGCAGGATATCTGTTCTGAAAGCACCTCCTAAAAGCTCATAGCATGGAACGCCTAATACTTTTGCCTTTAAATCGAGCAGGGCCATATCGATACCGCTAATGGCACACATACTGGCACCAAAAGGGCCCATCCAGTTTAAATCCCGGTAGAGTTTGGTCCAGATAAAATCGGTTTTCATCGGATCTAAACCAATAATCCGCTGACCAACATGTTTGGCGGCTTCAAAAACAATCGGACTGCCCGGCCAGTTTGTGGCCTCGCCTACTCCCGTGTGCCCGGTATCGGTATATATTTTTAATAATGTCCAGTTGTATTTTACCCCCTCAACCAGCCATACTTTTACATCTGTTATTTTCATTTTGCTGTTGTTTTTATCTTTCTTTTGTTGGTGTTGCCGCCAACATTTGGTTTATTATTTTTTATTCTTTATCAGTTGTTGAGCTACCTGTCCTGGGGTTACATTATAGAAAGATCGCTATTTGAAAAAAGCCCTTTCGCAATGACGATGAGCTTATTGCAACCTAAAATTCACACTTCCTTTAAGCATTTTTCCTTTAATGTTGATCCGCCCATCGGTAAATGGCGAACCGTAAAAAGGTTCAGAGCCATTGTTCCAGTAATCTGCAACCAGTAATTGTATTTTTTCATCCTGCAACCAGCTCCGTGAGGCTTGCCTTCCGTTAGAATGGATTACGATCGCCTGATTGCCGTTACTTAATTTTGCCTGAAGAATGTTCTGTTTAGTGGATCTAAAATCATTCGATCCCATTTCATTGGCGTCATCTTTCCAGAGTGTAGCGCCCGGTTTTCCAAATTCTTCAACCGCAGGCAGCCATTTTGCATTTAATTTAGCTGTTCCGTTGTTGCGTGCAATATCTTCTGCTGCATATACGGTAAACTCGCCTTTACGCTTCCAGCCTAACACATCAAAAGCTTTAGGCAACTGGAATAGCATGCCATATTGATAAGGTTTTTCTGAAGTGGTTTTTACCTCATAATCTACCCGCGTATTTCCATTGGCAGAAAAAGTGTATGTTAAATTGCCTTCTCCGTCGGTATAGGCTACTTTTATAATAAAAATGATGGAGTCGCTGCTTTGCTTTACTTTAATGGCATTTGCAAAAATGGTATAGAGCGGATAATTTTTAACGGGATGGATATTGTTCTGATAAGTTTCGCCGGCCACATTGGGTTTACCTCCATCTTCGCTGTTCATGGCTACCACACTAAACACAGGCCCCTGCTCTAAAACTTTTACACCATTGTTTGTGGCACCTGATATAACACCTGTAATTTTATTAATGGTATAATTAACCGATCCCTGCGTTACAAAATAAGCCATTTCATTTTCGGTATAGCTTAGCGGAAGCTTCTTTGTATCAAGCGGCTCTTCTGTTGATTTTAAAACAATAAGTTCTTCATTTACCACATTACCCGATGGATCTTTAAAGGAAATATACACTTCTTTTGTATCTTCTTTTACAGGTATTTCCAACATACCTTCATGATGTGGTTTAATGGCCGATGTTAAATGAATATCCATACCATCTACTTTTGCATTAATTTCTACCTCGCTGAGCGAGATAAAATCGTGGCGGTTTTCGATTTCCAGTACCAATTTACCATTTTTCAGGGTAGGTTGATGTACATTTTTGACCACTACAGGTGAATAGGCCTTTTTCATCCCCCAATATTCCGGTTTTAACCTGCGCCAGGCATCAATTGGTCCCCAGGGACCATAGCCTACTATATTGCCATCTGGTAAGTGAAAGGTATCATCAATGCCGCTCCAAATGGCTCCGCCCAAATTGCCTTTGTGCACGTACATGCTATCGTACATTTTAACCAATGACGGACCGTAAGCCGCCCTGACACCGGGATCGGTTAGTAATTCGCGGCGGTTGTAGGTACTGATATGGGCATATTCGCCAAATAAAGTGGGCCTTTTCATGGTATCTGTCGCCGCCGGACCATTGATACCCGGATAGTGGTAATTGGCAATATCAACCTTGTTGCCTCCGTTATTGAAACCGCCCCAACACTGATCGTGAAAGGAAATTGGCCTTGTGGGATCTAGTTTTTTGGCTTCGCGATATACTTTATCCCACAGCGGACTCCAGTAACTCTCATTACCTAAACTCCAGATGATTACCGAAGGAGGGTTTTGCCTGCCTGCATTTTTTCAATGTTGGCAGCAAGCATATAAGGATAAAACTTCTCGTCTTTATAATTCCATAATTTCCAGATGGGTGAGGCACCGTGCTGAATCCAGGTTAAAGAGCTTTCGTTTTCTACAAATAAACCGATGCTATCTGCTATGGCTAAAAACCTTTCGCTTGGGGGATAATGGGAAGTACGGATGTAATTGCAATTGGCCTGTTTAAATAATTCAGCATCTTTCAGTTCCAGATCATCGCTGATGGCACGCCCGGTGAGTGGATGTACAGCGTGGCGGTTTACCCCTCTTAATTTAATGGGCATCCCATTTACAAAAACCTGGTTACCTTTTACTTCAACCTGCCTGAACCCTATTTTTTGATGATGGCTTTCTGTTGTTTTCCCATCAACAATTAACGCTGTGGTTAAAGTATATAAGTAAGGTTGATCGGTATTCCATTTTATTGCATTTTTTACCGCAATATCGGTATTAAGCAAAGCAGATTGCTGCCCGGATATTGCGGCCCATGGTGCTTTTAAGTCAGCAATGATTTTACCACTGGCATCAGTTAAAGTATAATGCGCCAAACCAGATGTAGCATGTTGCCCCTGGTTATTGATTAAAGCCTTAAGATGAAGTGTGGCATTGCTGTAATTATCTTCAAGCGTAGTTACCACTGTTAAATCTGCCAGGTGTATTTCTGGTAATGCAAACAAAGTAACGTTACGCAAAATACCGCCAACGGTGTGTACTGCATACTGAGAAGTGCAGGCTAAAATATCGCTAATGGTATTGGCTTGTACCTCAACCTGCAGCAGGTTTGCACCGGTTTTAAGTGCATCGGTAATATCAATTTCGAATGGAACGAAACTACCTTCATGTCCGGCGAGTTTTTTTCCGTTGATTTTAACGATCGCGTGCGAACTTACCCCATCAAAACGGAGTTTAATGCGGTTTCCTTTCCATGCATCCGGGATGTGGAATTCACGGCTGTAGGTGGCTGTTTCACCTGCATTAACGGTGTAACCCTGCATTACCCACTCGCCCGGAACTTTAATGTTGCCCTTTTTGCCCGTCTGTTCAAATTTCCAATCGCCATTTAAAGAAATAACCAGTTTATTACTGCTTTGTACTGTTGATGGAATTGGTGAAAGCGTACTGGCGATGCCACTATTTTGTGCCAATAGCGGTAATGTAATACCAATAAACAGCGCTAGAGTAAGCAATAGTTTGTACGCTTTATGATTGTATATTTTGTTTATTAACATGATGTTGTTTAATAAGGATGTTGCCTGTCTGAGCCAGTTCGTCACTTCCGCGTAAAGCTTAGGGGATTAAAATTCCGAACCAGGTTAGGGATAAGGGACCGCAAATAATTATCGCTGTGATCTGTCACTTTTATTTTAACTGAAGCGTTATACTATCCTGGATTATATCACCTGATTTTAAAGGACGGTCCATTTTTTCTGCATGCCCTCTAAAAAACCTTTCAGCGCCCATATTGCTGTAACCTGCTATTAAAGTTTTAATGCCCTGCGTTTCTTTCCAGGCCCTGATGTGCTGTTCTCCATTGGAATTTACTTTAAAAGAAGAAATTCCATTGCTTAACCGGGCAAAATTGATATACATTTTTGTAGAACGGAAATCGTTGGTCCCCAAATCATTCCGATCTAAACTCCAGGGTGTGGCAGGTAATTTGGAAGGCCCTGCCGGCCCTGAAACATCGTTAGCAGAGGTTAATAATGCTTTACCAACCGGCCTGCCAATATGATCGGCAGGGTAATAATCCCACTGTGCATTTCTGTTCCAGTCTAATTCCTGAAAATTATTTGGCAAACCAAATACTAAACCCCATTGGCGGGGATTAATTTCTTTTTTAATGGTGTATTTATAATCGATTTTCACTTTACCATCAGCAGAAAAGATATAACTGGTAGTACCACTGGCTTCGCTATAGGCATCGGTTACATGCACGGTAAAGCCATTTTTAGCTTTATCCATTTTAATTTCTTTAACGATCCGGTTTTTACACACATCGGTAAAAGGATCAAATTGCTGGCTCTCGCCTGTCATTTGGGTTCCCCTGCCCTCGCCTGTTAAAGGTAAAACCATTAACCTTGTGCCGGTATTCCAAACGGGCTTACCATTATTGCTTACCTGTTCTACATCGCCATTAATAAGGTTGAACTGAACATTTAAGTTCCCGTTTTTGGCCGTCAGGCTATTGCCCGATTGGGTATAAATCCAGGGTTGACCAGCTGTTTTTGTTACTGTAGTTACATCGCTAACCGTTGGTACAACCGCAAACTGGTAAATATCAATGAGTACGCCACGGGGATCATAAACTTTGATCGTCATTTTATCGGTTGGCAACGGTTTTTTGCTCACCGAAACATTAGCTGTTGTTTTACCATTTCTTTTTAAATCGGCAGTAATCAATCCACTTTCATTAGCCAGATTCCATTCAATTTTACATTCGTTCAGGTTACTAAAAAGCAATCGGTTTTCCAGTTCAACTGCTACTTTGCCATTATTCCAGTTACCGGCCAGTTTAATTTTTACAGGTGAATAGATTTTTTTCATGTGCCAGTATTCTGGTTTGGGTCTTCTCCAGCCATCAAGCGGTCCCCAGGTACCATAACCAACTGTTTTTCCATTAGGCAAAAAGAAAGTATCATCAATACCCGCCCAAATGGCGCCACCCAAAACTGCATCGGTGCGGTACATGTTTTCCCACATGGCTTCAAACCCGATTCCCCAGGCATCACGCACGCCAGGATCGGTAACGAGTTCTAAACGGTTGTAGGCATTCAGATGGACATACTCATCAAAAACGATCGGACGTTTGTAGTTCCGGTAGGTTTGCGGGCCTGTTGGATCAGGATAATGGTGGTTGGTAATTTCGAGATCACCTTCATCTGCATCTGGTCCGTACTGGCTAAAATTACGCGGACGTGTTGGATCGAATTGTTTAACCAATTTTGCAGTTTCTTTAAAATATTCCTTGTATTTACCACTTTCGTTACCGATTGACCAGGTGAGCACTGCAGGATCAGACCTGAAATAGTTAACCATATCCAGGGTTTGATCAACCATTAGTGTTTGATAAATTTCGGTACCAGCGGGTACATCGGTATTTTCGGCCCAGCAAAAAGGTGCTTCCACTTCCAGAAACATCCCCAGGCGATTGCAGGCATCAATGAGTTCTTCGGCCGGGGGATAATGTGAGGTACGGAAATAGTTTACATTGCCTGCTCTAAACAGTTCTACATCTTTTTCCCACATGTTATCGCCCACCGAACGGCCACGTAAAGGCATGGTTTCGTGGTGACAGATTCCGCGCAGCTTAACGGGCATATTATTTACAAAAACCCTGTTGCCACGAACTTCAATCTGACGGAAACCAATACTTTTTGTAATCACATCTTCGGCTTTTCCATCTTGGAAAATACTCAGTTTTAAAAGATACAGGTTGGGGTGCTCCGGATCCCATTTGGCCGGTTTTATAACATCAAAACTGATGTTCTGCTGCAAATACTCAGCCCTGGCGATAGCATTGTTAACAACGGTCGTTTTTTCAGTAACTTTTGTAGTCCCGTCTGCCTTAAAAAGTTCTGCTTTGATTGTCAGGTTATTAGTTTTTTCGTTTTGTTCGTTTGCAATAATAACATCAGCACTTAATGTGGCGTTTTCATAGTTTTGATCTAAAATGGTTTTGACATCGGCATAAGCAAAGTTTACAGGCTCCAGTGCCATTACATATACTTTTCGTGAAATGCCGCCCAAAGGATGAACAGCGTAGGTTGATGCACTGGCTAAAGAATCGGCTTTACTTTCTGATTTTACTTTTACCAGCAGTTCATTGCTGCCTCCCCATTTCACCACATTGTTGATGTCGATTTCGAAAGGCGTAAAACCGCCCAAATGAGTAGCTGTTTCCTTTCCATTTACCCAGATTTCTGCTTCGCTGTAAACGGCATCGAAACGGAGTTTAATGCGTTTGTTTTTCCAGTTTTCCGGAATTTCGAAGCTCTTTTTATAACCTGCATAAACTGAATTTTTGACTTCAAAACCCTGCATTACCCATTCTCCGGGGACCTGAATATTTTTATCGGCCGGTGATGAATTGATATCGGCAGAAAATTGCCAGGTGCCATCCAGCGAGATTTTATCGGGCTGCTTTGATGCCGCCGGCGAGATGCGGCTGAGTTTTAGTAATTGTTTACCGGCTGTGGTATAAGTTATTTTTTGTATCTGCGCATGTGCCGCAATTACGAAAAGCATTAAAGCTGTAAAAATTCTATAAAATAGTTTCATTTGTGTGTTTGATTTATTTTTTGAATTTCCCTTTTACATAATCCCGTATTTCTCGAACGCTTCTTTGGCGCTCATTCCCTCGAGTATTTTTTTCTGCACCATTTTTTCGCCCCTGGCCTTTTCAAGCGCCAGGCTTACTACTTCTACCTCATGTTGTTTTGGTACAATGCAAACGCCATCTATATCACCTACCACAATATCACCGGGATTAATCAATACGCCTTTAATTTCTACAGGCACCCTAAAATCGATTACTTTACCTCTCGGCGCCTGGTCCTGAGCATAATTACCATAGGAAAACGCAGGAAAATTAAGGTGTAATATCCCTTTGGTATCTCTCGAATAACCATCCACTATAGCACCTGCAGCGCCTAAAATCTGTGCCCTTGTACTCATCAGTTCGCCCCATAAGGCATAATCAGGCGAAGATCCGGTACAAATATAAACCTCATTTTTTTTCAGGTCATCCAATGCCTCGAGCATTAAACCGAAAGGCTTTTTTAGAATCGGATTACTGCTTTCGTATGGTCCACATTCCAATACATCGGCTTCGAGCACTGTCATCGCTCTGCCTGCAATAAACATATCAGGATGAAGGGGCTGTATCTCTGGTGGCAAAAACTGATGAAGCAGTCCCATTTTATCCATAATATCGCCTATTACAGCGGTATAAAGTTCTGTTCTTATAATTTCGAGAAGCTCATCGTCATTTTTCCACTCTGTGCGTTTAGCTGTCATTTTCTTTTAAATATTGGGATGCTGTATTATGAAAATTAATTAGCCAAAAATGTAGAATAACAAAAGAAAATATTTAAGCATAGTTATCTACTTATTAAACTTTTTTAACATAAAAACATTATCAAAAAGAATAATACTGACAATTTAATTCATTTTAAGCAAAGCTAAAGCGTAAATTTAAATGAACGCAGCACATTGTGAATAAAGGACTTAGTTGGTAGCAAAATAATCAATTAAACAAATGACCGATGAAACAATGACCAATCAACCAATGACCAATTAACTAATGACTAATGAACCAATGACCAGTAAACTAATCAACCCAAATCCTGTTAAAATTTAAGCCAGAAAATACGACATAAACTAATTAAAACTACAAAGATATTCTTATCGGATTTTTAAAAGACTATTGATCAGATGAGAAAATATTGGATCAAAATCCATCGTGATGAAGCTTTTATTTATTTAAAACACAAAAACAAAGGCACTTAAAACGATAAAAAAAAACAAATAACAGACACTTGAGCTTTCATTCAGAAATAGGTAAGTCATTCAAAGTGAAATAAGTTAAAAATTCAATAAAATTTAACATTTAGCTAATATTTGGATCTTTTTATCAATTTATGAAGTAAAAAAACAATAAAAATCACATTTCAAAAGACTTCTCTGTTCATAAAATTCATTTTTGTTCACAAAGCACATTATTTGAATACTTATGTTCAATTCATTCATTCCCCGCTACTTAAAACAATCTGCCATAATCAATTCGTACCTTAGTATTATTAATCATACACACTAATAGCAGCAATAAAAAGCAGTTCTATTGTGTATTACGGCAGGCATAAAGAACCATTATGTTTCGCTTAGAAAAATCCACCAAACAGATTAGAAAGATTAAAATCTAAAGCCATGAACAAATACGCCATTATTGGAGTAACTCCATTCGAAATCCCTGATAAAAGATTGGTTTCCAATTTACAAAAAGCAGATTGCTTTCCGGTGCTTAGTCTTGGACATTGTAAAAATGAAGCAGAAAAAGCCCTTCAAACACTTTTGGAAGCAGGTATATCAGATTTCGGTGTAAGTATCAACTCAGCTACCGTAGCAAACATCGATCTGCCTGCACAGGTGAGCTTGATTATTACTCCCTTTGATCTTGCCTTAAAAAGCAAAACAGCTGCAAAAATCATTTACCAGGTTTTCGATCTCGAATCGGCCCTGGCTGCACAAAAAAATGGCGCTTACGGCGTTATCGTAAAAGGAAATGAAGGTGCCGGCCGTGTAGCTTACGAATCGTCTTTTGTGCTTTTTCAACGGATCATTAAAGAAGTTAGCATTTCCGTGTGGGTTCAGGGTGGTGTGGGTATTCATACGGCTGCCTCTTTAATGGCACAGGGTGCAGCAGGAATCATTTTAGATAGTCAGCTGGCTTTATTCCCCGAATCTTCTGTACCCGAAGATTTAAAAACAGTTTGCAGCAAATTAAGCGGAACAGAAACCAAACTGATCGATAGCTGCCGCGTACTTTCCCGCCCGAATTCGCCTGCTTTGGCTGAAAATATCGATTACAACGGTCTTCAAAAATACTTTAAAGGTTATAACCTGGAAACAGATTATCTGCCAATGGGTCAGGATATTGCCTTATCGATTGATCTGGTTAGCAAATATAAAAAGCTCGATAAATTAGTTTTTGGCATAAAGGAAGCCATTTATGGCCATTTAAAACAAGCCAAAGCCATCAATATCATAAAGGCAAACAATTCGTTGGCCAAAGATTTGAATATCACCTATCCTATTGCACAGGGACCCATGACCAGAGTAAGTGATGTCGCCCCATTTGCCAATGCCGTTTCCGAAGCTGGTGCCTTATCATTTATAGCCTTATCCTTATTAAAAGGCGCATCGGCAAAAAACCTGATTGAGGAAACCAAAAAATTGGCAGGCGAAAAAACATGGGGTGTGGGCATTTTGGGTTTTGCTCCACAGGAATTGAGGGATGAGCAACAGGAATATATATTAAGCGCAAAACCTCCTGTTTTATTAATTGCTGGCGGCCGCCCTTCGCAAGCCAAACCTTTTGAAAAAGCAGGGATTAAAACCTTTCTGCATGTGCCATCTGCTTCTCTTTTAGATATGTTTTTGAAAGAAGGTGCCAAACGTTTTGTATTTGAAGGCCGCGAATGTGGCGGTCACGTTGGTCCCCTATCCAGCATGGTGTTATGGGAAAAACAGATCGAACGTTTATTAAAAGAAGAAAATGCAGATCAGATCAGTGTTTTCTTTGCCGGTGGAATTCACGATGCTTTTTCTACTGCTTTCATTTCGGTAATGGCTGCTCCTTTAGCTGCTAAAGGCATGAAAATAGGTGTTTTAATGGGTACAGCTTATTTATACACTAAAGAAGCGGTAAGTACAGGTGCTATTTTAGATAAATTCCAGCAGGAAGCCATGCAGGCAAACGAAACTGTCTTGCTCGAAACTGCTCCCGGACACGAAACCCGCTGCCTGAACTCTTCATTCGCCACTTTCTTTAACGAAGAGAAACAAAAACTTCAGGCAGAAGGATTGGATAAAAAAGAAATCTGGGCAAAACTCGAGTCGCTTAATGTAGGTCGTTTGCGCATTGCTGCAAAAGGAATCGAAAGACGTGGTGATGAACTGGTAAAAATAGATGAGGCCGGACAAACCGATCTGGGCATGTACATGATCGGTCAGATTGCCCCTATGCACAAAAAGGTGATGTCGCTGCTTGATCTTCACCAGGATGTAGCTGATGAAAATTATACACATATATTAAATGCTGTACTTCCTGCTCCTCCGGTTAATAAGGCAAAAGCGCTTGATGTGGCCATTGTGGGTATGGCCTGTATTTTCCCTGGGGCTAAAAACCTAGAAGAATACTGGCGCAACATTATTTTAGGTAAAGATTCGGTAACCGAAGTACCGGATGAAAGATGGAACAAAGAACTTTATTATAATCCTGACTCTACAGCTGGTGATATGTCGCACTCTAAATGGGGCGGTTTTATCCCGAGGATTGATTTTGATCCGCTTGAATTCGGTATCCCGCCACAATCGCTTGCTGCTATTGAGCCAACACAGCTGCTTACCTTAATGGTGGCCAAACAGGCCATGCAGCACGCAGGTTATGCCGATGGCGGTGTAGATAACGAAAATGTTTCGGTAATTATTGGTGCCGAAGGGGGAAACGACCTTGCCAACAGCTACAGTTTCAGGGGATATTACAAACAGATTTTTGGTGAAATGCCGGCCGAGGTAGATGCCGCTTTACCAAAAACCACTGAAGATTCGTTCCCGGGTATTTTGGCCAATGTAATCTCGGGAAGAATCACCAACAGGTTAAATCTTGGTGGCAGAAACTATACTGTTGACGCTGCCTGTGCTTCATCTTTAGCAGCAATCGACCTGGCTTGCGAGGAGTTATTCTTAGAAAAATCAGACATGGTTTTGGCTGGAGGAGCCGATTTGCACAACGGAATCAACGATTACCTGATGTTTTCGAGCACACACGCCCTTTCTAAAAAAGGAAGATGTGCCACTTTTGATGCCGAAGCAGATGGAATTGCCCTAGGCGAAGGTATTGCCATGATCGTATTAAAAAGATACGAGGATGCTTTACGCGATGGCGATACCATTTATTCTATTATTAAAGGTGTGGGTGGATCGAGCGACGGAAAAAGCCTGGGTTTAACTGCGCCACGCAAAAACGGACAGGTAAATGCTTTAGAAAGGGCTTATAGCCAGGCAGGTATCACTCCTTCGTTAATCGGTTTGGTAGAAGCACATGGTACAGGAACCGTAGTTGGCGATAAAACAGAAATCAGTGCATTAACGGATATGCTTAACCAATCGGGCGCAACAGCGGGGCAAACACATTTAGGCTCGGTAAAAACACAGATTGGCCATACCAAATGTGCTGCAGGCATTGCCGGTTTAATCAAAGCATCGCTATCGGTTTATCACGGCATTAAACCTCCAACCATTAACTTAAAAACACCGAATAGCTTTTATAATGCACAAACCAGTCCTTTTGCGTTCCATACCGAGGCTGGCTTATGGATGGAAGAAAAACGTTATGCTGGTGTTAGTGCTTTCGGTTTTGGCGGAACAAACTTCCATGCTGTACTGGAAAGTGCAAAAAATACAGAAGACAAAAATTCAATCTTAAAATCGTGGCCGTCCGAACTTTTTGTTTTCAGGGGCGATACTTACGAGGAAGCTAAAAATCACCTGGTTTCAGTTAAAAACCTTTTAGAACTGAACGATCAGATCGAACTGAAAGATATTGCCTACAGCCTGGCCACTGCAGATACCAAACCTGTTCAATTGAGTATTGTAGCCAACCATGCCGAAGACCTGGTCATGAAAATCGACCTTGTTTTATCCGGCGTTGAAAGCAAAGATACCTACCTTACCAAAAAACAGGATGGTAAAGTTGCCTTTATGTTTCCTGGTCAGGGCAGCCAGCGGGTAAATATGGCAAGAGATCTTTTTGTGGTTTTCCCTGAAATGAGAAAACTTTTGAAGGCTTATCCTGAATACGAAAAAGTCCTTTTCCCGAACACGGTATTTAATGATGCCGATGCCAAAGCACAAAAAGAACAGATTAAAGATACCCGCATGGCACAACCGTTATTGGGTATTGTTGATCTGGCCATTGCTAACTTCTTGAGAGCATTGGGCATTGTGCCTGACATGGTTGCTGGTCACAGCTACGGCGAATTGCCTGCGCTTTGTTTTGCCGGTGCTTTCGAAGAAGAAGCTTTGGTGCACCTCAGTGCCGAAAGAGCTTTAGCCATTTTAAATGCAGTCGAAAATGGCGATCCGGGTACCATGCTTGCCGTAAGTACCAAACAGGAAAACCTTGCACAATACCTGAACGATATAAAAGAAGTTTATCCGGTAAACTTTAACGCTCCAACACAATGTGTCATTGCGGGCAGTACAGAAGGTATTACCCAGTTAGCAGCGGTTTTAAAAGAGGCCAAAATATCTTTCCGTCCGCTCGAGGTAGCCTGTGCTTTCCACAGTCCGTTGGTTGCAAAATCGAAAGTACTTTACCAGCAGGTACTTTCGGCTGTAAACTTTAATGATCTTAAAATTCCGGTATGGTCTAACACCACTGCAAAAGCATACCCTGTTGAGGCCGCTGCTGTAAAAGAGCGTTTAACCGACCATTTGATCAAACCTGTCCTTTTTGTTGATGAGCTTAGGAATATGTATGCCGCAGGAGCCAGGATTTTCGTAGAAGTAGGCCCCGGCAAGGTGTTAAGTGGTTTAACCAAAGCCTGTATTGGCCAGGATGAAGTAATCCTCCACACTGAAGATCAGGGGCAGAATAAATTAAGCAACTTATTGGGCACGCTGGCGGGCTATATGGCTACTGGCAGAGAAATTAAACTCGAAAAATTATTCGAAGGCCGTTCAGTTAAAATAATCAAACTAAACGAACCTTCCAATTATAAAAAAAGTCCGGCTATCTGGTACGTGAACGGTCAACACGCTGTTCCGTCAACAGGTAAACTTCCGGCAAATGGTGCATCACCTATTACTAAACCGATTATCCTTATGAACAACACCTCTACCCAAACTGAAAATCAACAGGTTAATGGCTCGGCCAAAGATCTGATGATGCAGGAATACCTGCACAGCATGAAAATGCTGATTCAGGCGCAACGCGATGTAATGCTTTCCTTCCTGGGGCAGGCACCTGCAATGCCGTCGCAGATTATCAATCAGCCTTTAACATCATACCAGCCCCCTCAACCCGTACGGATTGAAAACCAGATCACGGTAAAACAAGAGGTACCTCAGGCACAAACTATTGAAGTAATTGCGCCTGTAATAGCAGCAAAAGACCTGAAACTGGTGCTTTTACAAATTGTAAGCGATAAAACCGGTTATCCACAGGAAATGCTGGGCATGGAAATGGATCTTGAAGCCGATTTAAGTATCGATTCGATCAAACGTGTTGAAATTATCGGTGCATTACGTACCGAACTGGGTGGTTTCTCTCAACTGAACCTTCCGGAAGATAAAATTATGGAACAGCTCGCCGGACTGAAAACTTTGAGCAGTTTAGTAAACTGGATTACCGAAAATACCGCGCAACCAGCCATTGTTAGCACACCAGTACCCGTAGCCGCGCCTGTAAGCCTGGCCGAACCGGCAAAATTTTCAATCGATCAGTTAAAATCAGCCATTCTTGATGTGGTAAGTGAAAAAACCGGCTATCCTAAAGAAATGCTGGGCATGGATTTAGATCTTGAGGCCGATTTAAGCATCGATTCGATCAAAAGGATGGAAATTATTGCCTCTCTTAAAGAAAAAATCGGTTTCGGTTCGCAAAGCGACCAGGCTGATGATTTAATGGAGAAACTGGCCGCAATTAAAACTTTAAATGCCCTGGTTAACTGGATTGCCGATGTTGAAGCGGAAAGCTCGGAGGTGCTTACAGAAGCAAAAAAGCTTATTGAGGAGAGCATTGATGATCAAACCGTTAAAGAAAAATTATCGCGTTTGAGATTTGAGCTAACTCCTGCTGCACTCACCATTACCGAAGCAGCAATACTAAAAGGACAGCATTTTGCCTTAACCGACGACGGTGGCGGACAAGCACTTAAAATTAAAAAAGTACTCGAAAAACATGGTGCAATTGCCGATCTGGTAAATTTCGAAGCTTCGTTAGATGGTTACCAGGGGCTTATCATCCTGAACATGTTCGAAGCACAGCGAAAAGTGGGTATTCTCGATCATTTCGCCACCATAAAAAAACTAAATTTTGATACCGTAAAATGGGTGTACCTCATTGCAGATACCAAACAATATTTTAACGAGCAATCGGATATTTCTTTCCTGAGGCATTACCAGGGTTATTCCGGTTTCTTTAAAAGTTTAGACCGCGAGTACGAACATACCAAATGCCGCTTCATCAGCCTCGAGACCAAAATGTCGCCTGATGAAATCACCAACATTACCTTAAACGAAATACTGAATCCGGATAAACCTTCGGAGATTATTTACAACGATAACAAAAGGCACATTATGGAACTGGTGCCCCACCAGTTAAGTACCGAAACCGATGCGCACATCCACTTGGATAAAGATGCCGTGGTGATGGTTTTAGGTGGCGCACAAGGCATTACAGCTGAACTGATGATCCATTTCGCCAAAGATTATCCTTGTAAATACATCCTGGTTGGCCGTTCGGCAAACCCGATCGCCTCGGCAAATGAAGCCAGTGCTTCGCTAAAAACAAAAAATGAGATCAGACAATACCTGATTAAACAGGGAGAAATTAAAAAACCTGCAGAAATTGAACAGGAAACCAACCGGATTTATAAAAACAACCAGATTTTACGTTGCATTGCAACTTTAGAAGAAGGTGGTTCTACCGTAGTTTACGAATCGCTTGATCTTAAAGATGAAGAAGCTTTAACCCGTTTAATCAACCAGGTTTATCAAGATTATGGCCGTATTGATGGCGTGGTACATGGCGCAGGTTTACTGGAAGATAAATTGTTCCACAGCAAAACATCCGAATCCTTCGGACGTGTTTTCGATACCAAAGTAACCCCGTTAAGGGTGCTTGCAGAGCAATTACGACCTGAAACCCAGTTTGTGATCCTGTTCTCGAGCATCGCTTCTGTTTATGGTAACCGCGGACAAACCGATTATGCTGCAGCAAACAGCGTAATGGACAAATATGCCTGGGCTTTAAAACAGAAAATTAAAGGAAAGGTAATGGCCATTAACTGGGGCCCGTGGAAAGGTGCCGGTATGGTTTCGCCAACGCTGGAGAAAGAATACCAGCGCAGGGGAATTGCATTGATCCCATTACAGGATGGAATGGAAACTTTCCTTAACGAACTAAAATATGGTAAAGAAAGCCAGGTATTAATCATGGCTGGAAACACCTGGACATAGAATTGATGTGAATTTAAAAGATCTCTGTTCAACATTTTTAGCTCATAGTCGTCACCCTGAATTTATTTCAGGGTCTATCCAGCAGGAAAGATGCTGAAATGAATTCAGCATGACGACCGCGTTAGTTAAGCAGCCTAAAAATTTTAGTACAAATAGATATTAATGGAACTAAGAAATATCCCCTAAGCGAACAAGATGAAGAAGAGCGATGTAGCAATTATTGGAATGTCATGCATTTTTCCGGGTGCAAAGGATATGCAGACCTTTTGGGAGAATATCATTAACCGGGTAGATTCTACACAACAGGTTCCGGCTGACCGGATTGATCCTGTGCATTTTGATAAAACGGTAAGCGGAGTAGATCGTTTTTACTGCAACCGGGGCGGTTTTATCCCCGATCATCAGTTCGATCCGCAGCGTTTCGGCATTTTACCCTTAGCTGTTGAAGGTACCGAACCCGATCATCTGTTAACCCTCGATCTGGTTCATCAGGCACTTGAAGATGCATCGGTATTCGAAAAAAAATATTCCCTTGATAAAACCGGGATCATTATCGGCAAAGGAAATTACGTAGGCCCCGGGGCAACCCGTGCCATCGAAATTGTGCGCACCGGCGAGCAGATTTCGAGTGTACTGAAAGACCTGATGCCCCAACTTAGCGAGGCTGAAATTGAAAAGGTAAAACACGAATTCCAATTGCGTAAAGGCCGTTTCAGCGCCGATACCGCAATGGGCCTGATCCCTAATTTAGTAGCTTCTTTAGTTGCTAACCGACTTAATTTAGGTGGTTTGGCATTTACGTTAGATGCAGCCTGCGCCAGTTCGCTCATCGCAGTTGATCATGGCGTGCAGGAACTGAATAGCGGCCGTTGCGATATGATTATTGCCGGCGGTGTACATTTGGGTCAGAATGCGGCTTTCTGGAGTATTTTTTCACAACTGGGTGCTTTATCCAAACAGGAAAAAATCAAACCTTTTGATCAGAATGCCGATGGCCTGATTATTGGCGAAGGCTGTGGTTTTGTGGTGCTTAAACGCCTCGAAGATGCCATCCGCGACCAGGATAAAATTTATTCAGTAATTAAAGGCGTGGGCATCAGTAGCGATGGCAGCGGCACCAGTGTAATGAGTCCGTCGGTTAAAGGCCAGTTAAAAGCCATTACCGAAGCATGGAAAAATGCCGGATTAGAAAGTAAAAATATTGGTTATTTAGAAGCTCACGGTACCGGTACACCACTTGGCGACAAAACCGAGGTAGAGACGCTGAAACAGTTTTTTGGTCAGGATGCAGATCTGCCAAAAGCGGGTATCGGTTCGGTTAAATCAAATATCGGTCATGCGATGCCTGCTGCAGGAATTGCCGGCTTGATTAAATCGAGCTTGGCACTGTATCACGGCATCATACCTCCTACTTTACATTGTGATGAGCCCGTTGCGCAACTGGCAGAAACCCGTTTTTCTGCCGTGCAAAAAGCAGCAGACTGGAATCAATCAGGTTTGCCAAAACTAGCGGCCGTAAATGCCTTTGGTTTCGGGGGAATTAATGCCCACGTGGTATTAACCGCTTACGATACGCCTAAAAAAGACGAAGTATTGGTAATTGCACGGCCAAGTCACGAAAGTTTGATCCAATCGCTCGAAAATGGTGATTATAGCGTGGGACAGGGCAATTTCCGTCTGGTATTATTCAACCCAAGTCCCGAAAGGATCAAAAAAGCCTTAAAAATTGTGGCTAAAAATTCTCCCTGGAGAAATAAACAGGACATCTGGTACACCAACTCGCCATTATTGGCCAACAATGGCAAAATAGCTTTCGTTTTCCCCGGCTTAGATGGGCTTGCGGGTGGAGAAATTAAGTCTGTAGCCGATTATTTCAAAATCGGTATCGATGAAAACGAAAAACAGGATGGCCTTTTAAGCGAGGCGCTCAATATCCTGAACAAAAGCAGTGTTTTAGATCAGGCGTTAAAGCAATTGGGCATTAAATCTGATATGAATGCTGGGCACAGCCTTGGCGAATGGCTTGCCGCAAGATCTTCAGAACTGGCAAAAGAAAGTTCTGTTATGAATTTACTGAATGTGCTTAACCCTGAAACTTTTGAACTGAAAGATTCGCGCTTTATTGCTGTAGGTTGTGGTTTAGATACACTTCAACCCATAATTGAAAGCATACCGGATTTGTACCTTTCTAACGATAATTGCCCGCAACAGGTGATTCTTTGTGGCAGTAAAAATGCGCTTGATGAGCTGGTGCCGGTATTAAAAGCGAAACAGATTTTTCATCAGATTTTACCTTTCCAATCAGGTTTCCACTCGCCATTTGTGGCCGATAAACTGGGGCTGATCCTCGAGGGTATGCAGGACATGCAGTTCAGGAAAACCACTATACCACTTTGGTCGGCTACTACTTTAGAAACTTATCCCGAAGGTTTCGAAGCCATCCGTCAGTTAAGTGCCGAACATTTAATCAAACCGGTGCGTTTCCGAGAGCTTACCGAGAAACTATATGCAGAAGGTGCCCGTGTTTTTATTCAGGTGGGCTCAGGTGGTTTGGTCGGTTTTATTGACGATACTTTAAGGGGGAAAGAAATCAGCACCATCAGTGCCAATGTGCCGATCCGTTCGGGCATCACACAGTTGCAAAGGGTTTTGGCCGCGCTTTTTGTTGAAGGAAAAGAAATTGGCCTCAATTATTTGGGCAACATCAAATCAACCCCACCGCAAAAAAACAAAGGTATTAAACTCGAACTCGGTTCTCCGATGATCCATAACCTGCAAACGCTTAAAGGTTTAACCATTAAACAGCCTCAGCCATCACAATCAAAAACAAAAACATTTGTGGAGGCTAAACATCCGGTTTTACAGGCCTTTAACGAAAATGTAATGGAGATGATCAACATGCAGAGCGAAATGATCGAACTATTCGAAAATGCAGCTGTACAAGTCGATCAGCCAAGCAATTGGGCGCCAGCCAAGCCAATAAAACCAGTAAGACAACCTTTTAGCCAAAAACTTGATGTGAGCCTTGAGAACTGTCCTTACCTCATCGATCACTCGCTATTGAGACAACCGAAGGGCTGGCCAACGGTTGAAGATATGGATCCGGTAATCCCAATGACCATGATTTTTGAAGTATTTGCCGAAATAGCCAATGCCCAATCGCCCGAAGAAAAAGTGCATAAAATTATGAATATGCGGGTATTCCAATGGATGAATGTGGTTAAACCTTTCCAGGAAACCGTAACCGGCGAATGGAAAGACGAACAAAGGGTTTATCTTAATTTAGAGCGCTTTGCTAATGCAGAAGTACAATTGGCGACGCAGTTAAACCCTGCTCCAGCCAAATCTTTCGACATTGGAAAGTTACTGGATATCGACCGTACATCGGAACAGATTTACGATGCCCACATGTTTCATGGTCCGGATTATCAGGGCATCAAAAAACTGGTTGCCGTTGGCGAAAAAGGAATTACCGGTATTATTGAAGCCGCGGGTGGAAAAGGTTCATTGCTCGATAATGCCGGTCAGTTGTTTGGTTTGTGGTTACAGCTCACTTTAGAAAAGGATCGGATTGCTTTCCCGGTTAAAATACAGGAAATAGAATTTTTTGGCGATATGGCCGATCAGAAAGGCACTTTCGAATGTACCTGTGTACTTACCGAAATCAACGACGAATTTGCCACTGCCGATATCGTCATGAAAAGAGACGGTCTTACCTGGCTCATCATCACCGGCTGGCAGAACCGCCGATTGGAAATAGACGAACCCCTTTGGAACGTATCGATGTCGCCACTTCATAACCGTTTATCGGAAGAGGTTGCACCAGGTGTTTTTCTTTTCGGTAACGCTTACACGCGTGTGGTATCGTGGGATTTTATCCTGAAAAGATATTTCAACCAAACAGAAAAGAAACACCACAACAACCTTTTGCCCAATAAAAGAAGAACCTGGATGATCAGTCGCGTGGCAGCGAAAGATGCGGTAAGGAATCTACTGAACACTCAGAAAAACCAGGCTTGTTACCCCATTACCTTCGAAATTTATTCGGATGAACACCGCAAACCTTATGTTAAAGGTGGTTTAACCGATAATATTAATATTTCCATCGCACACAAAGGTACAGATGCGGTAGGCATAGCGCGTTTTAACGAACCTGTTGGTATAGATATCGAACATATTGAAGAACGGAGCGCCGGTTTCTTCGATCTTGTGTTTACCGATCACGAAATGGCCCTGCTGCAAAACCTCGACAAAATCGAATGGGCAACCCGTTTCTGGGTAGCCAAAGAAGCCTATGGAAAATACCTGGGCAAAGGTTTACAAGGCAATCCAAAAGCCTATACCGTTGAAGAAATCAACGGCGAAGAATTACGCATCAATAACATCACAATCAAAACAATCAAACATAAAAACTATATCATCGGATGGACACTGTAGCAACTACGAAACTGAGCAGCGAAGAAATTTTCGACCTCATGAAAAAATTTATCACTGAAGTAATCGGCGAAGAATTTGTTGAAGAAATGGATATCACCCCAGAAAGTTCTTTCACCAAGGACCTGGAAATGGATAGCATCGAAATCGTATCTTTTTCCGAAAAAATCAAGGCACATTTTGGTGAGCAGATCGATTTTACGGGCTGGTTATCATCAATGGATCTAGATCAGCTGATCAACTTAAACTTAGGCATGATCATCTCTTATATCGAAGAATGCCAATCGTAACGGTAAACGGCAAATCGGTTCATATTCAGGAGCTCAATAAAGGTGCTGCTGAAACCATCGTGCTCGTTCATGGGATGTTCAGTAACCTTTCTGTCTATTATTTTAATATCGCACCGCTGCTGGCTACCAAATATCATGTGGTACTTTATGACTTAAAAACTCATGGCATGAGCGAAAAGGCTTTAGAAGGATACGATCTGGAGAGCATGACCAACGATCTGTTTGCCTTAATGGAGACATTAAATCTTCAAAAAGTGCATTTGGGCGGTTATAGTTTTGGCGGATTGATTGCCTTAAAAATGTCCATCCGCTTTCCAGAGCGGATTAACAAGCTTGCCATAATAGAAGCACCAGATCCGAACGATGATAAAACCAGGGGCATTATTGATGAGTACAGTCGTGAGTTTCTGGAACATTACGTCGAAAATTTTACCGACACCACTAAAGTAAAAATGGGTAAAAGGCAAATGGAACGCAACCACCGCATGTACGAGTACCTCTTTTATCAAACTTCGATTAAAACCGATATGGAGCTTGAAAAAGACTTTTTCAGCAATGAGGCAATTAGAACCATACAACAATCTACCCTATTATTATATGGTACCGATTCTAATTGTTTAAACGCAGGAAAATACCTTGACGGGCTGATCGAAAATGCAGATTTAATTGCCGTTCCGGGCGATCATAATATCCCGATCCAGCAACCATTAGTTATTGCAGAAGCATTATTAAACTTCTTCCAGGAAAAATAAAATTAAACACAGATGGCAAAATTCGTATTTGTAGTTCCTCCCCTAACCGGCCATATTAACCCAACTTTGAGTATGGGTGCAGCTTTATTGGATAGAGGCCACCGTGTAGCATGGATTACTTTAGATCAATCGCTGGGTGATAAACTGCCCGAAGGTGGCGAATTGCTCGTAATCAGTTACGACCAGAACGATCAGCAGAAAAAAGATTCAGAAAAGTACCTCGATATCATCACTAAAAAAATCGTTTATGGCATCGATAGCATCAAGTTTCTCTATGAAGAAGTACTGATCCCGCTAAACAGACACAGTTACGAAGGCATTGCCGGTCTGCTCGATCAGTTTAAACCTGATGTGGTAATTACCGATCACCAGATGTTTGCCGGTGCCATTGCCGCAACCAATAAAAACTATCCTTATGTCACTTCGGTTACTGCCCCTGCAGCCATAAAAGTAATGGACGAGCTCCCAAAAGTGCACGAGTGGGAAGTGAACCAGATTGTGGAACTACAAAAAGAATTCGGCATTACCGCGAGCAGTTCCATTGCCTGTTCAGATCTTGCTACTTTGGTATTTACCTCCCGCGATTTTTTCGGGGAGATGGATTTACCAGCACACTTTAAATTTGTAGGTCCTGTTTTTAACCGTCGCAAAACCTCTATTCCTTTTCGTTGGGAAGCATTTCATACCAGCCAGCTCAAAATATTGGTGAGCATTGGTACCACCTTCGATCACGAACATAAAAAAGCTTTTTTTGCCAAGGTAATCGAGGCTTTTGCAAACGAAGACCTGCGCGTGGTGGTGGTTTCCGATCCGACTTTATTTGAAGAATGGCCTGCTAATTTTACCGTGCAGCGCCAGGTACCGCAACTGGAACTTTTACCGCACCTTGATGCTGTGGTTTGCCATGGCGGACACAATACCGTTTGCGAAACTTTAATGAATGCACTGCCCATGGTTGTCATCCCGATTGCTTACGACCAAAGCCATGTAGCCGGACGTGTTTTCAGGGTTGGTGCCGGAGAACGTTTAAACTTTAACCGTTTTAAAGCCAGTCACCTTAAAGAAGCCGTAAATAAAGTACTGCAGAACGATAGTTATAAAATAGCTGCAGCGCAGATCAAACAATCTTTTATCCAGGCTGGTGGAACAGAAAGTGCCGCCGATTTACTGGAAGCTTTAAGCAATAAAACCTCAAACGTATTCATCAGTTAAATTATACATTATGTCAAAATTCCTTTTCGTAGTCCCGCCTTTTTTCGGTCATATAAGCCCAACATTAAGCATTGGTGCAAGTTTACTGGCCCGTGGCCATGAGGTAAAATGGCTGGGTATCACGCCGCTTGCTCAGGTGCACCTACCAGAGGGTGGCGAATTTATTTACCCTGAAGAAGATCTGGCGGAGTATGCTGATGAAATACAACGCATTTTAAAACGTCAGGATGATGGCCCTGCCTGTTCTGGTCCCGAGGTGATGAAACTGGCCCTCGAAGAAACCTATGTACCTTTTGCCAAAATGATGATGAAAGGCCTGAACAACTTTGTTGATGCATGGAAACCCGACGTGATCATTAACGACTGCATTACCTTTGCAGGTGCATTAAGCGCACATTTAAAAGGTATTCCATCGGTTACCACTACCCCTGTGCCACCTGATGTAATGGGCGATACCGCCAACAGTGCACCTAAAATATTCGAATGGCAGCAAAACCTGATTAAAGGTTTACAAAGGGAAGTAGGCATTTACAGTGATGATATCCACATTCACTCCCACGAGCTGAATATGGTTTTTACCTCGCAGGCTTTTGCCGGTTTTGAAGAAAAACCACCGCACATGCATTTTGTTGGTCCTGTAAAAGGCAGGCCAAATTTAGCACCATTCGATTGGGAACGTTTAAGCCAGGCCACTACGCCAAAAGTATTTGTTTCACTAGGTACTTTATTGGTTGATATCCGTAAAGAATTCTTTCAGAGACTGATTACAGCTTTCGAAAACCAGCCCGTAACCATTGTAGCCGCAACCAATCCCGATATTTTTGAAAAATGGCCTGATAACTTCATTGTAAACGGTTTTGTTCCACAATCAGAATTAATGCCACACATGGATGCGGTAATTTGCCACGGAGGTTTTAATACCGTAAATGATACCTTCACCAATGGTTTACCGATGTTGATTACACCTATCGCTTACGATCATTTTCATACGGCTAAATTAATTGAGGGCGCAGGCTGTGGCGTAAGCATCCGTTACAAACGTTTACGCATCAGCGATTTAAGAAATACCGTTTTTGAGCTTTTGGAAAATCCGAAATACCGCCAGGCCGCAGAAAAAATAAGAGAAACATTTATCGCAGCCGGTGGCAATGATAAAGCGGTGCAGTTACTGGAGGATTTTGCAGAAGTTAATAGAGTTGTCAACTTTGATGGCCCGCTTGCCTAGAAGTTGACAACTCTGGAGGTAAATTACAAAGAACGGCCGTCATTGCGAGGAGGCTTTTTCAGCCGAGGAAGCAATCTTACTACTATAGGTTATAGCGATTGCTGTAAGATTGCTTCTGGAGATAATCGCTCCCCGCGATCGTCATCTCGACTGAAGCGCAGCGGAACGGAGAGATCTACCTCGAGACAGATTTCTCGACTGCGTTGCACTCCGCTCGAAATGACGACTTTTTATGAATACAACACTAACCTAAATGAAAAGAAAACTGCTATTTGGCGAAAGGATGTTATACGGAGACGGCAAAAGCCCGTTTAACATCGTAATGCCCTTTAAAATCAGAGGAGAAATAAAGGAAGACAACTTAAGGTTTGCCCTCTTCAAAATCCAGAAAAAACATCCATGGTTAACGGCGGCGATAAGATTTGATGAAGATAAAAAACCCTGGTTTGTAACCAATCTTACCGAAAATTTTAGGATTCCTGTTCGGATTGTGGACAGATTAAATGATGAGCATTGGGAGCAGGAATCTACTTACGAGTGGAAAACCCTTTTTGATGCCACAACCGCGCCGCTTTGCCGCATTACCTGGGTAAAAGGGGAAAATGTTTCCGAAATTTTAATGGTGTATCACCATTGCCTTTGCGATGGCACTGCTACCCTTTCAATTTTAACCGAACTGCTTCAGCTTTTAGATGATCCGGATACCGATATTGGCAGGGAAATCCCGATTATGGGCGTGAAAGATGTGATTCCGGCAAAAGTGTTGAACAGTTACCGCAACCGCACCAAAAACGGTTTGATCGGTAAAATTGCCACGCTCGCCCTGTGGATGATCCCCATAAAAAAAGTAGCCGTTGAGCGTAAAAAGGATTTTATGCTCCGCTGGAGATTTGATCAGGAATTTACCAAAGAAATTATCACTTTCTGCAAAACCAATCAGTTTACCGTAAACACATTGTTAAGTGCTGCTGTTTTAACCGCATTTAAAGCGGTAAGGAAAGAAAAAGCATTCAACAAAATATCTCTTCCCGTTGATATCAGAAACTTTAATCCGATCATTAAAAAAGACCACATTTTTGCCTTTGGTTTAATGATCGTGCTTTCCCTGTCGCCTGAAAAAGACTTTTTGGAAAATGTGAAAGCTTTACAAAAAGAGGTGAACGATAAATCGGCCAAACTTAACCCGTATAGCCTGATGATGATGATGGAATCCTGCCACCCTGCGCTTAAAAATTTCACCAATTTCTTAAAATATGGCAAATCGAGCAACGACTGTATGTTTTCTAACCTTGGTAAAATCGATATCCAACATCAATATCAAAACTTTGAAGTAGAAAGTATATTCAGTCCTTCCGTAATGGGGCCTTTGGGCAATACCACCACCATGATTGCATCTACCTACCGCAACCTGATGGACTTTACTTTTGTGGCCAGCGAAGGTTATCTTCCTTTTAACGAAGCAGAAGCAATTAAAGACAAAGTAATCCAAATTCTCAAAACCGAGGTAGTTCAACCCCTCGAAATTTTAAGCGCAACCGCATGAAAAGAAGATTAATTTTAGGAGAACGGATTATGCATGTGGATGCGAAAACACCTTTAAACTGTGTTTTTACGGCTAAAATATCCGGAACCATCAGCGAAGAAAACCTGCACCGTGCATTGCATAAAATCCAGCAAAAACATCCGCTGCTGCAGATGAACATTGATGCTACAGGCAAAGAGCCTTACTTTGTACTGAACGAGAACATTGGTAAAATACCAGTTAGGATTACAGAACGTTTAACCGAAAATGATTGGCTCACCCAATCCAAAACCGAATGGTACAAACTTTTTGACGCCCAAAACCAGCCATTGGCGAGGCTGGTTTGGTTAAAAGGCGAAACAGTATCTGATCTTCTGCTCGTGCTTCCGCATTGTATCTGCGATGGAACCACCATTTTAAATCTGCTGCGCGAACTAATGACATTGACCGATAATCCCGAACAGGATCTTATCCCCTATCCCTCATTTCATACCGTAAAAGATCTTTTACCCGAAGATTTTTCCATCACTAAACTTGGTCATTTTAAAGGAAAGGTTTTTGCAGCGCTTGGCCGTTTATTTTTCTTTTTCAAGGCTACTTCCAATACCCATGTAGACCGGAGTAATTACACCGTTCACTGGAAATTCAGTGCCGAAAATACCAAAAAACTATTGCAGAAATGCAAAGAAAAAAACACTACGGTACACGCCGCCATCTGTGTGGCTTTTATGGAAGCTTTTAAAGAAGTTCAAGGTACCAAAGCGCATGGCAAAGTCATCTGTCCGGTTGATATCAGGCGTTTTGTAGCAGCCATAAAACAGGATACCATGTTTGCTTTTGCGCCTATTGCAGAACTTAAACTCGACCCGATAGAAAATGGTTTTTGGGCAAAAGCACAGTTATTAAAAAGCGATCTCGATGCAAAAATAGCTGAAATGAAAGTGTACGACCTGTTAAGCATGAGCGAATATTTCCATTCATCCGTAAATAAAATGATCGGTTTTTTAAAAACCACCAAAGGCACTCATGATGTAACTTTAAGTAACATGGGGCTTTTAAACATACCAAAGGATTACCAAAATTTTTCTATCGAAACCATTTACAGTCCAACGGTTGCTTTTCCGTGGAAAAATGCCAATACTTTGGTCTGCAGTACCTTTAACGGACAATTGGATTTCTCTTTCATGTCCAACGAGTCATTTTTAAGGGAATTTGAGGCCTGGAAGATTAAAGACCGGGCGATGGAACTGATTAAGGAAAATTTAAATGAGTTTGCAAATGTCTGATTCTGTAGAATACGACGAGGAGGCCAAAGCATCCAACTGGAAGAAATTTGTGCGAAAAAACCTGCTTATCCACCTCATCCCGAATATGGTATTGAACACCATAATACCTTATTTTGCTTTTAAAGCGCAGAACTCGGTACATTTATTTAGCGGCGAGCAAAATCTGGCCAGGTTTTTACTGCCCATGTCTTTATTACTTCCTTTTATGATTACGCTTGATATTTTAAAGAAAATAAAGGAACTGCAACACACAGGTGCCATCTATTACAAAGAAAATGTAAAAATTTCAGGCTATCCCTTTATTTTGAAAAAAGCAGGACTGAATGGTTTGTATAGCATTTTGATTGTATTTACCTTGATGCTTACCCTGCATTTCTCTTTTCCGCCCAATCACGATTTCGGGGTTACTCTATCCGCTATTTGCGCAGGTTTATTGGCCGGCTTATATTCTATTACTTTTTTCTACCTGGCCATCAGGAAGTTTAAGATTGAGACAACTTAGTATTATTTTAAATAATTTTTGTCATTCTGAGCGCAGCGAAGAATCTGTTTCCTATCAGCACTACTCTGTAATGAACATACGAACTTTACTTAGCGGGAAGGTCACAACCTTTCCTTCGTCGGTCAGGGATTCTTCGCTGCGCTCAGAATGACAGCAGCAATTAAAAACAACCATTACATAAAATAGTCTTCATTTGTAACATTGATTAATGAGGTGTGCATTTGTAATACACAAAGTAATACATTAATGGCGATAAAATCGACTTTCTCATCCATCTTCCTATCAAACAAGGATGATGTAAATAGACTACTTTTGTCATTCTGAGCGCAGTGAAGAATCTGTTTCCTATCAGCACTACTGTTTAATGAACATACGAACTTTACTTAGCGGGAAGGTCACAACCTGTCCTTCGTTGGTCAGGGATTCTTCGCTGCGCTCAGAATGACAGCAGCAATTAAAAACAACCATTACATAAAATAGTCTTCATTTGTAACATTGATGAATGAGGTGTGCATTTGTAATACACAAAGTAATACATTAATGGCGATAAAATCGACTTTCTCATCCATCTTCCTATCAAACAAGGATGATGTAATAGACTACTTTTGTCATTCTGAGCGCAGTGAAGAATATGTTTCCTACCAGCACTACTGTTTAATTAACATACGAACTTTACTTAGCGGGAAGGTCACAACCTGTCCTTCGTTGGTCAGAGATTCTTCGCTGCGTTGAGAATGACAGCAGCAATTAGTTAATCAATGATATTTTTAACTGCATTCTGTTTTACCATATAAGACATATCAGAACATTTAAGCGCTTGTGTCCTTAAATTCCTTACCTTGTATAAATAAATATTTCAACATTTTCTTATCTGTGTGCATCCTTTTCATCTGTGGTTAAAATACCTAAAAAACTGTTACTCTAACCACACCATCTGCGTAAAAGCACCATTACTGGCAATATCCCAGGCTTCTACCCTCACCCATTTACGTCCTTTCAAATCAACCGGCCAGCTGAAATCCTTTTTACCAAAAGCCTGCGTTGTATTTAAATTAATGCGTTTGCGGTAAACCTTCGCTCCATCACCTGACACAATTTCTGCAAAACTTAAAGGAAACGTCCAGTTTAACTGCATATTTACTGTTGCTTTGCCACTCTGATCAATTTTCAATGTTTCTCCCGCACCTTTTCCATTAATACTGAACGCAGGAATCAATACTTCTCCGGTAGATACAAAAAACTTTCCTTTCCTTATTACATCCAGTACAGGTTGCCAGCCATCAGCATAATCTGGCACCTTATCTAACTGTAAATAGTTTACGTTTAAGTGTGCATACATTTCATTCTGCTCTGTAATCGTAAAAATATCTGCTTCCGAAATCACATGTTTTTTCAAACCCCAGTTCGCCATATCATCCATCAGGTTCAGCACCCTTTTACTTAAGGTAGGCAATGAAAGATCTGCCGGAATAGCTTTCCACGCAGCCCCCATAAAGGTTTCCGATTTAAAAAAATCCTCTTCCTTATATTTATCGGGGTAACCTGTTGAGGCTTTGGTACGCGCATGTGCCGTCCAGGCCAAACCATGCTCCTGCTCCAGTAATTTAAGCATTTCGGCTTTATCATTTATGCGGTACACTTTTCCATACTTCGGATCGTTGCTTTCGAAAGGAAGATCGCCCTTCCGCGACATCACCCAATAAACCGGTTTAGGAAAAAAGGCCAGCCAGTGCCCGCCATAAAAATTATTGGCTTCTTCTCCCGGTAGTAATAAAAAATTTGGGTCAGATAACCTTTTGGTTTGTTTAAACAAGGCATCTAATTCCTTTAAACGAACCGAATCTGGTCCTTTCGGGTGCCCCGGACCATGAAACTCGGCAAGCTTCACAATATTTAAGCCCGTTTTTTTAAGCACTTCAACAAATTCGGGCTTTTCCGGAACGGCTTTTCCGCTTAACACCACATCAGAAATAAATTCATTATGAAAATGACTGGCCATCGTTTTATAACCGGGCAATGCAACATAAGAATCGTTATGGGTAAACTTTTTAACTTCTGTTAAAACGGCATTTGCTTTGCCCGTACTCAATAAACAGAAAAAATTGAGTCTTTGCTGGGTATTTGGCGGCGCATTAAACCAGGGCACATAACGTTTATCGCCCAAAGGATCCTGGCGGATGCCGATACCATAATCAGGGATCAGGTTTAAATAATTGCTGCCTTTCCAGGTAAATTTGAGGTTAAAGGCTTCGTCTAACGGATAAAAATATTGATGCGGTGCCGGAAACACCGCTAAACTTCCACCAGCATTTTCGCCGATTACGGTACGGTATTTTACTTCGAGGTTTTTAGCGGCGTCGGTTTTAACACCTTTTTCCGTCTGCAGATTTCCTTTTACATCACTCCAAACAACATTGTTCCATATCTCTTTTTTATTCACCAATCCGGCATCGTATAAAATTGCTGTAGAATCTTTTTGGGTAGATACCACAGCCGCTATGTTAAATAAAGGGCTGCCATTATAAAGCGTTATCTCTAAAGCACCCCTAAAGTTTTCGCTTTCAATGCCGTTTATCTTTATCACCGTTTGCGAGCCATTGCTCGAAACGCTGGCCGCTCCCTTTTCAAATTTTAATGCATTCGTAGTGTACGGCCTCGTAGGTACCCGATCGAAAAATACATCCCAACCGCCACTTTCGGGACTTAAAGTACGTTTGCCTACCCGTAAAACAAATGCAGGATCGAGGTTGGCAGCAATTTCTTTTAAAGCACCTTTTTTCCCCAGTTGCAAACTGCTGAATAAAGGCTTCGCCTGATCGAGGTTTAAAATCATTTTACCAAAAGCACCATCACCCACGGGCCAGTTTAGCACCAGTTCTTTTTTATTGGAAGAGACGGTAGCCCCATTATTTTTAAATGATTTTAAATTCACCTGACCTTTAGCATAAAAAGCTGAAAAACAGATAATAAGCAGTAATGCAATGGAATTCTTCATATTTGGTTAAACGTTTTACTAAAGCAAGATAAGGATTAATATTGTTAAGTTGTTAAGATTAATAAATTGGTTAACTGCATAAATTGGTTAATCGGTTAACTGAGGAGATTTACTTAATTGGTCAATAGTTCTAATCCGCTCAGCGCCATTCGCCCGGCGATTATTCATTAAGCAATAGTGAATGATTATTGATTATTTTCTCCTTGTGGTTAACACATAGATCGGCCCGACTGAGGACTATAGACTCCAGACTTAGGACTAAAAAAACCTGTTCACAAAAATGCCCGTTACTTTTGTTCATTTTTATTTTTTTTATAAAAAAACAGTTACAATGTTTAACTTGAATCAGAATTTAAAAATCAAACATCTTGCATCCTATACTCATCAGAAATAATGTAAAAATACTTGGCGAAGGTAGTCAGGTAATCATGTTTGCGCATGGCTTTGGCTGTGCACAAAGTGCCTGGAAATTCATCATCGATGCTTTTATGGATGACTATAAAGTGATCCTGTTTGATTATGTAGGTTCAGGCGACTCAGACCTCAGCCAGTATGATAAACACAAGTATGCTACCTTAGAAGGTTATGCCTGCGATGTGATTGATATTATTGAGGCCCTGGAGTTAAGTAACGTAATCTTTATCGGCCACTCGGTAAGCAGCATGATTGGCATGATTGCGGCTCTGCAGATTCCTGAAGCATTTAAAAAATTAGTATTTATCGGACCATCGCCGCGGTATTTAAATGATCATGATTATATTGGCGGCTTTAATGTGGGAGACCTTGAAACCATTTTTGAACATATAGCTGAAGATTATGTGGGCTGGAGCAAACAACTGGCTCCCGTGGTAATGGATACCCCATCGAAACCAGAACTCTCCGATTTTTTACAGGAGTGTTTCGAAGCTACCGATCCAAGCGTGGCGCTGGCTTTTGCAATGGCTACTTTTAAAGCCGATTACAGGGATAAGTTAAAAAATCTCGAAGTGCCAAGTCTTACGCTACAAAGCTCAAACGATATCATAGCCCCTTTATCAGCAGGCGAATTCATCTACAAAAATACACCCGAAAACTTTTTAGTAGTTATGAAAGCTACCGGTCATTTTCCGCACATTAGCGCACCGGAAGAAACCATCAAAGAGATAAAAGAATTTATTGGCGATTCAAAACCGATCCCTACATCCGGTCACCTTTTTGCCTCATAATCCAGGCTAAAAATAATAAAGCCAGAGAAGGGTTAATGTGATCATCAATCAATCAAAAACATCCTGACTTCTTCTTTGGCCATTTCACATACCGATACAATCTGATTTACATGCTGTTTAAACTGATTGTGAGTGAGGTTATCATATTCAACAGCTTCAAGCGCAGCATTTAATTTTGGTTTTAAACCCATTAAATAAACTGTTGATTTCATTTTATGCACTGTACGCTTTAATGCTTCATAATTTTTCTTTTCAAGGCTATTGGTTAAATGAATTAACTCATCAGCTATAATCGAGATAAACTTTTCGGCCATTTCGCGCTCAAAACCAGCATCACCCCTGCTAATCTCTTTCAAATAGCTTAAATTGATGGTTTGGCAGGCTTTAGTTTGAGTATGCTTTTTTTCACTTAATTTCATAAACCGTTATAAAATGTGCATCCGTTTATTTAAAACAGATTTATAGGCATCCGATACCGGAACAAACTGCTTATGTATAATTAAAGTATTGCCTTCTATGGTATCTATTTTACCAATATTGATAATAAACGAACGGTGAACCCGGACAAAATTTTTAACAGGCAGTTTATCTTCGATTGATTTTAAAGAGGAATGGATAGAATAGGTTTTTTCGGCCATATAAATTTTCACATAATCGCCCTGCGCCTCCAGGTAATTAATATCATCCAGCTTAATCCGCCTGATCACTCCAGAATCCCTGATAAAAACAAAATCATCAGGATTATTGCCTACAAACAGGTTGCTCAGGTGATAAATTTCCTTTGCCTTTTTAACCGCCATTAAAAACCGGTCGGGTGTAATTGGTTTGGAAATAAAATCGACAACATTAAGGTCGAATGCTGTTGCAGCATAATCCTTTTTCGAGCTGATAAATACAATTAACGGTCTTTTTTCTCCCAGTCCTTTAACCAGTTCTATCCCAGATATTCCCGGCATCTCTATATCCAGTAACAAAAGGTCTATTTTATGGATGGCAAGATTTTGATAGGCATCTTCCGCATTTTCGCACTCGGCAATTAATTTCAAAGACGGGTCAATCTTTAAAAAATGGCTGATCGTATTTCTTGCAATTACATGGTCATCAACGATTAAGCAGTTCATAGTATCAGATTAACGTCACAAATAAAACTAAGCATAACCAGCAGGAATATTTCTGATGAATAAATAATGAACAAAATGAATAAAATCTATATTTGCAGAAATCCGTTCCTGCTTTCGTCACGTATATACGCCCGTTCGTCTATGATTCCTGCCTTTCTAACGCCATAATATTGGCCCGGAAGCTAATCAGCCCTAGATTTGTTCAACATCATCCAACAAAAGTTAACCCTATTATTTAAAAAAAATAAAATGAACACCATTAAAACAATTGCACTTTCAACCCTCTCAATTATTTCGGTTTATACTGCTAAAGCACAAACCTTTAAAGAGCCGGTAAGCTACAAACTCAAAAATGGCATGAACATCATCATTTCTGAAAATGACAGATCGCCAAAAGCTTACTCGAGTTTTACATTAGATGCCAAAGCATTCGACAATAAAAAAGATGGCGTAGTGGAGTTATTAAATGCAGTATTAAACGAAAACGTGAACAAAAACACGAACATCAGTTTTAATGATAACAGCGGCAAACTGGCTACCGCTAGTGCCGATCTTGACAAAGATTTAACTGAAATGGCTGCTTTAATCCAAAATGCAACAATCGATCAGACAACTTTCAATACAGCAAAAGCTAAATTGATCACCAGCCTTAAAGCACACGATTATGATTACGATCAATCTGTAAATGAAGCTTCTATCAACGCTTTAACCCTTGCTGACGTAAAAAGCTTTTACAGCCAGATTTCTCCTGAAAAAACGTTTTTAACCATTGCAGGTGATGTAGAATTAAGCACAGCTAAATCATCAGCTAAAAAAGCTTTCGGCAACTGGAGCAAAACACATGAAATTGCTTCAACAGTAGCTAAATAATAATAAACCAAACAAATATAGGCCCCTTGATTAATTTCAAGGGGCTTTTTTATGCTTAAAATGTTACAGAAAAACATATTTATACCCGATTTTTTAAGTTATCATTCAATATATTAGCTAACTAATTATTTTTTTGGTAATACAGATGAAAAAAATCTACTCAATTATACTTTTTGCTTCAATAAGTTTATCTATCAAAGCACAAACTGTGGTTATCCGCAATCAGGATATCGATAAAATGGTTAAAGCGGTTAATCAGGATTCTTTAAAGTCGTATATCTCAAAAATGGTTGCATTCGGCACAAGGAACACCTTAAGCGATATTAAAAGCAAAACCAAAGGCATTGGTGCAGCAAGAAACTGGGTAGTAAGCAAATTTAACCAGTTTGCAAAACAGGGCGATGGCCGGCTAACTGCCTATTTAGATACCACCACCTTTAAACCCGATGGCAAAAGAGTAGATCAGCCCACTTTATTGGGTAACGCTGTTGCCGTATTAAAAGGTACCGATGTAAACGATAAACGCGTATATGTGGTAAGCGGTCACCTCGATAGCCGGGTTACCGATGTAATGAACAGAACCAGCGATGCACCGGGCGCTAACGATGATGGCAGCGGTGTGGCCGGCGTAATTGAGGCCGCAAGGATTATGAGCCAGTATAAATTTGCTGCTACCATTATTTTTGTAGCCGTAAGTGGCGAAGAACAGTCTTTATTGGGATCGGGTTTTATGGCTGCAAAGGCAAAAAAAGAAAACTGGAATGTAGATGCCATGCTGAACAACGACATGATTGGCAGTAACAACAGCAGCGAAACCCAGATTATAGACAATACCAGGTTACGGGTTTTTAGTGAAGGCTTACCAGGTTACGAGTTAGATAAAAATGCAAAAAGCATCCGCCAGTTTGGTTTGGAAAATGACGGAAAAAGCCGTCAGCTGGCACGTTATGTTAAAGAAATCGGCGAGCGTTATGTAGATCAGCTCGAAGTAAAACTGATTTACAGGAACGACAGGTTTTTACGGGGCGGCGACCATACGCCATTTGTAGAAAATGGCTTTACCGCCGTGCGCATTACCGAAATGAACGAAAATTTCGACCACCAGCACCAGGATCTGAGAACAGAAAAAGGAATCAGGTATGGCGATTTACAGGAATTTATGGATTTTGAGTACCTGCGCAAAAACACCGGCGTAAATATTGCCGTTCTGGCCAATCTGGCGAAAGCACCATCTGTACCTGCCGAGGTAAAAGTAGATGTTAAAAACCTGAGCAATTCTACATATCTGTACTGGAAAGCGCCTGTAAATGGTACTGTAAAAGGCTATTATGTATTAATGCGCGAAACCAGCAGCCCGGTTTGGGAGAAGAAGTTTTTCACCACTGCCACCGAATTAAGATTGCCTTACAGTAAAGACAATTATTTATTTGCCGTACAAAGTGTTGGAAACGAAGACAATGAAAGTTTACCCGTTGTTCCGGGCATTGGCAGGTAAAAACATTTTAGGTTTTACCAATGTTTAAACTCAAATTTACAGCATGAAATTTAAACCGGTAGCTTTTATTGTTAATATAGCCATTACTTTGGGCGTAGGTGCCCTTGGTGGGTGGGCAACCGCTCAATCTGTTAAAACCTGGTACCCAACGCTCAACAAACCTTCTTTTAATCCTCCAAACTCGCTTTTTGCCCCGGTTTGGACAACACTTTACCTACTAATCGGCATTGCAGCTTACCTGGTTTGGGTTAAACGTGATAAAATAGTGCATTTTCCACGTACGGTAGCCATCTACCTCATCCAGTTAATTTTAAATTTAGCCTGGTAGTTCATTTTCTTTTACCTGCACGAAGTGGGTTTTGCCCTCGCCGAAATCATTTTACTGCTGCTGTTTATTGTAATCAATGCCATCACCTTTTATAAAATCAATAAATGGGCAGGATTAATATTTATTCCATATTTTATCTGGGTAAGTTTTGCAACATTTTTAACCTACAACATTTTCATATTGAACTGATTTTAAAAGAAAAACCCTTATTTTTAGGGGTGGTAACTTTTAAAAGATTTTTGCTGATCCTTTTCGTTTTGTACTGTAACCATTTGCAGGCGCAAAAAGTTGGCCTTGTGTTTAGTGGTGGAGGCGCAAAAGGATTGTCGCACATCGGTACCTTAAAAGCCCTTGAAGAGAACCATATCCCCATCGATTACATTACCGGAACCTCAATGGGCGGTATTGTGGGGGCCATGTATGCGGCAGGTTATAGCCCGAAACAAATTGAAGAAATTGCGCTCAGTAACGACTTTCAAAATTGGGTTAACGGACGGTACACCAGCGATTATACCTATTATTTTCAGAAAAATGCACCAAATGCCTCTATGCTTACTGCAAAAGTGGCTATCGATACCGGCTTCCATTTTAGTTTCCGCTCTAACCTCATTAACGATATCCCCCTAAATTTTGCTTTTTTAGAGCTTTTTTCTCAGGCCTCTGCCGTTTCTAAAGATAACTTCGATAACCTTTTTGTACCCTACCGCTGTATGGTGGCCGATGTATTGTCGCAAAAAAGCATCACCGTAAGTAAAGGCAGTTTGGCCGAAGCCGTAAGGGCTACCATGACTGTTCCCATTGTGTACCGCCCCATTAAACTCGACGGAAAATATGTTTTTGATGGTGGCCTGTACAATAATTTTCCTGCAGATGTAATGGAGAGGGATTTTAAACCCGATTTCGTAATCGGAGCCAACGTTTCTTCTAAAACCTATAACGAATACCCTAAAAATATCGACGACCGTTTAATGAACCGCTTTTTGGTGTATATGTTTCTTTCTAAATCAGATTCTACCATGATCGGCAAAAACGGGGTGTACATCCAGCCCGATCTGGCCAGTTACAGTGTAACCAATTTCGCACCGGTGGCAGAGCTGATTAAAAAGGGATACGATGCAACCATGGCCGATATGCCGAGAATTAAAGCTCTGATCAGCAAACGGGTAAGCGACGAAGAACTGGCAAAAAGAAGAGCAAAATTTAATGCAGGAAAACCTGAGTTAAAGTTTAGCAATGTTACCGTATCAGGTGTTAACGCACAGCAAAAAAAGTATGTGGAAAGGCTTTTTAAAAGCGACCAGAGCACTTTCGATCTCAAAGATATCAGGCGTGGTTATTATAAACTGGTTGCCGACCAGACTTTTGAAACTGTGTATCCTAAAATATCCTACCAGGCCGCAACTGATAGCTATACCTTTGAAGTAGTGGCACAACCCAAGAAAAGTTTTAAACTCGATCTGGGCGGTAATATTTCGACCAGGCCCATCAGCAATGTTTTTCTAGGTGCACAATACAATTACCTCAACAGAAAATCTTACACCTTTGGCACCAGCTTTTATTCAGGCCGTTTTTACGAATCTGTTCAGGTTAACGGCCGGGTAGATTATCCAACAAAACTCCCCTTATTTCTCGCTGCAGAACTAACTTATAACCACTGGAATTACTATAACACCAGTCAGATTTTTATCGAAAACCCCCGCCCCATTTATATCGAACAATCCGACCGGAAAATTGATCTGATGGTGGGTATGCCATTAAATTACAACACCAAAATTGTCCTTCACTCTACCTTTATCAACAATAGCGACCACTATAGTCCAAACAATACCTTTAACGTGGGCGATGTATTAGATGAAACCATTTTTAACGGTTTCAGGGGCACATTAAATTTTGAGAAAAACTCGCTCAACCGAAAACAATATGCCACAAACGGGCAGAGTTTTTCGTTAAGTATTAATTATACTACCGGTCGCGAAAATTACGATCCCGGCAATATTTTCCGCAATACCCCTGGCTTTGTTAAAGTCGCTGAATTTAGTCGTTTGCACCATTGGGGCAGTATAAAACTCACCCAGGAAAATTATTTTTTACACCTTAAAAAATATACATTAGGTTATATCGTAGAGGGAGTTATTTCCAATCAGCCACTATTTAGTAATTATTATGCTACCTTGTTAACCGCTCCGGCTTTTTATCCATTGCAAGACAGCAGATCGCTCTTCCTCGATAAATTCAGGGCGACTACTTATGCGGCCGGTGGAATAAAAAACATTTATAATGTTAAAAAAAATCTCGATTTTAGATTAGAAGGATATTTATTTTTGCCTCATAAAGAGTTTGAGCTGAATGGTTTCCAGAATGTAGATTATGCAAAAGCCATTACCAAATTACGTTATGCAGGTACGGCAGGTTTAGTTTATCATTCACCGCTTGGCCCCGTAAGCTTAAGTTATAATTTATATAATGATGCGATTAAAAGAAATGGTGTATTATTGCACATCGGTTATTTAATTTACAATAAACGTTCTATCGAATGAAACGAATCTTACTTTTATTATCCTTGTGTTTAATCGGTTTTTTTGGCTTTGCCCAAAATGCAGCCATCAACAATTTTCTGGTAAAAGAAAATCTGCTCAAAAATAATAAACTCGCCATTATTGCAGCCGATTCATTAAATACCCCAAATGAGAATATTAATGGCACCTACACCTTTAGCGTAAGTGGTTTTACACAAATCTTAAAGTTTAATGATGGTATTGCAGTACTGCCATTACCAATCGATAAATCTACATTTGTCTACATCAAACACCAGAACGATACCGGTACGCACAGCAAGCTGGTTTACGTGTATAAAAAAGATACCGATTTAAGTCCTTATGCAATTAACAGTTTATGGCTTTTTATCATCCCGATAGCACTGATCATTATTGCCTTTGCCTTCCGCAAACTCATTATATTTGTGGTAATTGTATTTTTGGTATTTGTTTATTTTAACCACAGCAACGGACTCAATCTTTCTACCTTTTTCGAAAGTATTTTTGATGGATTGAAGAATCTGGTCTGATGTTTTTCAATGATCAGCGTAAATTGTCATTGCGAGACGGCTTTTTCAGCGGCTAAGCAATCTTTACTGCAAGGTTTGAGAATTAAGCAAGTGTAAAAAAGAGAAACGAAAGTTGATTTGTAGTGCAGATTTTATTTATTTTTTTTTAGAAAAGCAGTGCTTGTAGTGCTTCAGTTCCGCCAGTCCCGCCCTTGGCTTAACCCCGATAAATAACCGATAAATTAAATTGAACTTCAATCGGGGTAACGCTGCCGGTCGGGTTTATTAAACATCAGTCCGTTACGAGGAATCCCAATTTAAAATGGTCTGTGGGGACACGAACCACGGCGATAGAATTTAAAATGGTCTGTGGGGACACAGACCATGGCGTTTGAGAAACAGACCATGGCGCTTGAGAAACAGACCATGGCGCTTGAGAAACAGACCATGGCGCTTAAGAAACAGACCATGGCGCTTGAGAAACAGACCATGGCGCTTGGGAAACAGACCATGGCGCTTGAGAAACAGACCATGGCGCTTGGGAAACAGACCATGGCGCTTGAGAAACAGACCATGGCGCTTGAGAAACAGACCATGGCGCTTAAGAAACAGACCATGGCGCTTGAGAAACAGACCATGGCGCTTGAGAAACAGACCATGGCGCTTGAGAAACAGACCATGGCGCTTGAGAAACAGACCATGGCGCTTGAGAAACAGACCATGGCGCTTGAGAAACTGTCCGTGTTAATCTGTGCATCTGTGGCAAATGAATTTAAGTAATCAATAAAAATAGGCTCGCGGATACACAAATCAAAGCTACATAGTTCCGTCATTTCGACCGCAGTGGAGAAATCTATAAAATAATTATTACGCACCCTAATTTATGCTAATATTTTTAGTAAATTTGTTCCATGGAAAATCTATATTTAGTATGTTTGGTTCCTCCGGTTTCTATTATAGAAGATATTGATGAGATCAGACACTACATTTCAGAGAAATTTAACGTACACGAATCGCTAAAGCGGCCGGCACACATTACTCTATATCCACCGGTTATGTTATCATCCCAGGAAGCCGAAAAACGTTTTTTCAAAGCCCTGGAAGATGCTTCTTTTAATGTTCCGTTTACACAAGTGCTTAAAAACTTCAATTCCTTTCCCGAACATACATTTTACCTTGATGTAGAACGCAACGAAGGCATTATGACCTTGGAAAAGCAGATTTCAAAAGAATTACAGCCCTTAAAACTAATTGAGAAAAAAGAAAAGTTTAATCCGCATTTAACTTTGGCTTTCAGAGATATAAAAGCAGTTTTTAAACAAATCGCAGATGATTTTAAAGACCGGAAATTTAAGCGCGAATTCTCCGTTTCTTCTTTTTCTGTTTATAAACACCAGAATAAAAGGTGGCAACCTTTTAAAGAATTTTCTTTTAAAGATCCGGCTACCAAACCTAAAGCATTAAGTCTTTTCGGTTAATTAAAACGGCATACCAATACCAAAGTTATACTGAATGAAACGATAGGTATCGGGGCCGTGTGTTGCATTATAATTATTTTTGAAATCTCTTGCACCGGTGAAAAACTTACTAATCACCCACTGATCGGATCCCGAAAACTGAGGATCTTTAAGTTTCAGGCCAACGTCAAATCTAAATACAAAATATTGCACATCGTACCTTAAGCCTAAGCCGGTACCTACAGCCAGTTGCTTAGCCAATTTACTCACCCTAAATATTGTTAGTTCATCTAATTCATCAAAGCCGGAACTAACCGATTCGTTTTTGCGAATATTCCAAACATTGCCTGCATCAACAAATGCTGCCCCCTTTAATGTAGCACCCAAAAAATTCTTGGCAACAGTGAAACGATATTCAAAATTTGTTTCAATCCGCATGGTACCCAATTGGTCTAATCCAAAAAATGCTTTTCGATATGCATCACTTGCGATCACTTCACGATTGTAATTACCTGGTCCAATCGTTCTAGCCTGCCAGGCCCTTACGCCACTAGATCCACCTGCAAAAAACTGTTTCTCAAAAGGAATACCAGTTAACACCGAATTTCCGTAAGCATAAGCCACGCCTGCATTTAAACGTGCAATAAACTGCCTTTCGCCCCCTAAATGCTTGTACCATCTTAAATCAACTTCCGGTCGCATATATTGATTAAATGGCAACCCCAAAATCTTGGCTGGATCATCATTGGCAGGATCATGTTTAGAGCCCGCTAATCTGGATATCCCCTGTAGCATATTACCTGCAATATCCATTCCTGCCCGTAAATACACAAAAGTTCTAAGCTGATTTAATTTGTCAGCGTTTAAAGTATAAGTATATTTCATACCTAGTGTTAAATCCTTTCGATCGAGCAGTGCAGAGTAATAAAGATTATTAAGCCTGGTAGCTAAATCGATATTTGCAGTATCCAAGTTACCAAAACGGTATTCAAAGTTTAATGGTGTAAAAGAGTGTAACTTTGATTTGGTTTCAAACCAATCATAAGTAACTGAGTTTATAAATATCCTCCTTACCGAAACATCTTTTTGTAGCGCATAAATGTAGCTTGATGCAAAAGTAGTGTGTGGCATTCCATTACCGCCCAGCACCGGATTGTAGAAAGGAATCATCAATCTTGGCACCGTAATACTTGCACTGATCGAAAAATCGCGCTGGTAAATATCACTGAATGGTTTAGCTCCATTGCCTATCCTGGATTGTAAACCACCTTTTACCTGAAGTTCGAACCGTTCAGCACCCCTGAAAATATTGTTATTGGTATAAGTATTACTTAAGTTAAAGCCTACTGTACCACCATTAAATGGTACCTCCCCCTCTACCCGGTTACTCATTACCTTTTGCGGAATAAGCTGGATTACAGTATTAACTTTATTTGACGTACTATCCCTTCTGAAATAATCGATTTTTACATTTTTAAAAATATTCAGCTCATATAAGCGATCATAAGTCAGGTTTTCATTGCGGATATCGTAAAGTTCGCCTTGTTTTAAAAAATCGTACCTCACAATCGGGTTTCTACGGTAACGTTTGGAGAAATCGGTAAAGATGATCCCGTTAATAGTATCCTTATTTAATTTATAACGCACAGAATCAGGAAAACCATCAGGGTTTGGTGCGATAATCATGTGGGTATAGCCTATATTAAACTGCTTATGCGGACCATCATTCGGATCAGTTACATTCAGGTTCAAATCAATTTTATTGGTTTTAGAAGTAGCTTCTGCACCATAAACGTCGAAATTTACATAAGGCCTTAAAAAATAGAAATAACCATTCTCTTTCATGATGCGGTAAATCTGTTCCCTTTCGTAGGTTAGAGAGTCCTCATCATATTGCATGCCCTTATGTAAATGCGTTACGCTTGCCTTATTGGATTCGTAAAGGTTTTTAATATTTGTATTTGGAATGGAATCAGTAAGTTTATCAATAAAGTAAGCCGGGCCTGGTTTGGCACTAAAAATTACTTCTGCTTTCTTATTCTCTACCTTGATCGCTGATGTTACCTCTGCCTGACGATATCCTTTACTTTTTAAAAATTTCTGTATCTGGGTTCTTGAAATCTCGACCAAAGTACTGTCCAAAATGGCTGGAGGTGTACCAAAAGGCTTAATATCAGTTGTTTTATACCTACCGTCTTTAGTATTAAACAGGTTATACAATGGCACCTGAATACTCAGTTTAGAAGCAGGCCTGAGATCTTTCTGAACATAATTATAAGCTTGCTCCTCAAATTTCTTGTCAACACTATCTATTGTAACCTTTTTTACGATCGATTGGTAGTCGGCAATGTATTTTGTTGATGAACAGGCCTGAATTAAAACAATAATAAATAGTAATATTGCAGTGCTTTTCAGTTTAATATTTATTAAGTATTGGTATGCTTTCAAAATCACAGATTAGTTTTATAAAGTCGTTACATCAAAAAAAATACCGTAAAGAGCATGGTTTATTTATTGTTGAAGGCATAAAATCCATAAAAGAATTTATTCAGTCAAGTTACCACATTCATACCATATTTTACAACAGCGAACAATACAATTTGTTACCCAAATTGCCCGCAAATATAAACTTATTTGAAGTAAACAACGTTGAATTAGACAAGATTAGTACGCTGCAAACGCCACAGGGCTTTTTAGCATTGGTTCATATCACTAAAAACAAGAAATTAGATCAGAAAGAATTGAAAAATCAGTTCACTTTGGTTTTAGATGGCGTGCAGGATCCGGGCAACATGGGCACTATTATACGCACCGCAGATTGGTTTGGTTTTAAAAACATCATTTGTTCTGCAGATTGTGTAGAAGTATTTAATCCCAAAACAGTACAGGCTACCATGGGCTCATTAGCGAGGGTAAATATTTTTGAGGCAGATTTACCTGCTTTTCTAAGTGATAATTCGCTGCCTGTATTCGGAGCGCTGTTAGATGGCGAATCAATTTATAAAACCCAATGGGGCAACGAGGGATTGGTAATTTTAGGTAATGAAGGGAAGGGAATTTCGCCGGAAGTGATTAAAAAAATAAATAAACCGGTTACCATTCCCAGGATTGGTGAAGCCGAATCGCTAAATGTGGCAGTAAGTGCTGCAATCTTTTGTGCTGAGTTAGTGCGAGTTCGAAATTAAATTGAGATATTATTTGCGGGCTAACTAATAATTGCTATTTTTGCAGCCTTGAATTTAAAGGTCGAGTGGCCGAGTGGCTAGGCAGAGGTCTGCAAAACCTTCTACAGCGGTTCGAATCCGCTCTCGACCTCCATTTGTACAAATAAAATATAATAAAAGGTTATTACCATGGCAGTTACCAGATTAAAAAGAAAAGACAGAAGAAATAAAAATACAGCTCACCAGGAGGTAGCATTTTTAAAGAGAGCAACTAACATTGAGTTAGGTAGCCGTTCTGCACAACCTAAAAACGATCAGTTAGCTAAAAACAATGCTGTTTTAGCTGGTTTAGCAAAATAGTTTTTAGAGAATCTAAAAAAACTTAAAGCATCCTTCTGATCAAAGGATGCTTTTTTTATGCCTTAAAATTTACTTGCAACTAAAAAGATTAAGACTCATCATGCTTTATCCTTAACTTTTTAATGGTCGTAATTCTTTATCCCACCTATTAACAATTGCCTCCCATTATTTAAGATTTCTGTACTTCCCAAGGCAAACAATCTCTCATTTATTAAGCCAATAATCAGGGAATTTGTTTATCTTGATAACAGAAAGCAGCTGTTTAAGCAATCGTAACCAGGCATTAACGTCAGAAGATAAAACTTAGATTAATATCTGATACGCTCATTTCTGATGGTGGTAATGACACAATAAAAATCGATAGCGTTTTTTTTTAAATAGCAATCAATTTCAGGAAATGATTTTCCACTAAAGCATGGATGAAATATGTTGAAGATTATTATCACAGGGTAAATCATAGCACCTGAAGATTCACTTGGGCGTACCTGGTTAACCAAAATTAAAATTATATGAAAATAAAATTTTACCTGACAATTTTATTAGGGCTATTCTCATCGTGCAATACTGCATCTTATATCTATAGAAAATCAGTGATAGGCCTAATACGTGATGATAAAACACCATTGCCTAATGTTTCTATAGTTTATGATTCACTGGATGTATTAAGTCCGAGAAATGTGACAACCAATAATAAAGGTCAATTTATATTACCAAAAATTGAAATGAAAAACTATCAAAATTTTATCAAATCTATTAAAGAAATTAATTCAATGATTATCATAAAGAAAAAAGGATATGATACAAAAAAAATTAACTTAAAAACCTATGATACGAATAAGGATACAATCGATATTGGTACAATTTATTTAAAAGTAAACAATCAAACTCAGTAAATCTATGGTAACCTTAAAAATATATTAGGGCTTATTGGTTAAACTTAAATTCGGGTTATTTTAGTATGAGATCAATAATGATATTTTTTATCGTGATTTTGTTTGCGTGTTCATCAAAATCACCATCATATATACAGGGATACATATACAATGAAGGGAGAAATCCGTTAAAAGGAATTAAAGTTGTAGATCCTAATAACAAAACTGTATTTTCTATTACCAATGATCAAGGATACTTCAGAATAAATCAAATGATAAATGGACGATACCTTGATGTAATTATTAAAAGCAAAAAAATAGGTTCAGTTTATATTGCAAGAATACATCCAGAAAAAGGCGTGAATTATGCTTTTATAGAAGGAAGAAACGATACATTATTTATAAGCCTAAAAGAAGAAAAAATAATTAGTCAATAAATTAACAAAGGATACCTCAAAATAAAAGTATAATAATCTAAAAAGAAAATTAAATATTTTAACTGGCGTGGTAATATCAATGAAATCAAGTAAACTTGTAATCGATTAACAGGGCCATAAGGTATGCTTTTTTCTAAAATTTAACCTGATTGCATAGAACAAGCTACTAAACCAATTCTTTACAGATACTTTTAATCAATCCTGGTCCTTCGTAGATAAAACCGGTATATAACTGCACCAAAGAAGCGCCGGCATCTAACTTTTCTTTGGCATCTTTAGCCGAATGGATACCACCCACACCGATAATAGGAAAAGCTTTATTGGATTTTTCTGAAAGGTAGCGGATTACTTCGGTAGAGCGTTCTTTAACAGGTTTACCACTCAAACCACCTGTTTCGGTTTTTATTTCCTGAGCTGTAGCTAAATTCTCCCTGCTAATGGTGGTATTGGTTGCAATAATGCCTGCAATTTTGGTTTCAGCAACAATTTCGATGATGTCATCCAGTTGTGCATCAGTTAAATCCGGTGCTATTTTTAATAAAATCGGGCGTGAAATATCATTTTTACGGTTGCGCTGCTGTAAAGTATTCAGAATCTTTTTAAGTGGTTCTTTTTCCTGCAGCTCACGCAGGCCCGGGGTATTTGGCGAACTTACATTTACCACAAAATAATCTACCACATCAAACAAACGGTCGAAACATTTAATGTAATCGCTTACCGCATCTTCATTTGGGGTAGCCTTGTTTTTGCCGATGTTTCCACCCACAACAATATCGGGATGTTTATCTTTTAGCAAGCGTAAACGCTCGGCCATTACATCCACGCCTTTATTGTTAAAACCCATCCGGTTAATCAGCGCTTCATCGTTAGGTAAGCGAAACATACGGGGTTTATCATTACCAGGCTGAGGCATTGGGGTAACCGTGCCTACTTCGATAAAACCGAAACCTAAATTGCTGAGTGGCTCCACATATTCGCCATTTTTATCAAATCCGGCAGCCAGGCCCACAGGGTTTCTAAACTTTATGCCAAAAACTTCGCGTTCTAAACCTTTAATGTGAACATCAAAGCTGCTTCTGATAATGGTTTTACCCAATGGAAACTTATCATTAAACCATTTTAACCGCTTTACGACAAAATAATGTACGTTTTCAGGGTCAAATTTAAAGAATAGTGGTTTAATAAGGCGATACATGCCACGAAGATAAGAACTTAATACAAATTATGGAAGATTGAAAATGGAAAATGGATGATGAACCTTTCATAACACGTAAGTTTAATAGTAATTATAAAAGGTTCATTAGTTCAATGGCCATTCGTTTATTGGTCAGGGTGGATAAATATTAGTATAATATCCAACGTTTGGTGATGGCTTGACTTTCATAAAAGATAATCACCGATAATCAATTTTCAATTACCAACGCCCCACTTGCGACAGGTATTTGTGCCATCAACTATGAACCATCAAACCATGAACCCAGGCACCCTACCTACTTACTAATAAACCAATGACCAATCCTCCTAATATGCTGCCGTAAACTGCTCCCTGTGGTGGGCCTTACTTTCCAATTCATCAGCAATAACGATCGCTAAATCTTCAACCGAAAGAATAGAGCGGCCTTCGTCGTTAAAAACGGGACTGGTTTTACCTAAACGGTATTTCCCTGTACGACCGGTGGTAATTCCCTGGTGCATTTCAATCGCCGGACTAAAAAACAACCAATCTAATTCGGTTTCCTGTTTTAAGGTATTAAAGTAATCTCTTACTGCAGTTGCGCCTGGTTTATATTCTGCAGGGAAATCTGGTCCATCCACAATCTGGTGTCCATCGATTTGTAAAGTACCTGCACCGCCGATAAAAATGTAACGCTTAACACCAGCTACTTTTACTGCTTTCTGGATGGCTTCTGCGCCCTCTACGGTATCATTATACAAATTGGGATTAGTCCAGCCGGCATTGAATGCACTTACCACGGCATCTGCACCTTTTAAAGCCTCAGCCAGTTTTTCTGTATCCAGAACATCAGCGGCAACTTTACTTACTTTGGCATCACTATTTTCAATTTTTGCAGTATCACGTGCAATGGCGGTTACTTCGTTTCCACGGCTTACCAATTCGTTTAAGATGGCTTTACCTACAAAGCCTGATGCTCCAATTAATGCTACTTTCATGTTATTCAATTTTTAATTTATAAATCTGTTTTTAAATTGTAATATTTTTTATTACAGTTATTAACAAAAAATTTTTATTCAAATTTTAATGCAAAATCTGCCAGTGTCTGTTTCGATAAATTATCAATTAATGCATTCTCTGCGTCGCTGTAAAGCGAGTCTAAATGTTGGTTGATCTGTCTTCCAACCGGGCATTTCGGATTTGGCTCATTTTTGCTCTGGCCCAAAACATGATTGCTTCTTACTGCTTTATAAACATCGCCCAAATTGATATCTGAAGCATTTTTAGCCAGAAATGAACCTCCACCCTTTCCTTCTTTACTATCAACGAAACCATGTTTACGCAAATTCATAATTTCTTTGCGCACTAAAACAGGATTTATATTGATACTTCCTGCCAGATATTCGGAACTCACCACACCACCTTTCGCCTCATTTAGCAAAGTTAAAATGTGTAAGGAAATGGGAAACCGGCTGCTGCTCATTCTGTAATTATTTTTATTACAGTACAAAGGTAAGAAGGTTTTATTGAAATCAAAATTTATTTTGTAATTCCGCGATCAAAGATTTTCATTGCATTCAGAATTACAGGAAAAAGGAGCGGTATCCCCTATTTAAGTTTCCCCCTAAAAAAAGCCTTTAAATTTCGTACTTTTGCAGCCGAAATGATTTCAATAAATAATTTAACATTCCTGATTGGCTCAAGGGCCTTGTACGATGACGCGAACTGGCACATTAAACCCGGCGATAGAGCAGGCTTAATTGGTGCCAACGGAACAGGAAAATCAACACTTTTAAAAATAATTGTAGGCGAATATGCTCCGACTTCGGGTACCGTTTCTATGTCGAAAGACTTGAAAATCGGTTACTTAAATCAGGATTTACTTTCTTACGAATCACACCATAGCATTTTGCACGTGGCCATGGAAGCTTTTGAGCGCCAGAACCAGCTGCACGATGAAATTGAAGAACTGCTTAAAAAAATCGAAACCGATTATAGCGAAGAGGTTTTATTTAAACTGAGCGATAAACAACAGGAATTTGAAGCTTTAGACGGTTATAATATCGAATATCGTGCAAATGAAATCCTGGCCGGTTTAGGTTTCAGCACGGCTGATCAGTTGCGTCCGTTAAATACCTTCTCGGGAGGTTGGCGGATGCGTGTAATGCTGGCCAAAATTTTATTGCAAACACCTGATATCCTTTTACTGGATGAGCCGACCAACCACATGGATTTACCTTCCATTAAATGGCTGGAAAATTATTTAATGGGTTTTGAAGGAGCGATTGTAATTGTATCTCACGACAGGTATTTTCTGGATAAAATTGTAAACCGTACGGTAGAATCGCGTAAGGGGAAATTAACCGTGTATGCGGGTAATTATAGCTTTTATGTAGAGGAAAAGGCTTTACGCGGCGAAATCCAGAAAGGTGAATTTAAAAACCAGCAGGCTAAAATTAAGCAGGAAGAGCGTTTAATTGAACGTTTCAAGGCTAAAGCTTCTAAAGCAAAAATGGCGCAGTCGCGGATGAAGGCTTTGGATAAAATGGAGCGCATTGATGATGTGGATGATGATAACCCAACGGTAAACTTTGCGTTTAAATTTTCTAAACCCTCGGGCAGGCACGTGGTGCGCATTGAGCACGCCAATAAAAGCTATCCGAATGTACATATTTTAGACGATGCAGAGGGTGTAATCGAAAAAGGCGATAAAATTGCCCTGATCGGAGCAAACGGTAAAGGTAAATCTACCCTGTTGAGAATGATTGCAGGTGCCGAAAAATTTGAGGGTTTCTGTGAAACAGGTCATAATGTAACGACTACTTTCTTTGCGCAGCACCAGTTAGAATCGCTACACCTCGAAAATTCTATTTTAGAAGAATTACAGGCTTTTGCACCAAAACATACCGATACCGAATTACGGAGCATTTTAGGCTGTTTCCTGTTTACTGGTGATGATGTTTTCAAAAAAATAAAAGTGCTTTCAGGAGGTGAAAAATCGCGTGTGGCACTGGCGAAATCATTAACAACCGATTCGAACTTCCTGATTCTGGATGAGCCTACCAACCACCTGGATATCCAGTCGGTTAACATCCTGATCCAGGCTTTGCAACAGTTTGAAGGTACTTTTATTGCCGTATCTCACGATAGGTATTTCCTTGATAATGTAGCCAATAAAATCTGGTTTATTGAAGGCGAAAAAATTAAACAATATCCTGGTACTTACGCCGAATATGAAGAGTGGAACAGCAAACGCATTATTCCTGTGGCTAAACCTATTCCGGTTAAAATGCCTGAAAAACAAAAGGAAGCACCAAAACCTGCAACACCAAATACCATTAATCAGTTAAAAAAACTGAATGATGAGCTACAAAAAACAGAAAAACTGATTGCTGAGCTGGAACAAAATGTTAAAGACATTGAAGCAGAACTAGCTGATGAGCAAGTTTATAGCAAAGCAGATAAACTGGCAGAAACCAATAAACGTTATTTAGCAGTTAAAGACGATTTAGATAACAATCAAACTAAATGGGAAACCCTGGCCGCCGAAATTATGGAGCTGGAGGGTTAGTCTAACCTGAAGTTTTGTTCAGATACACAGCCGTCCCGATTTACATCGGGACGGTTTTTTTTTTGCATTTTTTTTTGCCACGGAGACACGGATTGGCACGGAAAGAATAAACCCTTCGTTTCTTCATCTCGATTGAAGCGCAGCGGAACAGAGAGATCTACTTCGAGACAGATTTCTCGGCTAAGCTGCGCTCTGCTCGAAATGATGTATTGAGGGAAGGCGTGCTCAAAAAACAAATCCTCCGTGTTAATCCGCGCATCCGTGGCCTATTTCAAAAAACATAATAACTATGTGTCAGATAGAAATATCCGACACCACGCAGATATTTTGCCACTTCCCAATAAAACTTTACTTTTAACCATGCAAAAATTAATAATTCCGGTTTTATTTTTCCTCTCTACTTTGGCTTTTGCGCAAAACGATCAGAAGTTTACCAGCGAGAATAAAATTTATCTTCCAAATATTAAAACCGTGCTTTGCTACAACAGTAATAAAGAACAAAGCATACCGGTAATTATGCTTAATTCGTCAGAAACCATCACTTTTTCTTTCGACGATCTGCTTGCCGGAACCCAAAACTACTGGTACACCATTGAGCACTGCAGTGCAGAATGGCAACCTTCGCAGATTTCGAGCATTGATTATTTAGGCAGTTTTAACGACGATCGCATCATAAATTACCGTTATTCATCCAACACCACCCGAAAATATACCCATTACGAAATCAGCTTGCCCAATACGCAGATCCAGCCTAAAATTGGGGGGAATTATGTGTTAAAAGTGTACCTGGATGGCGACAAAAATAAACCCGTAATTTCGCAGCGTTTTTATGTGCTCGATAGTCAGGTGGCTGTAGCTGCAGAGGTAACCAACTCGCTGCAGGTAGAAAACAGGAATTACAAGCAGAAAATCAATTTTACCATTAACCATACCTTCCCGATCCAAAACCCCTATCAGGATTTAAAAGCTGTGGTGATGCAGAATTTTAACCCCAATACCAGTCAGCTGAATACAAAGCCTTCTTTTGTAAGGCCCAATCAACTGGTTTATAACGACCTTAATACGAACGATTTCTGGGGAGATAATGAATTCAGGAAATTTGATACCCGGAGCTTAAGGTATAAAGCTGATAATGTTAAAGATATTTATCGCGATAACGAATCGGTAAACGTGATGCTTTTTCAGGATGCACCAAGAACGGCAGGTGCTTTCGCCAACCAGTACGATGAAAACGGAAACTTTTTTATCCGCAATACCGATGGACGTGACGATAAAACAGAATCAGAATATATGGGCGTGCTGTTTACTTTAAATACTCCTGCCCCCAGCGCAAACGGAGATGCTTATGTGGTGGGCCGCTTTAACAATTACACCATGAGCAGCGAAAACAAGCTCCTTTACGATGCCAACAGAAAGCAGTTTTATGGCAATATCCTGCTTAAACAAGGATTATACGATTATGAATACGCCTGGTTTAACAAAGACACCAAAGTAATGGAAACCAGGTTTTTCGAAGGTGCATTCTTCCAGACGGAAAACAGCTACCAGATATTTGTTTACTACCGCCGCCCCGGTGCCCGTTGGGATACACTAATCGGCTTCGCCAATTTAAGCAATAAGGTAACCGACAGAAGATAAGCAATTTCTACAGCGCATATTAATTGTCAACTTGACTTTTAATGTTACAATACTTACCTTTATTGTTACATTAATTTTCTTTGTTTTAAATGTGGTTATTTACTTTAGTATTTCAGAATTAACCAGATAAATACTAAGAAAGTATTGTTTCTAACCAATAATTATGTTTAAGAAGTTAATTGCCGCTGCATTAATCATCAGTCCCTGTGTGCAAATTTTTGCGCAAAACTCAACCGGTTCGTACACCCAATCCATTAACGGAACCAAATTAAAATTCGATATGCAGGCCATTCCGGCAGGTAAATTTAAAATGGGAAGTAAAGCAGGTAAAGCTGATGAACAACCAGTACACGAAGTTAAACTCGATGCTTTCTGGATCGGGAAACATGAAGTAACCTGGGATATTTTCGAACCTTTTCTTTACCGCGATTACGAAAAAAAAGCCAGTGAAGGCGCTATACCAGCTGAAGTTGATGCCGTAACCCGCCCAACCAAACCTTATCTGGACATGACCTTTGGCATGGGCAAAGAGCATCAGCCGGCAGTAGCCATGACCCAATACAACGCCATCCAGTTTTGTAAATGGCTGTATGTGCGCACCGGTGTATTTTACCGTTTACCAACCGAGGCCGAATGGGAATATGCCTGCAAAGCGGGAAGCGAAACCGCTTATTCTTTTGGGAACGATGCTTCCAAACTGGATGATTATGCCTGGTTTAAGGATAACAGCAATAATAAAACCCATCAGGTAGGATTGAAAAAACCAAATGCGTGGGGTTTGTTCGATATGCACGGAAATGTTAGCGAATGGACTTACGACCAGTACATTGCCGATTTTTATAGCAAAGACAAAACCACTGAAAACCCGGTAGCCAAGCCCGAAAAACTTTATCCAAATGCGGTTCGTGGTGGTTCTTATGATGAAAAACCAGAAAATCTGACCTCAACAGCAAGACTGGCTTCCGATCCATCATGGAAACAACTTGATCCACAAATTCCTAAAAGCAACTGGTGGTTCCCTGAAGCGCCATTTGTAGGCATGCGTTTAGTACGACCAGCTAAAACGCCATCAAAAGAAGAAATCGATGCTTATTATAACAAACAACCTATAAAAGACTTTTAACCAACCATCTAACCAAAACAAAAAACTAAACACATGAAAAAACCAATCAACCAACAAGATCGTCGAGATTTTTTAAAAGCAACCGCCATGCTTGCCGGCGGAGCCATGTTAAGCAGCATCCCACTGGCCGGCGCTTACGCATCAGGATCAGATACCATTAAAATAGCCCTAATTGGTTGTGGCGATCGTGGTACCGGAGCAGCTTTTCAGGCATTGAGCACCAAATTCAACATTAAACTGGTAGCCATGGCCGATGCCTTTCAGGATCGTTTGGATAGCAGTTATCAATCATTAAGCTCGAAATTCGGGGCAAAAATAGATGTTCCTAAAGAACGCCAGTTTGTAGGTTTCGATGCTTATTTAAAAGCCATTCCATTGGCCGATGTGGTGCTGTTAACCACCCCTCCGGGTTTCCGTCCTATCCATTTCGAAGAAGCGGTAAAACAGAATAAACAGATCTTTATGGAAAAACCGGTTGCAGTTGATGCACCGGGAATCAGAAAGGTTTTAGCCGCTGCCGAAGAGGCCAAAAAGAAAAAATTAAACGTGGTAGTGGGTTTACAGCGCCGTTATCAAACCAATTACCGCGAGTCGATGAAACGCATTAACGATGGCGCTATTGGCGATATCATGTCGGGCCAGGTGTATTGGAACAGCGGTGGGGTTTGGGTTCGTCCACGCACGGCAAACCAAACCGAAATGGAATACCAGATGCGAAACTGGTATTATTTCAACTGGTTATGCGGCGATCACATTGTAGAGCAGCACGTACACAATATCGATATTGCCAACTGGATCAAAAATGCACACCCGGTTTCAGTACAGGGAACAGGAAGCCGTGCCTGGAGAACCGGCAAAGATTATGGCGAAATTTATGATAACCACTCCATCGAGTTAACTTATGCCGATGGTGCCGTAATCAACAGCCAGTGCAGGCATTTTGAAGGCATCAGCAACCGTGTGGATGAAAGTTTCCAGGGCACAAAAGGTAAAATTTACCTGTCGGGAAGTAACCAGGCCATTATGAAAGATTATAAAGGCAAGGAATTGTATAACCACAATACCAAAGGCAACGCCAATCCTTACCAAACCGAACACGACGAGCTGTTCGATGCAGTTTCTAAAGGAGAATATAAATTCAGCAATGTAGATTACGCTGCAACCAGCACGTTCTCTGCCATTATTGGCCGTTATGCTACCTACTCTGGTCAAACCATTAAGTGGGACGAAGCATTAGCCGCCAACAACAGTTTATTGCCTGAGCGTTTTGCCTGGGATGCCAACCCAAGGTTAATGCCTGATGCAAATGGTTTATACCCTATCGCTATGCCAGGACAGGCAAAAGTGCTTTAATTCTAAAAGATGCGTTATAGATTTTTGTTTCTCCTGCTACCGTTGATGCTGGCTTTTTCCTGGAAGGAAGAAATCAGGCAGTATAAAATCAATGGTTATGCTCAGGGAACCGATTATGCTATAATGTATTATGCCAATGATAGTTTGGCGACAAAACAGGGTATCGACAGTTTATTAAATGAAATTGATTTATCGATGTCGCTTTACAAAAAGGGATCATTGATAAATCAGTTTAACGCCACCGAAAAGCAGCTCAAAGCCGATCGTTTCATGAACGATGTGCTCAAAAGAAGTTTTGAGATCAATGAAGATACCAAAGGCATTTTCGATATTACGGTAGCTCCCCTGGTACAGGCATGGGGCTTCGGACCGAAAGAGGAAAAATCAGAACCTGATCCCGCTACCATTAAATCGATCCTGAATTGTGTGGGCATGAAAAACCTGAAATTAAAGGATGGATGGCTCAGCAAATCAAAACCTTGCATACACATCGATTTAAATGGAATTGCACAGGGTTACAGCGTCGATTTAATTGCCGCTTATCTCGAGCAAAAAGGAATTAAACAATATGTTGCCGAACTGGGTGGCGAAATCAGGATTTCAGGTCCGAAACCCAATGGTGAAACCATGAAAATTGGTATCGAAGGACCTGATAAAGACGGAACGCCGGTGATCAGGTACATTGCGGCAATTAATTCCGGAGCCATCACTACTTCGGGCAATTACCGGAAATTCCACCAGAGCGGAAGGAAAAAAATTTCGCACCTGATTGATCCTAAAACCGGTTATCCTTTAGATAATGAAATGATCAGTGTTACGGTTTATGCCAATGATGCCATTACTGCCGATGGCTACGATAATGCCTTAATGGCCATGCACCTTAAAGATGCCATGGCTTTTGTAGAAAGCAGAAAAAATCTTGAAGCTTATTTTGTATATCACCAAAAAGATGGCAAAGTAGCCGATACGCTAACAACAGGATTTAAAAAATTAATTACACGCTGATATCTGTTAAAATCAAACCGATGAAAAGAAGTGAATTTATAAGAAATAGCCTGCTTACTGCCGGTGCCATTACCACAGGAACAGGATTTACCAACACCTTTGCTGTTGAAAAACAAGATACAAGCCTAAGTGACAAAACGTTCAACCTTGATTATGCACCGCACCAGGGCATGTTCGAGAACCATGCGGGCAAGAGTTTTTTAGATCAGATCCAGTTTATGTACGATAAAGGTTTCCGTTCTATTGAAGATAATGGCTACCTTGGTCGTTCTGTTGAAGAACAGGAAAAAATCGGCAATTTACTGGCGAAACTGGGCATGCGCATGGGTGTTTTCGTGGTAGATGGCGGCGATAACTGGAAAACCTCTTTAACTACAGGCAAAAAGGAATTCAAGGATAAATTTATCGAGACCTGCAAAAAATCGGTCGAAGCGGCTAAACGCTGCAATGCCAAATGGCTTACCGTGGTTCCTGGCTTTTATGAAAGGAATTTACCCTACGGCAACCAGTTTGCCAATGTAATTGATGCCATGCGTGCCGGTGCCGAAATTTTCGAACCGCATGGATTGATTATGGTGCTGGAAACATTGAGCGATACCCCGGAACTTTTCCTGCAGAAAACCAACGAAACGTATGCGGTTTGCAAGGCGGTTAAAAGTCCTTCGTGTAAAATCCTTTACGATATTTACCACATGCAGCGCACCGAAGGCGATTTAATTAAAACCATCGACCGCTGCTGGGATGAAATTGCCTACATCCAGATTGGTGATAACCCGGGCCGGAAAGAACCAACAACCGGGGAAATTAATTATAAAAACCTGTTTAAACATTTACACCAGAAAGGCTATAAGGGCGTGATGGGTATGGAGCATGGTAATTCTAAAACCGGAAAAGAAGGCGAACTGGCAGTAATTTCGGCATATCGGGCTGAGGATAATTTTTTGTAGTATGTTAGGAATTTATATTGTTTATAAAACTAATTAAGATCACCTTTGCCAAGGTCTGTGTCCCCACAGACCTCTATCTAATTATAATTTCAATCCGATCCGTTTGATAAATATTCTTTGAGGACATGGACCATGGGCTTAACAAAGGTTCAAAACTAAAATGATTTGGAAAGCAGGTTTCTACAGATTCGGTTCCGGCAGTCCTGCGCTACACTTTATCCCGATGTAAGTGCACTGCCAATTTGATCGGATCAAAAACCGGGATGTTCGTTCCGATCAGGTTTATTTAATTCAGGGCAGTGCTGTGATTAGGGGTTTCTTTGCAGACGCCAATAGCCCTGTAAAATCATTTACTCCGATCCGAAATAATATTATCATGAGAAAAATCGTCATCTCGACAGAAGTACAATCCCGAATATTCGGGAGAGAGATCTCTGAACTATGCTAAAAGATTTCTCCACTGCGGTCGAAATTACGATTTATCGAAGAAGCAAACCATGGAGATAGTTTAAAAAGTCCGTGGTCTGTGTCTCCACAAACCACTCATAAATCTCTTAGAACCTCCTACCCCACCTTCAACACCCAAACCGATACACTACCTGCATTGCAATGAAATTCCGCCCGGCCGTTTTCATCAATCACCACCCCCTGCTCCCTATAACCTAGCGCATCCACAAAAGTTTTTCCGGCAAAATGCTTACCTACTTCCATTTCCTTAAAACCTTCTTCACCTGTGCTTAATAATACCGCGAGTCCGCTGTTTTCGTGCTCCTCATCCCCTGCCCTTGTCCAGCCTACACAATTGCCGTGATCAAAATAATCGCGCTGTTCTCCATAAGCTAAAGCGGTGCGGATTTTACTCATCGTTTCTACCGCAGGGATGGCAACCAGTTCTACATGTACCTCATCTCCATTTTTATCTTTATCATCATAAATACCGCCATATAAATCAGGGAAAAACAAACAGGGAATGCCTTGCAAACGCAATAAAATCATGGCGTAAGCCAACGGCCTGAACCAAAAATCGACATAAGATTCCAGTGCCTGTAAAGGTTGCGAATCGTGGTTATCCACAAAAGTAACCGCCAGTTCGGGCTTCACCTCAACCAAAGTATCCTTAAAAATGTTTCGCATATCGAAACTTTCGTCCTTACTGGCCACAAAAAAATTATGGTGCAAAAGCGAATCAAATATCTGCGTGCGGCCGCCCGTAAGCTCAATGTATGCCAGCTGTCCTTCTATATCCACCACGTTCCAGTCTTCGGCAACGATGAAAAACTCACGGTTAAATTTCTGGTTCAGATGATCAATCCATTCGGTTATAAAACCCGGGTTAATGTGTTTCACCGCATCTAACCTAAAGCCATCCACTTTAGTTGTTTCTACTATCCATTCGCCCCAGTATTTCAGTTCTTCTACCACAGCACGGTTGCGGTAATCAATGTCGTTAAACATCAGGTAATCGTAATTGCCCAGCTCGGTTGACGGTACTTCTTCAAAACCTTCGCCTACCTCATTCTGAATGGAGTAAATGGCTGGTTTTTGAAGATCTTCTGCCCAATCTACCCCGCTAAAACAATTGTGGTCCCATATAAATTCAGAATACTTGCCTTTTCGCCCCGGGAAGGTAAACTTTGTCCAGGCTTCTATTTCAAAAACATCGCTGGTAAATTCGTTTCTGTTATCAGGATTTACCGTTCTTACCTTAACTTTTTCCACTTCATCGCCACTGGCCTTATGGTTAAAAACGGCATCCGCTAAAGCGTTTATGCCATGATCATGCAGCGCGCCCACGGCCTTTATATATTCGTCTTTTGATCCGTACCTGGTATTCACCCCGCCCTTTTGGTCAAACTCACCCAAATCAAATAAATCATAAGTGGCATAGCCTACATCGTAAGCGGCATTGTTTGATTTATAAGCCGGTGGAAGCCAGACAGCAGTAATCCCTGTTTCTTTTAAGTGTGCGGCTTCGGAAGCTACTTTAGTCCACAAATTTTGTTCTTCGTTATAGTACCAATGAAAAAACTGGAGCAGGGTTTGGTTTTGCATTAATTTGATTTTTTATGATAACAGGATTGGGATTGAATTGTTTTTTGATTACCCGCCGCTGACTTTACGCCCTGATGAAGATTATAATTTCTACAGCGGTATGTAATCCTCAGAAAAATCCCATTTAAATCTGCCGGAATCTATTTTGAGTAAGATTTAACACGCATTTTTGTTACTTTTGCGCTTAAATGAGCTTAAAAAAGAAATTCGCGAGAGAAAGTTTTACCATCATGAACGAGTTGGTACTGCCAAATGATACCAATACTTTAAATAACCTGATGGGCGGCCGCTTGCTGCACTGGATGGATATTGCGGCGGCTATTTCTGCTCAGAAACATTGTAACCGCATTGTAGTTACGGCTTCCGTTGATAATGTATCATTTAAACATCCCATTAAATTAGGCGATGTAATAACCATTGAAGCTAAAGTGACCAGGGCATTTAATACTTCTGTAGAGGTGCGTCTGGATGTGTGGGCGGAGAATATCCCGAGCGGTGCCCGCCAGAAAAGTAACGAAGCCTATTATACTTTTGTTGCGGTAGATCAGAGTGCGCGGACCATTCCGGTGCCAGAAGTGATCCCCGAATCTGCAGAGGAAATTGAATTATTTGACGGAGCCCTGCGCCGCAGGCAGTTGCGACTGGTTTTAGGTGGAAAAATGAGTCCGGATGATGCCAGCGAATTAAAAGCTCTTTTTTTTAAAGCATAATTTTTACATTAAATTCTGTTTGCTTGCCTTGATTGTTTTATTTTAGCGGCTTACCTACGCTGAAAAATATGACAACTTATACCATTCTTATTATTTTAAGCGGATTAGTAATTTTTTCTTATCTGTTTGATTTAGTGGCCAGTAAAACCAAAGTGCCGTCGGTTTTATTGCTGCTTTTATTGGGTATCGGTTTACGTTTCCTTGTCGATTATCTTAAAATACAGACCTTTAATTTTCTATCCATCCTGCCTACTTTAGGTACAGTGGGTTTAATTCTGATTGTTTTTGAAGGCTCGCTCGAACTCAAGTACGATCAGCAGAAAAACAAGATCATCAAAAGTGCATTCTTATCGGCCTTAACCATTTTGCTGGGTACCATTAGTGTAATTACCACCATTATTTATCAGATTACCCACCACGATTTATATACCTGTATTGCCAATGCCATCCCTTTTAGTGTAATCAGTTCGGCCATTGCCATACCATCTGCAGCGGCATTGAGCAATAAGGATAAAGAGTTTGTGATTTACGAATCTTCTTTCTCTGATATCCTGGGGATCATTATTTTTAATTTCACCATTACCAACCATTCCATCAATACCTCCGCATTTATTGGCCTGGGCTTAAGTACCTTCCTCATCCTTTTGCTATCGGCCATTGCCTGTGTGGTGCTGCTGTATATTATGGGCCGGCTGGTACACCACATTAAATTCTTCCTGATTATTGCCATACTGATCCTGGTTTATGCCATCGGTCAGTCTTACCACCTGTCCTCCCTTGTGCTGATTTTGAGTACGGGTTTATTCCTGAACAATGCCGATACCATCCGGCACGCCTGGTTCAGGAGCATCTTTTTATACAAGAATTTAACGGCTGATTTATCTCAGCTTTACCAGTTATCGGCAGAAAGTGCTTTTATTCTCCGTACTTTTTTCTTTGTTATTTTCGGCTTTACCATGAATATAGGTGAGCTGAACAATAAGATTGTACTGGCCAATGGCTTTTTTATTTTGATCTCGATTTATATCATCCGCATCCTCTTCCTCAAGATATTCAAAAAGGAAAGCCTGAGTCCGATTTTGTACATCGCCCCCCGCGGACTGATCAGCATTTTGCTTTACTTTAACCTGCCTGCATCATTAAAAATCCAGGAAGTGGGTACGCCGTTTTTGTTCCTGGTGGTATTGGGCTCGAGTATTGTAATGACACTGGGGATTACTCTAAGTAAGAGAAACAGACTGGTTTAGTAGTTTATTAGTTCATTGGTCATTAGGTAATTGGTTAATTGGTTAACTGCATAAATTGGTTAATTGGTTAACTGAAGCCAAACCGCTCACGCAATACACCTAATGTCCTGCCCCTATCGCTTAATTGTAGACGAAATGTTTTTCATTTTTCGCAGTTCGGCCAGAACATCGGGGTTTGCCTGGTAATAAATGGAATAATAACTGAGTTCGTTTAACTCACCTGATTCTTTTTGATAAAGATTAAACCTGGCCACATTAGGGTTAATGGCATGGATGGGTAGCGCAACAGCGTTAGCAATTGCAGTAAAAATAACAGAGAAAAACGTGGTTCCGGCTTCTTCTTCTAATGTTGGTGCTTCTTTACCCCATTTATCTACCAATTTGCCACGCTTATCTATTGTGTATTGATCAGGGTTTTGCGTACCTATTTTGATCAGGTTCATTCCCCTGTAACCTTTTTTTATCGTGCGGATCTGTACGGTTTTGATTTCGTTTAAGGGGACGGTAACAAATTCGCCATCGTGATTTAGAATCACCTGAGTTGAATCTACCTTATATAAAATTCCTTTTTGCTTACCGTGTTTGGTTTTTAAAACGGCGATGTAAGGTTTCACATTTTGCGCCATGGTAAGGCTTAGAGAGAGGAAAAAAGCGATGGTAAAACATATAGACTTTTTCATATTAGGGTTTGGTAGTTGGTTAATTGTATAAATTGGTTAATTGATTAATTGTCTAAATCGGTTAACTGAGGGCAAACTTCAAACCGGTAAATCAACTCAAAACTCAGGACTAAACACCTAAGGTTTATCAATATAGTAAGCTTTGGAATAGATTTCCAGTTTTTTATACTCAGCGGCAAATAATTTTTCATCTTTATTCACCCTTAAAAACATTTTTTTTGCTTTAAGTTCAGCAATCAGTCCGTAAGTTGTACCCACCGATGCGCCTAAAGTGGTAGCGGCCAAAAATGTTACAAGTTGCTCGTCGCCAGATCCACTATTGTTATCTGTAAAAGCCAAAGAGCCAATTGCCGCACCAGCAAGTGTCCCGATCAGAAATCCTTTGCCGGTAGTAATGCCCCTTTTCTTTAAGCGGATGCTGATGATGTTTTTAGCACGGAGCATAATGTAGTTTCCATAACCATCGTTAACGGCAACACCTTCGGGAGAAATTTTCTCTAAGGTACCTTTTACCGCGGGTAAAGAATCAGAAACCACTTTTACCTGATAATTGATAAATTCCTGCGCTTTAACGCTGTTTGGAAACAGGTTAGCGATAAAAAGACAGCATGATAAAAAGAAAATTTTCATTGGAGAGCGGTTAATTTGGTGAATTGTTAATTGTATAAATTGGTGAATTGGTTAATTGTAATAATTGGTTAACCGATTAATTGTTTAAACCGGTTAACTGAAACCAAACTTCAAATCTTAACCTGACTAATCGTTTCGGACTAAAATCGATCAATCCACTCCCAACTCCAAACGCCCAACTCCAAACTTTTTCATAGCCATAGCCCCCGTTCAACAGACTCCAAACTTCCGACTCAAGACTTGGACTACAGACTAAGGACTTAAAACTACGCCCCCATTTCCAAAATTTTATCAAATTCTTCAGCTTTAAGCGGCATTACCGATAAACGGCCCTGGCGCACTAAAGAAATATCTGTTAAACTTGGTTCAGCTTTGATCTGTTCTAAGGAAACCGGATTTTTCAGGCTTTCTACGGGCGATAAATCGACCACTACCCAGTTGGCATCATCAGTAGTGGGATCCTGGTAAAATTCCCTTACCACTTTGGCAATACCCACCACGTTTTTACCTTCATTACTGTGATAAAAAAGCACTAAATCGCCTTCTTTCATGGCTTTCAGGTTATTCCTCGCCTGATAATTGCGCACACCATCCCAAAAGGTACGGCCATCTTCGTTAAATTTTTCCCAACTGTATTTAAAAGGCTCTGATTTGACTAACCAATGGTTCATTGTATTTCTTTATTTAAAGCCCAAAACTAACAAAACAGAACGGATTAGAAAATAGGTTGAAAAGAATGGGGAAATATCAGGAGATTAAGAGCTCGTTTTACATTACTAACGCAAATATTAGTCATTATGCCATTGGACTAGATGACTTGTACTTAATGACGATAATTATTTCATTTTACAAGTAGCTTGTGTAAAACAGATCGAATCCGATTGCTTTGCAATTACCAGTTCTCATACATTCATTAATTCGCAAGTCGGTTCGCATACTTAAATATCAGTATTTACGGTTTACCGTATTGTCACGTTATTTAATCTTTTTATTTTAGAACTATAATAGTTTATCCTCTAAAACCTACTTTATAGCAAAAAAATTGCAATAAACCCAAGCAACAATATGAATCTTATTATATGGCAATAGATTACGAAAAAAGATTACAAAATCTTAAAGCGAGAAGATTTGATAATGAATTAAATGAATCAGTTCTTACAAAATCATTTGATTCGACAAGTATTCCAAAAGATATAAAATATTTAATGGAATCGATGGTAAGGATAGATAAAAAATACAACGATAGAACTCTTGAGGCAGCAAAAAGAGTTCAAAATCATCTAGAAGCTGGTCTAGAACTTCATTTTTCGAGAGCTTATAGAACTCAAGGATCGGTTATGACTTCTACTAATATAAAAGTACACAGTGATTTCGATTTATTGACAATCATTGACAGGTACCATTTTACTGGTTATGGTGTTCCAAATGATAATCCATATACTGAATCAGATCCTAATGATGATATAAAAAAATTAAGAAAGCAATCGACGACGATAATGGAGAACATATACGATGAGGTTGATAAAACAGGCAAAAAGAGTATTTCAATTTTTAATAAAGCACTTCGCAGAAAAGTTGACATAGTTTTTTGTTTTTGGCAAAATTCTAAAGAATACGAAGACACAAAAAATGAATACTATCGCGGTATTTATCTGTTTGATTTTGTAGAAAATGAAAAGATTTTAGATTATCCATTTGCCCACATTAATCAAGTAAATTCGAAAGGAGATATTACGAATGATGGCTCAAGAAAGGGAATTCGTTTGCTTAAAACATTAAAAGCTGATTCTGATGAGAAAATTGATTTAAGCAGTTTCCATTTAACAACCATTGTTCATTCGATTGATAATAATGATCTATATTATACAACTGGAAATGAAATTAAAATTGCCAAAACAATAAGCAATCAATTACTAAGGCTAATTACGGATTCAGGGTTTAGACAAAGTGTAAAAAGTCCAAATGGAACCGAAAATCCTCTTACAGAAAATACTATTCTGGAAATGAGGAAAATCAAATCAGATCTTGATGAATTAATCGCCGATGTGCATAAGGAGTTATATTTAGGTTATTTTGAAAAAGGAGAATTAATTTATTCGTAATGAAAAAGAAAAGAATATTTATTGGTTCATCATCCGAAGAATTGGGGCTGGCGAAAGCGGCAAAAACAATACTAGAAAAAGACTTCGAAGTAGTAATTTGGAATGATAGTGTTTGGGATTCATCGGTGTTTAAAATAAACAACAATTTTTTGACAGATTTATTAAGGGCTTCGCTTCAATTTGATTTTGGCATTCTTTTAGGCACACAAGATGATAAGGTAGAATATCGTGGTGATGTTGTTTTACAACCAAGAGATAATGTCTTGTTTGAGTTGGGCTTATTTATTGGACGTTTGGGAATTTCGAAATGTGCATTTGTTGTAGATAAAAAACTAAAAATATTATCAGATATATCAGGAATCACATTAGCAAGATTTGAAAAAAATGATGCACCAAGTTTTGTTGAGGCAATAAGCAAAGTAAGTGAGTTATTTAAACATCAAATCGATTCTGATGTGAACTTTTTCCCTTCAGCCACACTAGCCTCAGGTTATTTTGAGAATTTACTATTACCAACTTGCAAATATATTATTGATCAAGATGGCTTTGATTATGAATCGGTACAATATAAAAATTGCATAATTAAAGTGATAATACCAAATAGACTGAATACAGATGTAAACTTGCAATTTGCTCAGCTAAAACGCAATTATCAAACAAAGACTGTTTCATTCCAATATGCTGGTAGACCAAGAAATATTAATTTGGACACCGAAATTAAAGATGGAAAATTAATATTCATTGATTTTCCAACAACACTATCTGGCATCAACTACGCAATATCTAATCTATTGCCTAATGATTTCAATTTGATGAGTGTAGATTACGAAATAATAATTGAGCGAGAAATTGAAAGGTTCGTTTATACTTTGAAAAAGTTAGCACTTAGAAATGGTGTTGATACTCTTCTCGAAATAGAGAGAATATAAGGTGTTCGGGACATAAGTTTCATAAATCAAGATAACCTAAATATGTTAGTCATCCAAGAACCTACAACGTAACAAAATTGCCAGAGATCCTTAAAAGGATCGGTATGAATTTTGAAATGAACAAATGTCAGGGCAAAGGAACGATAAAAATTATTGTTTACAAACAATAAGCAATACTTTAAGTTATAGGCTATAGATAAACACGCGACCGGTGTCTTCCGAATTCTTTTTGTATTCTCTATGACGCATGGACCAGAATGAATAATTAAACGAAACAATGGGGAAATAATTCTATGGAAGGAATGACGATTATATCTACTGTAAATATCATTTTTCATTATCCCGTTGTTTTAGCTTGCTAGTCAAAAGAGCTTTTTAACTTAATGGATTGATAGATACATATGTATTACTGAATGACTAGGGAGAACTTATCTTCTACATTAAAAGTTTGCCCAATCAGAATTGAAAAATCTTGGAATCAGTTTTAAAATCCTTTTTTATTGAATGTAAAAGACATTTCATTATTGTTATGTCACGATATGAATGAATGTGATATATTTGGTATCTAAGAAACAAAAACATGGCAAAAATAAGATTACATAAAAGCGAAAGCCTAAACACAAAATTCAATGGAATTGATGTCTATACTCAACCAATGAAGGTGAAAGACATTTTAAAAATAAGTTATGTAGCGGTTCGAGGTCGAGATAATGAAGAAGGTGCGGTACAAAGGGTTTTAAGTAACATACGTGTTAAACAAATACGAGAATACGTCTTGCAGGGAAAGAACTTTTTTAACACATTTATATTAAATTGGAATGAAAGTGCGCATAAGATCATATATATTGACGGAAAAATTGATATTCCAATTGTCCCTTTTTCAGCACAGGTTATTGATGGCCAGCATCGGTTAGCTGGGCTACAAGCAGCATTAGACATTGACCCGAGTGTAGGCGAGAGAGATGTTCTGGTATCTTTTACAATTGGACTTTCAACTAAAGACGCTGCGCAGATCTTTTTAAATATTAATACGGAGCAGAAGCCAGTTGCAAAAAGTCTTATTTATGACCTATTTGGTATTGTTGAATCGGACAAAGAGCACGCCGTAAATAGATCAAAAGATATTGCAACAGAATTAAATGAGAACGAGGAATCACCATATTATAAACTCATTCGATTCCCTGGTTCACCTGTCGGATATGGAATTGTGGATTTATCCTCATTCATCACGACATTAAAAAACTATCTGAAACCTAACGGACTGTTTTTTAATTACAACATAACAGACTTAAACAGACAGAAAATTATTTTTTTAAATTACTTCACTGCTATTAAGTTCTTTTACGAGAGAAAAGAATTGTGGGGATTAAAATCTAAAAATCCTTTCCTGCAAAGCTCTGGTGTGGTAGCTGCTATTGAATTTTTTGCCGAAAAACTATTGCCAAAATGTAGTGATAGGAAATCGTTTTCTGTAGAAACTTTTAAAAATCTTTTACAATTAGATAAAAACGAACTATTAACTCAATCCATTATCAAAGGCACAGATGGGAAATCTGCTCGCTTGGCAATTAAAGAGTATTTGGAAGGCAATTTATTAGCCGAGGCACCAGAACAAGACGAATATGAGTTCTGATAGACTAAGAACCCAAATTAATTTTGAACACATTTTAAGTGGTAATAATGAAGCTGTGTGGCTGTCATTAACTAAGGGTCAGATTAAAAGTTTTATATTTAATGCTACCCATGTCGCACTCTTTGAGTCCGCTATGCTAGATGATTGTTTGGATTTTTATTATAAAGGTATTATAAGCTTGAACGAAGGCATTATTGCGACTAATAAAAAGAATTTTTCTTGGGCCACTGTTAAATTATATTATTCTGTTTATTACTTACTTAGATGCTCTTTATGTTGCAACAGACTTGGGTTTGTAAGAAAAGAAAGAGACGGATACTATTTTGAAAATAATATATCTCATAAGCCTATAGCTCTAGGAAAGCCAGATCATATGGCAGCAATTGATCTTTTTAAAAATTATTTTGCCGCTACTGATTTTTTACAATCAAATAATATTAACGGAACTAATCCATATGAATGGCTTAGGCATCAACGAGAAAATATCAATTATCGATATAGAACTTTTTTTGAGCCTGATATACCGATTATGTGGGAAACAATCTCACAAGAATGCGACAACGGAAGTCTGGATTTTTGGATTGAAAGATATATATCAGATGATATTTATTCTTTTTTAGACGATCACGCTGTTCTAGCATTACCGATTCGAAGACTTATGTTAACGCATGCTGATTTAATTAGTAAAGGGTTTGCAATCACTGTTAAGCCTGAAAAACTCATAAAGCTAAATCAGTTTATAGCTGAAAATGATTATCTTAAACGACTACGACCTTATTATAGAGGGGCGTAAAAGGCTTAAAATGCACTGGTTTTTTAATATGATTGCCTCAATATCTCTTTTGATTTGATTCTAAAGTCATAGTTGGAAAACTTCTGTGTAAGTAATTAGCTTCATGGTTTAAAAATAAATCTAACCTTTCAAAAATTAATAGTTGAGTTTTTAAAATTTATTAGATATGATAATAAAGGTTTACTTTTCATAAATACCGAACGGCCAAAAATCAACAATTCACGGGATGTTTAACTAATATTGATGCTACATTGGCAAGTTGAAAAAATTTAACTGTTAAAACTTGCCATCCCCTAGTTAATACTTAATAAGCTCGATTTAGTATTTATTTCACCCTCGTTGATACTTATTTCACCCTCATTAACACTAAATAAGCTCGGCGCCGACCTTTTTTCACCCTCATTGATACTTATTTCACCCTCATTGGCACTAAATAAGCTCGGTGCCGACCTTTTTTCACCCTCGTTGATACTTATTTCACCCTCATTGACAGTAAATAAGTTCGATTTGGCACTTATTTTACCCTAATTAACACTAAATAAGCTCGGCGCCGAACATATTTCACCCTCGTTGATACTTATTTCACCCTCGTTGGCACTTAATAAGCTCGACTTAGTACTTATTAAGTTTAAAACCAAACTTATTAAGCTATGAAAAGAACATTTTTTCTAAAATATACAATAAAATCAGCCATCAAGACACAATTTATCTACAAAAAACACATACAAACGCTCACATTCAGATTGAACTATAGGCTAAAAACTACATTTTAAATAGAAGAACGATGAATCAAAAATTTAAAAAAGGCTTATTCCGGAATATCTATCCTCATTTCTTGATGTATAGTATAAAATATTCATTTAATTATCTATAACATTAAATTAAACACAAAAAAATTCCCCTGATAATACTTAACTATGAGGGGAATTCCATTTGATTCAAGCTATGATCTGTTTAACGCCTTATTGCGTATTAAAAATTAACTTTAGACTTGTCGCTATAAAGATTTCATACAAAGGCAAACCAGCAGGCAGCCATTAAAATATTATTTAAAATAAAGGAATAGTTATCTTCTACCAGCCTTTTATCGCTCCCCCTTTAAAAGCAACCTTTGCGGCTTCTTCTACCTCGGGTGATTGATATGCTTTTACAAAACGTTTAACCTTGTCGTCATCCTTATTGTCTTCGCGGGCCACAATGGCATTTACATAAGGCGATTTACTATCCTCTATAAAAAGGCCGTCACGGGTAGATACCAGACCAATAGGTGCCGCAAAAGTATTGTTAATTACCGCAATGGTAACATTGGTATCATCCAGCGATCGTGGAAGCTGAGGTGCTTCAAGTTCAAGGATTTTCAGTTTCTTAGGATTTTCGGTTAGATCATTAAGGGTTGGTAAAAGGCCAACACCCGCTTTAAGTTTAATAAGTCCGGCTGTTTGAAGCAGCAATAAAGAGCGGCCGCTGTTGGTGGGATCGTTCGGGATAATGATGGTACTCTCATCTTTAAGCTCTTTCAGGCTTTTAATTTTACGGGAGTAACCTGCAATTGGATAAACAAAAGTGTTGCCTACTATGGCAAATTTATAGCCGCGCTGCTTCGCCTGTACATCCAGGTAAGGCTTATTCTGATAGGCATTGGCATCAATATCGCCCTGATGAAGCGCTTCATTAGGCATTACATAATCGTTAAACTGCACCAGCTCCACATCAAGATTGTATTTTTCTTTGGCTACCTTTTGGGCAACCTGTGCAATGGTGTATTCGGGACCGGATTCTACGCCGACAATAATGTGGTTGGGATCATTTTTTTTAGCCCCGCCACTGCAGGCTGCAAGAAGAGTTATGGCTAATATTAACGCTGAATTAAAACGTTTTTTGAAAGTGATATTCATTTTATAGGATTTTATTTTCTGTGATCAAAATATTTAGAGAGGCGGTCGCCCCCAAACTGGATAAGGAAAACGATGATGACCAGCAATACCAAAACGGTAACCATTACCAAAACATCGTAACCGATATAGCCATACTGATAGCCAATCTGCCCTAATCCGCCTGCACCAACGGCACCGCCCATTGCCGAATAACCCACAAGGGTAATGAGGGTAATTGATGCACTGTTGATAATGGCCGGTAAAGCTTCGGGCAGCAATACTTTTCTGATAATCTGCATTGGCCTTGCCCCCAGAGCCTTTGCGGCTTCGATAAGTCCGTAAGGAATTTCCAGCAAGCTATTCTCGATCATCCTGGCAATAAACGGCGCTGCACCTATGCTTAAGGGAACTAAAGCCGCTTTTACACCAATTGAAGTACCAACCAGGGCCCGGGTAAAAGGAATCATCCAAACGATCAAAATAATAAATGGAATAGACCTGAAAATGTTTACCACAATGGCTAACACGCGGTTTAACAACGGATGCTCCAGAATCTGCCCTTTGCGTGTAATAAAAAGCAATATCCCGGTTGGCAGGCCTAAAACAAAACCAAAGAAACCCGAAACAAAAGTCATTACAATGGTTTCGAGTGTACCGCTCAATAAGAGCCTAATCATAGATTCAGACATAACCAAGCACCTCCGCACCGATATTTAAAGTTTTATAATAATTGATTGCCCTCGTGTGGTTTTCAGCATCACCCTGTGCTTCTACCAGGATGGTCCCAAATTTGATACCGGCTGCATGCTCAATCTGCGCGGTAATGATATTGTTGTTTACACCAAAGAGTCCTGCAACCTCCGAAAGTACCGCACTATCGGCAGAATCGCCATTGAAAGTGAGCTTGATAATGGGATTACCTGATTGGGCAGTATTTAACTTAATGCGTTCCTCATATTCCTTAGGCAGCGATACCTTAATGGAAGATGAAATAAATTTTCTGGCCAGTTCGCTCTTGGGATGTGAAAATATCTCGCTTACCGCACCCTGCTCTACCAGTGTACCCCCGCTGATGACGGCTACTTCATCGCAAATGGCCTTTACCACCTGCATTTCGTGCGTAATGAGCAATATGGTGATGCCAAATTTCTCGTTGGTATCTTTTAAGAGTTTTAAAATGGAAGTGGTGGTCTCCGGATCAAGTGCACTGGTGGCCTCGTCGCAAAGCAATACCTTCGGACTTGCAGCAAGAGTTCTGGCAATGGCCACCCGCTGTTTCTGCCCGCCAGAAAGGTTTACCGGATAATCTGCATGTTTATCAGCCAGGCCAACAAAATTTAACAGTTCAGAAACCCGTTCCCGGATCTTTGTTTTCGAAGCCCCTTCCAGTTCGAGCGGAAAGGCCACATTCTGATAAACGGTTCTGGAAGAGAGCAGGTTAAAGTGCTGAAATATCATTCCGATCTGCCTGCGTTCTCTGGCGAGCTCAGCGCCCGAGAGTTCCATCAGGTTTTTCCCGTCGATATACACTTCTCCGGATGTGGGTTGCTCCAGCAGGTTTGCACACCTGATCAGCGTACTTTTACCTGCTCCTGAGGCGCCTATTACGCCAAATATTTTACCCCTGGGTACATTTATCGAAACACCTGAAAGCGCGGTTATTGTTCTGTCGCGCAACACAAATGTTTTGGTTATATTATTTAATCTTATCATTTAATTTCAAAAGCAAATCAATAAAGCTAGATGTCCAATGCCAGCTGGCTTTGGGCATGCAAATATATAAAACCTATAGGGATTATAGCTTTATATAATTTCCTTTGCTAAACGCGCTGCAGGAAATCCAGCTTTATATGCAGTACCTGATACCAGGCTTTTAAATGTGGACGCGGCCACACCAACTTTGTTTGCTTTTGTATAACGACTTAAAGAAACCCTGATGACTTCAAATCCATTGTCAATGCGCTTCCATCACATGTGAGTAGTTTCCACTTGAACAGTTACTGCCACCCGGGGCGAAAATGCCGCTGGCATCCAGGGCCAGAAACAGACCGGTATTTTCTTATTAAAGATCACGGCTAAGCACTTCATCTATCATTCCAAATTCTTTTGCTTCGATGGCACTCATCCAGTAATCGCGGCTGGCAATTTCATTTATCCGTTCATAGGTTTGTCCGCTGTGTTTAGCCAGAATATGGTACAAATCCGACTGCACTTTTAATACCTCTCTGATTCTGATATCCATATCAATGGCGGTACCTTCTGCCCCGCTGGAGGTTTGATGGATCATGACCCTCGAATGCTGCAGGGCCGAACGTTTACCGGCAGCTCCTGCACATAAGAGTACTGAACCCATAGACAGTGCAATGCCGGTACAAATGGTGGCCACATCAGGCGCAATAAACTGCATGGTATCGTAAATGCCAAAGCCGGCATAAACCGAACCGCCCGGCGAATTGATATATAACTGAATGTCTTTTTGTGCATCAACAGACTGCAAAAAAAGCAGTTGTGCCTGTATTACATTGGCATTCTGCTCATTAACGGCCTCACCTAAAAAAATAATCCTGTCCATCATCAGCCGCGAAAAAACATCCATCTGTGCCACGTTTAACTGCCGTTCTTCGGTAATATAGGGCGTCATTGCAACCGGTGTGGTATAGGCAGGTGTTCTGGCCATGTACTGATCTACGTAAAGGCTGTTTAAGCCCTGGTGTTTTACCGCATAAAGGCGGAATTCTTTGCTAATATCCATCATATTGTTTTGAAATTTAAGGCACAGCGATGCCTTTGCTCCTGTATCAGGAACATGGTTATAAATTTTAAATTGAGTAGTTATTTACGGAACAAACGCATTACCTTTTGCCTGAAGCTTTGATGTTCATCGGTGTTAAACAGCGTTTCGTGTATGTTATTGAGTTCATTTTTCAGTTGTTTGCGGCCATAGTTCCGCACCATCTGGTATGTTTTGTTTTGCCAGTAAACCCGCTTTTCCAATTCGGGCTGCAGGATAAGTTTTGCTTCGAAAAGGAAACTTTCGCCATCCTTATTATCCGACAAAAGATAGTGCTCTATTGAGCGGAGCTCATGCAACGATGTCTTCATACTTTAAGGATTTTTCTTTAACTGTTTCTTTAACTTTTTCTAGGCATTTAAATTTCTGGGCGGTTGCAGACCGTGCGCCTGAAAAACCAAAGCGGCTGGCCAGGGTTTCCATATCCAGCTTTTCATAATAGAAGGCACTGAGCAGCTGCATACATTTCTGCCCGGCGCGCTCCAGCAAATTCATCAGTTTCTGTGAAGACACTTCTTCATATTGAACATCTGTTAAATCGATTTCTTTATTAAAAATAAAGTCCTGAACATCAAGGGTAACCTGCCTGTTGTTTTCTTTAAAACGCCTCACCCATAAATATCTGGCAATCCCCAATAAATAGGCTTTTTCCTGATACTTCGGTACAAAGCCCGAAACCTGTACTTTTTCGTAATACAAAACCAGTGCATCCTGAAAAATGTCTTTTGCTTCCTCAAATGATCCGCCCATCCGGCTTACGTGCCTGGCCACCAAAGGAAAAGCCTCCTGATAGAGTTTCATAAAAAGCGCCTCCCGACTGCTCTGTTTCTCCTGAATAGATGTTGCTGTCATGATCACTATGTTTTATATAGTAAGTGGCATTTTTTGATCAGATATCACCTAAAATTAGTAATTATTTTTTTGGGACTTGGTCTATCGCGAGGAAACACATTGTAAAAATTGTTTAGCGCCTTATGTCAGCTTGTTTAGAAGAATCCGTGCTTTACCGTATGAACAATTCCCTTTTAACCTTTCAACTTACCCGGGGTTATTGCAAATTTCTTTCTGAAAGCATTGCTGAAATGTTGTACTGATGAATAACCGAGCATAAAAGCCACTGATTTTATCGACCGGCCCTCCAGCAGCAATTCTTTTCCATGGTTAAGCCTGTAATCACTTAAATAGCCGAATATGCTGTTATCAAACAATCCTTTAAAGCCCTGTTTAAGTTTGAATTCGTTAATACCGCACAATTTGGCCAGCTCAGCAACGGAAGGTGGCTGGTGAATATTGGCAATGAGGTAATCTCTTGCGTGATAAAGGCATTCCCTGTCGTAATCAGAGCGTAAAGCAGCAGGTTGTTTTTGGGTAATGGCCTGTTCAAAAGCCTCTGCCTGAAGCACAAGCAATTCTATACATTTCGACTCGATAAAGAGCCGCTTTAACCCTTCCGGATACTCACAATTAAGGATATCCCTGATGCAGTTTTGCATGGCCCATGAAATGGGAAGGTTCTGGTCTGCCAGCTGTGTATAATGCCCGGTATCTGCATAATCTGCCAGCAACTGCAATGCCCGGGTAGAATGTTCTGCCAGCTGCAAAAATTTTTCTTTAGCAAAATGCACCTCAAAAAAACGGTAGCTGTGCCCGGTATCATATTCTCCTGTACCATCCAGCTCGGGCATATAAATAATATTCTGCTGGTTGGAATTAAAAATATATTTCTGCTTGTTTACGCGGTTAAATATGGTTCCGTTACCCGATAAAGTAAAACGTAGTTTAATCATATCAGGCACATCGTAAGTGGGCCTGAAATACATCTGTTGCTGCTTAAACATAATGTCGCCGTACACGATGTAAATATCAGGAATATTGATCTGCACCAGTTCTGCATCACTAAAAGAAAAATTGTATTTCTCCTTTCTTTCCGTAACCAATCCTCCCTGCACCGGAAACTCATCAAAGCTCCCCCCAACCCTTTTCCAGGCGCCGTAATCCTTACCTACATTGATTCCCATAAGGGCAATTATCATAAAAAAAGCCGAACTAATGCAATGGGGTTATCCACAATTCTATTTTCTGTAAAAGAAAATCCTTTTGATGTAAAAGCGTACAGGAGCTAATTTTCAATTTTGCCCGGATTGCGAAATGAAGCGCGAAAGATTAATAACCTATACTATGGAAGAGCAAAACCTCAATACATTAACGCCAGACTTAAAAATTAACGTTCTCCCACCCAAAAACACCCTGATTTTTAAATTAGTACAGGATTTATCCCTGAAAAATGATGATTATGTACTGGAAATCGGCCCAACCGGTACCGAACACCTCTCCTGTCTTTTTCAAAAAGCAGAAAACATCAGTTATCTGGGGGCATATTATACCGAACTGAAGATAAACGAGACCTTCCCGAATGATAAAAATGGAAACAGCGTAGTGCAATTTGCTAAAATAACGGATAACAAGCCCGGTTTTGAAGATATTTATTTCGATTGTTGTTTTACGGCCAATACCATTTATTTCTGGCCGGATCCTTTATTGTACTTATCAGAAATTTACCGGGTATTAAAACCAAAGGGAAAAATGAACCTTGCCTTTGTTGAAAAAAACTTTGGTGCACACTTGCCCTGGACACAGCTCGATTTTACATTTTATGAAATTGATGAAGTAAAATCATTCTTCAAACAATCAGGGTTTGTAGATATCGAAGTAAAAAAAATGACAGAAACAATAATGGATCAGGAAGGAAATGAAGTCAGTAAACCATTTATCATCGTGTCGGGCCTGAAAAATAAAGATTACAGAATTAACGTAGATAATAAAGGAAATCAAATTTATTCATAGAGGCGAAAACATCATTCATAGAGTAATTATACCTATTCACCTATCATCTATTCCGGTACAGCCTTTTGTAAGATATTTTTGTGTAATCATACAATTTAATATACAGGTAACTAAACACCTCGAGTTAGGAAAAATAGGGATGTTGTACCTACTCATATAGTTATTATCTAACTGTACTATTAAAGATGACCATAAGAGGGGGGTTCCGGGATGATTTACCCCCTCTGCTTTTTTATTTCAACTGAAATTCTGCTGATTTTTCGGCACCAAAATTCAAGTTTAGTAACCCTTATTCATAGCCGTTTTCGAAAGTTACGGTTTGCTGTTTTTTCAGGTTGACTTCTGCAATGCCACCATCACCCATTTTTATAAGCCCGGCCGGAAGATTTCTGACAACATAAGTTTTAAAGGGTAGTTTAATTCTTAATAATCCGGCTTTTTCTGCATAAATTTTAACCTGGGTTGGAACGCCGTTTTCTTTAATGCCACTCACCAGGAAAGCACCTTCGGCACGTAAATTATTAAAAGAAACGTTTTTCCAGCTTTGTGGTACTGCCGGAAAAGGTTGAATGTAATTGCCCCTGCTTTGCAATAACAATTCCTGAACACCCTGGGCAAAGGCAAAATTCCCTTCTAAGGTAAAAGGGCGGTAGGTAAAACCTGAATACTGCCCTCCTTTTTGATCGCCATTTAAATGAAAGCTATTCGGCGAACAGAAATTCGAAGCAAAAATTTCGAGTTGTTTTACCGCCTTATCAGCTTGATAAGCTCGGGCGTATAAAGAAGCCATCCAGCTAAAGGAATAACCGCACCAGGCACGTGTACCAATTTCTTCTAAACGTTTTAAAGAATTATCGATAATGGTTTTATCCTTTTCATTATTAACATCCAATAAATCGAGCGGATAAATGGCCATATACTGCGACATGTGCCTGTGCGAGCTGGTTAAATTTGATCCGGGAGCAATGGTAAATCCGGTTTCATTAATTTCATAATCAGACAATTGACTGAGTATTTCCAACCAATGTGTACTCTCCTCTGTTTTGCCATTGGCTTTACTAACCTCGGATGCTGCTTTAAACAGGAACTTTGCCAATGAAAGATCGAAATTGGTCCAGTTTAAAAACCAGGCTTTGATGCTGTTGTCGTTATACTCCGGGCTAGAGCTTAGCGGCAACATGCGTTTTCCCTCTTTTAGTCTTGTAATATTCTCCAGATATGTTGCTGCTTCATGGATATAAGGATATGCCCTGGTTTTAAGGAAAGCATCATCCATGCTGTATTTCCACTGCCAGTAAAAATGCTGCGAAGTCCATGCGCTAACGGTTGGCGAAAGCGCATACTGGATCCATCCGCCCATCGGATCGCCGTTTAAGGTAATTACCCCGGGAACGTTTAAACCTTCAACACCAAAATACTGCCTGGTATAGGTAAGGTTCCTTTGCCTGATTTTCCATAACCAATCGGTAAAGGTGGCTCCTTCTGCCAGATGATTGGAGGTGTAAGCTGGCCAATAACTCAACTGGGTATTTAAATCGTTATGAAAATCGCCTTTCCAGGGTGGTAAACTGCCATTATCGGCTGTCCAAACGGCTTGTAAGGTAATTGCAGGTGCCCCTTTTCTGGCCACGCAGCCCAGTTTGTACATTTCTAAATAATATTGTTTCTGGATCAGCTGATCTGGAACCGTAATGTTTGATTTACTCCAAAAATCTTTCCACCATTTGATATGACTAACCCAACCTGTAGGTTCTTTTGCAGTAGCAGAAATTGCGGCTAATGTTGCTGTTTTATCGTTGCTGATGGTCCACGAGCCGGTTATATTCCCGCCCGGCATTTTTTTCCACTGTACCAGTACCTCATAATAATGTCCCTGAAAAGTAGGCTGATGATAACGGATGCTATTTTGAGTATTGGTAACGGTTCCTTTTGCATAACCTAGTTTTTGCAAACCACTTCCGGCATGGCTGTTATCGCCTTTTTCTGTTTTGCCATTGTTGTAATTGTGAACAATTAAGTCAGGTAAAATTGCAGTTGATTTAAGGTTTTCGAAACTAAAATAACCCTGCGCCCCGGTAGCAAGGATGTAACATTTAAAAACCGTTCCATCTTCGAATTTCACGGTATTTAAGGCCTTTTCTATATCCAGTTCGTTTGATTTAACTTTTCCCAGTTTTGAAATGTCGAATTCCATTGCCGCAGCTGGCAGTTTGGTTGGGTACGGAATGTTATCATAAGGTTCGTCGCCTATTTTTTGAACGGCAGCATAATTATTTAAATGCACCTGTTCTTCTACCCATTTAAAATTAAGTTTTGAGATATCAAGGGCTTTCCGTTCATCCCAAAGGTCGGCACGATCTAACGAAAGGCGAAGTTTACTGTTCTTTTCCCAAATTAAAGCACCAAGCATGCCATTGCCTAAAGGCATGGCCTCATCCCATTTACTGGCCAGTCTGGGAAAGGAAAGGTTATAAGATTTTAAAGTTTGCGCATAAATAAAAGTACTCATGCACTGAAGCACCAACAGTAAAAAGATTTTAGTTTTCATTTGTATTTAGAAATGGTTAGCACCCCTAACGGGCTATCAGGTTCTAAAATAATGATATTTGGCGAGACTAAAATCCTGAAAAACTGCGCAAACGTTTGACAGAGCGTGTAGAATAATTCTCTTAATAACAGATTAGTGCACAATCTTGAAAACAAGCTCTTTTAACAGCTCACCATCATCTACATTTCCGGTACTATCCAAACCTTTGCTTTTTAAATCGTATTCGCGGAGCAGACCGATTACCTGGAAAACTTTGCCGGTATTGTAATTGCGTGCGGCCATTTCGTAATCTTTAATAAAAAAGGGTGGTACACCCAATGCTGATGCGGCATCGGCTTTATTTGGAATGTAATGGTATTTTAACAGTTTGGTAAAGTAACCGCCTAAATTGGCTAAAACCATTACAGTTGGATTGGCTTTTGGGTTACTGGCGAAGTAATTAATGATTTTATTACATTTCAGCACATCGCGGATCGCCAAAGCCTTTTGAAGTTCGAAAACATTATACTCTTTACTGATCCCGATATTTTTCTGAACATGATCGGTGCTAATTGCCGTTTCTCTTGGAACATTCAGCATTAACTTCTCAATCTCGTTGGCAATTTTGGATAAATCGGTGCCTAAATATTCGGCCATTAGCGCCGAGGCCTGCTGATCGATCTTGTAGCCTTTTTCTTTGATAAATTCTTCGATCCAGGGCACCAGTTTATAATCGCGAACGGGATCTGACTGGAAAATCAGTCCGCTTTTGTTGATTGCTTTGTAAATTTTTTTACGCTTATCGAAATTGGCATATTTATAGGCCAATACCAAAATAGTGCTGGGCAGCGGCTTTTCGAAGTAATTGAGTACAAATTCGCCCTCTTTCGAACTGTCTTCTTTGCCCCATTTTAAATCCTGCGCTTCTTTAACAATCACCACCTGGTAATCAGACATCATGGGGTAACGCTTTGCCGCGCCCAAAACCGTTGCCATATCGGTATCTTTGCCGTATAAAACCGTTTGATTGAAGCCTTTTTCAGCATCATTGAGCAGTTTATCTTCAATATAATCGGTTACCTGATCGATATAGTAAGATTCTTCACCATGCAGCAGGTACACAGGCTTAAACTTTCGGGCTTTAATATCTTTAATAATTTCGGCAGCAGTCATTGCCCGTAAAATTACAATTTAGCTTTTAGGATTTAGGTAAATGTTTATAAATTAAGAGATATAAGACACTGGATTTGAGATTTGCTTACGTATTTTAAAATTAACTAACTTTGGAGCTAAATTGATGGATTGTTACATTGTTAATTGCAAACTGTATTAATGGTTAATCGGTTAACTGTTGAAATTGGTTAATTGCAAATTGCGAATTGTTAACTGAGAACTGCAAACTGAAAACCGAAAACTGAAAATGTTCACCCCTACACCGCTTAACCTTCCGCCTTATCCGTTTAAAATTAGCCAGAAAGATGGGGTTGTTTTTATTTTCGATGAGTTAAGGAAAAAACACCTGGTGCTTACGCCAGAGGAGTGGGTAAGGCAGCATTTTATTCAAAGCCTGATTGCAGAAAAGAAATTCCCGAGAACGTTGATCCAGATTGAAGGCGGTTTGGTTTTAAACCAGTTACAAAAACGGAGCGATATTCTGGTGTACAATACGGCAGGCGAAAAGCTGATGCTGATTGAATGCAAAGCACCAAAGGTTAAGATTACGCAATCGGTTTTTGAGCAGGCAGCAAGGTACAATTCTATCCACCAGGCTAAATGGATTGTGTTAACCAATGGTTTACAGCATGTTTATGCAAAAATGGACCTGGAGAGGGGCCGTTTTAATTTTGCACAGGAAATGCCGGATTATTTGGGATTGTAATAATAATTTTGACACGGAGGCTCGGAAAACGACCTTAATAAAAAAGTCGTCATCTCGACTGAAACGCAGTGAAATGGAGAGACCTACATAGATTTCTCGACTACGTTGCACTTCGCTCGAAATGACGATATTTTTTATGGAATTTTCGCTGAATTAGATTCATCTATCGATTGATGTCTCACCGACCAAGAAAGGGCGTCATCTCGACTGAAACGCAGTGAAATGGAGAGATCTATATAAATTTCTCGACTACGTTGCACTCCGCTCGAAATGACGATGTTTTTTATGGAATTTTTCGCTGAATTAGATTCATCTATCGGTTGGTGAGACACCGACCATTAGAAAAGGGCGTCATCTCGACTGAAACGCAGTGAAATGGAGAGATCTATATAGATTTCTCGACTACGTTACACTCCGCTCGAAAGGACGATGTTTTTATAGAATTTTCGCTGAATTAGATTCATCTATCGGTTGGTGTCTCACCGACGAAAGAAAGGGAGTCATCTCGACTGAAACGCAGTTAAATGGAGAGATCTATATAGATTTCCCGACTACGTTGCACTCCGCTCGAAATGACGATATTTTTTATGGAATTTTTCGCTGAATTAGATTCATCTATCGGTTGGTGAGACACCGACCAAAGAAAGGGCGTCATCTCGACTGAAACGCAGTGGAACGGAGAGATCTATAGATTTCCCGACTACGTTGCACTCCGCTCGAAATGACGATGTTTTTTATGGAATTTTCGCTGAATTAGATTCATCTATTGGTTGGTGTTTCACCGACCAAAGAAAGGGCATCATCTCGACTGAAACGCAGTGAAATGGAGAGATCTATATAGATTTCCCGACTACGTTGCACTCCGCTCGAAATGACGATGTTTTTTATGGAATTTTCGCTGAATTAGATTCATCTATCGATTGCTGTCTCACCGACCAAGAAAGGGCGTCATCTCGACTGAAACGCAGTGGAATGGAGAGATCTATATAGATTTCTCGACTTTGCTGCGCTCCGCTCGAAATGACGACCATCTGATATATACTCAAGCATAACAAGCATTATACATCATAAACTTTCTTCCAAACCTGCTTATTACCACTATAAATTGCCTCGTTACACATGGCTACGCAAATTGCGGCCTGCGTTCCGGTATTGATATTTGATGCAGGTTCTTTTTTAGTGGAAATAGATTTATAAAATTCATCCAAGGCATAATTAGTACCATCAATGGTAGCTTTATCTAAAATCGGGATCCCGCCATCTTTATTCACCACAATTTTTGTTGCCCCGGTAACCCCGTCAACAATACCTAACTCTTTTTTGGTACTTTCTTCAGGATAAAATAAGCCCGTATTGGTCAGTAAAGAAACCGAACCTTTGGTGCCTTTTATTTTAAAGAGGTAACCATCGTGCGCATTGCCACAGGTGGCACCGAAATTGCCAATCATGCCTTTTTCATTATAGCGCAGGATGGCCTGTATGTTATCGTAAGTTTCGCGACCATCTTTAAAAACATCTATCCCACCCGATCCCATAATTTCATCAGGCTGTGTTTCGAAAGCCCAGTTGATAAAATCAATCTGATGCGAGAGTAACTCGGCAGCTAAACCGCCTGAATATTCCTTGTACATACGCCAGTTGATTTTACGCTCCAAAGCCGGATCCGGAACTGCCCTCCGCCAGTTCCCATTACGGTCCCAACGGCAATCGATCTGCGTAACTTTGCCCAGGTAACCACTCTGGATCATATCCTTCACCTTAAAATAAAGCGGCGAATAACGGTATTGGTAGCCAACCTGAAAAACCTGAGCAGGATATTTTTTTACCAGTTTTTTAAGTTCAAGCGCCTGTGCGATATTGTAAGTCATGGTTTTTTCTACATACACATGTTTACCTGCAAGCACGGCATCTTTGGCAATTTTAAAATGTTCGCTTAGCGGTGTAGTAATAAAAACCGCATCAATGGATTTATCATCCAGCACTTTGCGGTAATCTTTTATGGCTTTTGCATCAGCTGGCACATATTTTTCGGCTTCTTTAAGCCTGAAATCGAGCAGGTCGCAATAGGCTTTAATATTATACTTTGCCGGCATGGATTTAATGACCGACAACACACCTTTACCCCGGTCGCCACAGCCAATCATAGCTACATTATACACCTGATCTGCATAAAGATCAGCAAAAACCTGATTCCCAACTAATAAACCTGAACCTAACAAAGCAGTATGCTTTACAAAAGACCGACGATGCATGATATAATAATTAATAGTATTTTTTAATTTATTGGAGCGCACAGCCTCTGCTGCTATTTGAGTGAAGTCCCGCCAATGCTGCAATCTTTTTGTTTCCGGTAGCTGCTATACCCGCCGGAAATGTAGCAAAAAGTATTTTCGCGTATGTCGGGGCTATTTAATTTCTTTCAGTGCTTATGGATCGGTTCTGTACAAAACGTTAATCATAAACCCGATTGAGCTAAATAGCCCGCAGTGAGGCACGAACGAGGACTATAAGCAAAAGCGGGACTGCAGGCTGCCATATTCAACTAACGCTCATTTTCAAAAAATAAACGCTTCCCTTACAAAGTTTTAATTTTAATGGTCCTGAAATCTACCTTATTGCCATGATCCTGCAACAGGATATGTCCTTTTGGCGCTTCGCCAAAGTTTTTCCAATCTTTATATTTACTAATGGCAACCAGTTTTTTAAATTCTTCAGAGCCGCGTGTATATTCCAGCACCTTTACACCATTTAAATAATGTTCTACTTTATTGTTCGGGTACACTACCAAACGGCCGTTATTCCAGCTACCGATTGGGCGCAGGTAACGGGCTTCTTTTTTAGCCGTCATTAAATCGTATAACGATGCCAAAGTACGGTTTCCATCCCTGCCCAATTTGGCATCAGGATGTAATTCGTCATCCAAAACCTGGTATTCCAGCCCGATAGCTGAACCTGTATTTTTTTCGCTCAGCGTAACAAAGTATTTTACACCACTATTAGCTCCTGGCGTCAGTTTAAACTCGAAAGACAGATCGAAAGCAGCAAATTCCTCTTTGGTTACGATATCACCACCATTAGTTGATTCTGCACCGCCTGAAGGCTCTACACTGATTACACCATCGGCAATTTTCCATCCTTTGGTGGGGAAAGTAGTTTTATAGGCACCAATCCATCCGGCATTGCTTTTACCATCGAACAGGAGTTTATAACCTTCCGATTTTTCGTAGGCAGACAAAGTATTTGGCGTTAAATTAACCGTATAAATCCCTTTCGGAAAAGCCTTTGCTTTTAAACCTTCAGTTTGGATATTGATGTTTTTGAAATAAACTTTCTTGCCATCGTTATCTAAATTATTGCCAATACCATGCACCTGTAAACCAATAAAACCAGATTTATCCAGCGTGTCGATTACATAAGCAACGGGCGTTCCATTTACCCAGGTTTTGAGTTCGTTGCCGATACATTCTATTTTGTAGTGGTTAAATTCATTCTTTTTGTACAATGGTTTGGCCGATGGATTAAGCTCCAAAGGATACAGCCATAATCTTCTGGCTTCATCATAAATTCCGCCTGTCCACGCCCTCGGTGTAGGATCTATTTCTACCTGACGGCCAAAAACCAAACCTTTGCCGTTATTTCCTTCTGGTTTAATATGGCTACGGGTTTGAATACCCGAATTGGTGGTTTCGCCTTCGAGTTTCACATCCAGTTCTAAGATGAAATCGCCGTATTCTTTTTCGGTGATCAGGAACGAGTTTGGTGTGCCTTTGGTCATGGAGCCTACAATCATACCATCTTCAACTTTGTACGGTGCTGCGCCTGCTACGGCTTTCCAGCCGGTTAATGTTTTTCCATCAAAGAGGGGTTTTGCTTTTTGGGCAGCGGCCGAAAGACTGATCAGGGAAAGGGCCAGGATACTATATTTTTTAAGTTTTAACATGATAGCTTTTTTCTTGCCGTTATTGCGAGGAAGAATGACGAAGCAATCTTTTTTGCTAAATAGATTGCTTCCCCGAACTCGGGGTGAACTGTGCCTCGCAATGACGATATTTCTTATTTTAATATTTAAATACTTTTCCGTTTGCAATTACTTCTTGTTTGCCTTCGTCGAAAATGGCTTTTGCTCCGGTTCTTACGGCGGCATTGGTCATGATATTGGCAATAGAGTGCGAATAACCGGCTTCAACAGGTGCATTTGGCGTTTTACGGCTACGTACACATTCCATCCAGTTGCGCATATGGCCTGAGGTTAGGGCGTCGCCACCCATATTGGCACCGGTTGCGGCTTTAACTTCGGTTTTGCTAAGATCGAATTCAGGCAGAAGATTGGCTTTCATACCCATAGCTGAAGCTTCTTGCTGTCTTAACCCTCCTTTTGGTGAAACCTTATTGGTGATCAGGTTCAGTTCTCCACCATTTGAATAATAAACTTCTCCTACATCACCTACGCTGTTCTGCATGCGTGAAGTAAAAGTTACCTGAAAACCATCAGTGGTATCAGGCTGACCGTAATCGAATACTGCAACCATCGAATCCCAGTTTCTACGACCATCTTTCCAGGTATAAATACCACCATTGGCCACTACACTGCGCGGGTGTTTTAAATTGGTAAACCAGTGTACGGTATCAATCTGATGGCTCATCCACTGGCCAGGCATTCCAGAAGAATATGGCCAGAACAGGCGGTATTCTAAATATTTACGTGGATCAAATGCTTCATTGGGGCGGTTTAACAAGAAACGTTTCCAGTCGATATCTTCTTCTTTCAGTTTCGCTACCAGATCGGGCCGGCGCCATCTGCCTGGCTGGTTTACGTTCCAAACCAGATCTACCGCTGTAATCGGTCCGAATTTTCCATCCTGGATAAACTTTGCCGCATTGGTATAATTCTCCCCGCTTCTCCGTTGCGAACCAATCTGCACGATCTGTTTACTCGCTTTAACCGCTTTAAATGCCGCTTTGGCATCGTCCATGGTTTCGGCAAAAGGTTTTTCTACATAAGCGTCGCAACTGGCTTTCACGGCTTCAATGGTATGTAAAGCATGCTGAAAATCGGCCGTACTGATAATTACGGCGTCGAGATCTTTTGTGGCATAAAGTTCGTCGTTATTGCGGCAGGCTTTAATATCGTGCCCGAATTTAGCTTTCAGGTGAGCTATCCCCAGGTCTCTCCGGTAGTTCCACAAATCAGAAAGGCCAACAATATCGAAATTCAGTTCCTTGTTGTGGTTCAGGAAACAAGGTAAAAGGGTATCTTTAAAACGGTCAGAAAATCCAACAACACCAACGCGTACCCTATCGTTAGCACCAATAATACGGCCATAACTTTTGGCGCTCATGCCCATGGTGCCTGCATAAGTAGCTGCAGCAAATATTGCTGATTGCTTAATAAATTTTCTTCTGGAATTTTCCATTCGAGGATATTAGGTTAGATTATCACTTAAATAGTTCACGATTTGGTAAACCGTTTTAATAAAATCTAAAATATGGTTAATAAAAGTAAACCTTAAATTTTCACAAGTAATATTTTTGAAACCTTATTTTAAAACAATAGTTAACTGTAGCAATAACAGTCATTAAACATTAATCAAGCTGGTTTTTAATACAGTAACCTGCTTTTATAAAGACGAGGAAAACGTTTGAAATAATTATTTTTTGTTACTCATCAACACATAAAAAAAGCCTTTCAGATTTTCTACTGAAAGGCTTTTACTATCGAATAATATTTATTTTTCTAGTTCAGTATAGCTAAACTTTCTTCAATAATTTTGATTTTTGCTTCAGCATCGGCCTTTTTATTGCGTTCGTTGGCAATAATTTCTGGTTTTGCATTCTGAACAAAACGTTCATTGCTCAATTTCGAATCAACCGACTTTAAAAAGCCTTGTAAATAGATTAAATCGGCATTTAAACGTTCGCGTTCAGCTTCTACATCGATATTTTCGGTAAGCGGGATAAAAAATTCATCCTTTCCGGCCATAAATGCAGTTGCACCCACAATTTTATCGTTTACAATTTCTGCTTCTGTTACGTTGGCCAGTTTGAAAACAATATTTAACCATTTTTCGTAATCCAGATCGGAGTTTACCTTAATGCTTAACGGCAATGCCTCTTTAGGAGAAATCTGTTTCTGATTCCTCACATTTCTGATTTCCGCAATAACCGTTTTAATTACTTCTGCGTCTTTTAACAATTTCTCGTCGAAAGTACCCCCTTTAGGGAATTCAGCCACAATACAGCAATCCAGTTCTCCTCTTTCGGCGAATAAATCATCATGCCACAATTCCTCAGTAATGAAAGGCATATTTGGATGCAATAATTTGATAATATTTTCAAAAAATGCAATCGTAGCTTTATAACTTTCGGCATCAATTGGCTGTTGATATGCAGGTTTTACCATTTCTAAATACCATGCGCAGAAATCATCCCAAACCAGCTTGTAGGTGATCATTAAAGCTTCCGATAAACGGTATTGTTTAAAGTTGGCTTCAATTTCTACCAACGCTTCGTTAAAACGGTTTTCGAACCAGGAAATGGCCTGCGTATTCGGATTCGACAGATTTTCGTCTACTTCCCATCCTTTTACCAAACGGAAAGCATTCCAGATTTTACTGGCAAAATTACGTCCCTGCTCACAGTAACTTTCATCGAACATTAAATCGTTTCCGGCTGGTGATGACATTAACATTCCTACACGAACGGCATCCGCACCATATTTTTCGATCAATCCGATCGGATCAGGTGAGTTACCAAGCGATTTAGACATTTTACGACCTAATTTATCGCGAACAATCCCCGTTAAATAAACATTGGTAAATGGTTTTTTGCCTATAAACTCATGTCCGGCCATAATCATACGCGCTACCCAGAAGAATAAAATCTCTGGTGCAGTAACCAGATCATTTGTAGGATAGTAATAATTAATGTCTTTATTTTCTGGATTTTTAAAACCATCGAAAACAGAAATCGGCCACAACCACGAAGAGAACCAGGTATCCATCACGTCGTCATCTTGTCTTATAAATGGCTCTAATTGATGTTTAAATCCGGCTTTTTCGGCGTCCGAACAACTCTCGTCCAGGTGTTTTTTCTTCCAGAATTCTTCTAAAGCCTCATCTTTTGTTTTGGCAACCACCCAGTTTCCTTTATCATCGTACCAGGCCGGGATTCTTTGTCCCCACCATAACTGACGGCTAATGTTCCAATCGCGCACATTTTCCATCCAGTGGCGATAAGTGTTTTCAAATTTATTCGGGATCAGGTTTACTTCACCATTCAAAACATCATCTAAAGCCGGCTGTGCCATCTCTTTCATCTTCACAAACCATTGCATCGAAAGTTTTGGCTCGATAGCGGCATCGGTACGTTCAGAAAAACCAACCTGCGATTTATAATCTTCAACTTTTTCTAAATGACCGGCTTCTTCCAACATTTTGGCAATTTTCTTGCGGGCAACAAACCTGTCTTCACCCACTAAAATAACCGCAAGTTCGTTTAAGGTACCATCATCATTTAAAATATCGGTAACCGGTAAATTGTGTTTAACGCCCAGTTCATAATCGTTCAAATCGTGTGCCGGAGTAACTTTTAAACAACCGGTACCAAATTCGATATCTACATAATCATCTTCAATAACCGGAATTTCGTGATTAACCAGAGGCACAAAAACCTTTTTGCCTTTTAAATGCGTAAAACGTTCGTCGTTCGGGTTAATACAAATGGCAGCATCTGCCATAATTGTTTCCGGACGCGTTGTGGCGATTGTTAAAAACTGATTTTCAGTCCCCGCAATCAGATATTTAATATAATATAATTTCTGGTTTACTTCTTTACGGATCACTTCTTCATCAGAAACAGCGGTTTTCCCCGCCGGATCCCAGTTAACCATGCGGATACCGCGGTAAATCCATCCTTTTTTGTACAAGTGGATAAACGAATCAATCACGGCTTCAGAAAGATCTTCTTCCATTGTGAAACGGGTACGATCCCAATCACAACTTGCGCCCAGTTTCTTTAACTGTTCTAAAATAATACCACCGTATTTCTCTTTCCATTCCCAGGCGTATTTTAAAAATTCTTCCCGCGAGAGGTCTTTTTTATCGATTCCCTGCTCTTTTAGCATCGCCACTACTTTTGCTTCGGTAGCTATAGAAGCATGGTCGGTTCCGGGTACCCAACATGCATTTTTACCCTGCATACGGGCCTTACGGATTAAAACATCCTGAATGGTATTGTTAAGCATGTGTCCCATGTGCAGCACCCCCGTAACATTTGGAGGCGGAATGACTATTGTATAAGGCTCACGCTCATCGGGTTCTGAATGAAAAAACTTCTTCGATAGCCAATAGCTATACCATTTATCTTCTGTTTCTGCAGGATTGTACTTGGTGGATATGCTCATGAATGTATTAAAAGTTCAAAAATAGCTAATTAAGCTGAAAGACCAAAGCCAAGTAAGCGGAAAGCTGAAAGACTAAAACAGCTACACTTTATATCAGTATTTGTAGGAGATAAGGATTTTTATTTTTTGGAAAGCAAATGCAGCATTCATTTTAAAGTTGGTCCTGCTTTGCGCTGCAAGTCCTCGCCCGATGACAATTTAGTACCGGTTGATCGGTAAAGAATCGGGACTGCGGGCTTTACGCTTCAATCAGGTCTAGAAAAATTGGTTTGTGCAAGTTAAAACCCATCGTGCATTTGTACAGATTGCTTACTCAACGTCATCAAAAACATCATCTAAAGCCAATTCAAAACCAGGCAATACAGATGAAGTGACTTTTTCGCTCAGGGTAAATATTTTTGAAGGTATGAATTTACCCTCTTCATTTAAAGTATAAATTAAAATGTTCTGATCGCTCTGGCTCACCACCCAATATTCTTTAACGCCGAATTCTTCGTACACGCGATATTTATGAAGCAGTTCCATTTTTGAATTTCCAGGCGATAAAATTTCCACCACGAGATCAGGCGCGCCGATACAGCCACGGGCATCAAGTTTGCTTTTATCACAAATCACACAGATACAGGCTGGAGCACAGTAAACACATCTTTATCAGCTTTGCTTCCTTTCGGGAAACGGACATCAAAAGGTGCTGCATAAACTTTACAGGGTTTGCCATCTAAAAAATTGATCAAGGGCTTTAACAAATTGATAGACACTGTTTGATGTATCCTTGATGGCGCAGGACTCATCTTAAATATTTTACCTGCAATTAACTCAACCCTTTCGGGGAAAAGCCAATTTAAATAACTTGCATAACTATAGGTTAATGATGCATCGAGCTCATTGAACTGCCTAACAGGTTCATCGATTTCATCAAGTACTGGATATGGAACTGTTTTTTTCGACATACTCAAATATACTAAATTGCTTAGTATTATAAGTGATAAATTATTTTACATATCTTCAAAAATATCATCCAAAGCGAGCTCAAAACCTGGCAATACGGTTGATGTGATTTTTTCGCTAAGCGTAAATATTTTAGAGGGCTGGAACTTACCATCCTCGTTTAAGGTGTAAATTAAGATATTTTGATCGCTTTGGCTTACTATCCAATATTCTTTAACCCCGAACTCTTCGTAAACATGATATTTATTAAGCAGCTCCATTCTGGTATTGCCTGGCGACAAAACCTCCACCACAAGATCGGGTGCACCGATACAACCACGGACATCAATTTTACTTCTATCACAAATTACGCAGATATCAGGTTGGAGCACCGTGAAGATTTCCTTATCATCTTTACTTTCTCTTGGAAAGCGAACATCAAATGGAGAAATAAAAACTTTACAGGGCTGTTTTTTAAGAAAGTTACCTAATTTAAGAAATATGTTGCCAACAACCACCTGATGAACGCTTGATGGCGCCGGGCTCATCTTAAAGATTTTGCCTGCAATCAGTTCTACCCTTTCAGGAAAAAGCCAGTTAAGGTAGCTTGCATAGCTGTAGGTTAACGATGCATCAAGCTCATTGAACTGCTTAACGGGTTCATCGATTTCATCTAATACTGAATAGGGAACTGTTTTTTTCGACATAACCAAATATACTAAATTACTTAGTATTGCAAATGATAAATTATTTTACATTATCCTCGAAAACATTATCCATAATGCGAATAAATCAAAAAAAGAGCAGTCCGGACTCAGTTAATCAATTAACCAATTTAAACAATTAACCCTGCTAGGAAAACTTCATTTTTTGGATCCTTACTGCATTTAAAATAGCCAGAAGCGCTACGCCTACATCAGCAAAAACGGCTTCCCACATGGTTGCTATGCCTCCTGCTCCTAAAATCAGGACGATTGCTTTCACTGCAAATGCCAATACAATATTCTGGATCACCACATTTTTAGTGGCCTTGCCAATTTTAATCGCGGTTGCAATTTTTGAAGGTTGATCTGTCTGGATCACCACATCAGCTGTTTCAATGGCCGCATCACTTCCCATTGCGCCCATCGCAATACCAATATCGCTGATGGCCAAAACAGGGGTATCGTTAATTCCGTCGCCAACAAAAGCCACCACTTTAGTTTTGTCGGTTTTAACTTCTTCCAGTTTAGCCACTTTATCTTCAGGCAGTAAATCACCATAATAAGTATCGATACCTAAACCCAAAGCTACTTTTTTAACAATGGATGATTTATCACCACTCAACATCACCACCTGTTTTATTCCGTTTTCATGCAACTGTTTAATGGCTTCTGCAGCATCTTCTTTTACCTCATCAGCAATTAAAACATAACCTGCATATCGCTGATCCACAGCTACAACCACGATGCTCTCTTCGATATCTTTTACTTTGGCGTCGAAACCGATATTGAATTTCTCCAGCAACTTAACATTACCGGCCAATACCTCTTTACCATTTACAGTTCCTTTTAAGCCCATTCCGGCTACCTCTTCTATATTATCTGCAGGATGGATTTCCTGATCTCCGGCATACTCAACAATGGCTTTGGCAATCGGGTGTGTCGATTTTGCTTCAACAGCAGTTAGCAGATTCAAAAATTCCTTTTCATCAATGCTGCTATCTATCTTCTGTACACTAAACACACCTTTGGTTAAGGTTCCTGTTTTATCCATCACCACGGTATTGAGTTTGGTAATCAGATCGAGGAAATTAGAGCCTTTAAATAAAATTCCATTTGCAGAGGCAGCGCCAATGCCTCCGAAATAACCCAATGGAATAGAAATAACCAAAGCACATGGACAAGAAATTACCAGAAAAACCAGCGAACGGTATAACCAGGTTTGAAAGTGATATTCGCTACCTAAAACCAAAATCGGGATGGTAACCAATGCAAGCGCCAGGAAAAAAACAATCGGGGTGTACACTTTTGCAAACTTGCGGATAAAAAGTTCGGTTTTGGCTTTACGTGTAGTGGCATTCTGTACCATTTCCAAAATGCGCGATAAAGCACTATCGGCAAAAGCCTTCGTTACTTTCACTTCGATTACCTTATCAATATTGAGCATTCCGGCTAAAATAGCTTCGCCTTTATTAATGGTTCGTGGCTTGCTCTCCCCTGTTAATGCGGCGGTATTAAAACTGCTTTTTTCACTGATCAGTTCGCCATCCAAAGGAATTTTCTCTCCGGCTTTAACCTGTATGGTTTCGCCAATTTCTACCTTGTCGGGATTAACATCTTCGTATTTTCCATTGCGGAATACATGAGCTACATCGGCACGCACATCGAGCAAGGCTTTAATGTTCCTTTTTGCACGGTTTACCGCAGCCATTTGAAACAGTTCGCCAATGGTGTAAAAAAGCATTACGGTTACGCCTTCAGGATATTGGCCAATGGCAAAAGCACCAATGGTGGCGATAGACATTAGGGAAAACTCGGTAAAAAAATCTTTCGCTTTAAAAGTTTCCCAAACCTCGCGCAAAACCGGAATGCCTACAGGCAGGTAAGCTACAATGTACCAGTAAGGCCTGATGACCTGAAAGGCAGGTACCTTAAAAAGATTATCGAAGGCAATTCCGATCAACAGCATTGCCAGTGTTATAATGGCAGGCAAATAGGTTTTAAATGCAGATGGATCGCCACCATGATCGTGGTCGTGATCATCGCCCTCCTCGTGCGAATGTGCATGATCGTGATTATGTTTTGGTTCGGAATGCGCTTTACTACTGCAACAGCTATCTTCTTTATCGTGGGTGTGACTCATTATGTTATCTGCTAAAACATGATTTATTGTTGAGATTAGTAATCCAGTAGCCAAACGCCTTAAATGCTGTTAGTTAAACCCGGCAGCAGCGACAGCCCCCGATTTTTCTTCGGGGCTACAGCGGATGGCGGGACTAAAAAATCCGATGGAACGCTGCACACTCATTTTCTAATCTATAAAAACCAAATTTATGGAAAATTAAATGGTTTATCCCGAATCATTCTTAATAGCAATAATTTTTACAAGCGCACAATAAAATTTGTTAAAAAATGTTAATAGTGTATAAAAGATTATAGTGTATAAAAGATTTAAAAATCATGAAATCTATTAAAATCTCATTTTCAGCATCCGAATTGATCAGGCGGCTCGGCCTGGCAAAAATCTACTATTGGTTTAACAAGTAATATTCTTATTATATTGTTCCGGTATTGATTTGTATTTCATAAATTTCGCAGTAAATACTAACTTATTAAGCGAATGAAATACCAAAATTTGAAAAGATATTTTGCGGCACTGGGTATAGTCGCTGCTGGCTTTTCTGCAAATGCACAAACAAAAAAATTTATCGATCCTGCCAATATGGATTTATCCGTTAAGCCAGGCGATGATTTCTACACCTACGCAAGTGGTACGTGGGTAAAAAATAATCCTGTTCCTGCTAAAGAAACACGCTGGGGTTCGTTTAACGAGCTTCGCGATTTCAATATCAATGCGGTAAAATCTTTGGTAGAAGATGCTGCTGCAGATAAATCGGCACCTGCCGGCTCGGTAAAACGCAGGGTTGGCGATTTTTACACGGCTGCAATGGACAGCGTAACCATCGAAAAATTAGGTTACACACCAATAAAAGCTGATTTGGCAAAAGTGAAACAGATTAAAGATATTCCAGGTGTTTTAGACCAGGTGGCTTACATGAGAACCAATGGTTTAGGCGGCGGAATGTTCGGTTTAGGTGTTGGCCAGGACCGTAAAAACGTAAATAAATACATGGTTAACATTGGTCAGGGCGGCACAACCCTACCCGATCGTGATTATTATTTAAAAGATGATGCCCGTAGTGTTAAAATCCGCGATGCATACAATACTTACATGGTTACCTTGTTTACCTTAACAGGAAGTTCCCCAGAAGAGGCAAAACAAAAAGCTGCAACGGTTTACAAAATTGAGAAACAATTTGCAGAGGCGCAAATGAGCCGTTTAGAAATGCGTGATCCTTACGCAACGTATAATAAACTTACCGTTGCTGAATTAAATAAAAAAACACCGGATATTAACTGGACGACTTATCTTCCTAAATTCAAAATCAAAAACCAGGATACGGTTTTGGTTTCGTCGCCTAAATTTATGGCAAGTTTAGATGGCATGTTGAAATCTGTTCCGGTTGAAGATTGGAAAACCTATTTGGAATGGAACATTTTAAAAGGTTCGGCATCAAGCTTAAGTTCTCCTTTTGTGAAGGCAAGTTTTGCTTTCACACAAGCTCAAACCGGTCAGAAGGTGCAAACTCCACGTTGGCAGCGCATGTCATCTTTAACTGATGGCACCATTGGTGAATTATTGGGTCAGCTTTATGTGGCTAAATATTTCAAACCAGAGGCTAAGGAGCGCATGAACCAGATGATTGTGAACCTGCGTAAGGCTTTCGAAATCAGAATTAACGGTTTAGAATGGATGAGTCCTGAAACCAAACAAAAAGCACTGGCTAAATTACATGCTTTTACTCCTAAAGTGGGTTATCCTGAAAAATGGAAAAACTATGATGGTTTAACGATCAACAAAGGCACTTATTTCCAAAACTTACGCAATGCAAGTGTTTGGGGTTACAACGAAATGGTAGATCAGTTGGGTAAACCGGTTGACCGTAAACGTTTTGGTATGACGCCTCCAACGGTTAATGCTTATTACAGTCCTACTTTAAACGAGATAGTTTTCCCGGCAGGGATTTTACAGTTCCCTTTCTTCGATCCAAATGCTGATGATGCTGTTAATTATGGCGGTATTGGTGCGGTAATCGGACATGAAATGAGCCATGGTTTTGATGACAGCGGAAGTCAGTACGATGCAGCCGGTAACTTGAAAAACTGGTGGACAGCAGAAGACAAAGCTAAATTTGATGCTAAAACAAAGGCTTTAGGCGAGCAATTTGATGGTTACACCGTATTAGATACCGTACATGTAATCGGAAAATTAACCATGGGCGAAAACATTGGTGATTTAGGTGGTTTAAACGCTGCTTACACGGCTTTCAAAATGACTAAACAAGGTCAAAGCAACGAGAAAATTGATGGCTTTACACCAGATCAGCGTTTCTTCTTAGCCTGGGCACAGGTTTGGAGAGGTAATATTTTACCAGAAAGTGCTGCTCAGTTAATTAAAACCGATCCACACTCTCCAGGTCCATACCGTACCATTGGTGCTCCTGTAAATATGGATGCCTGGTATAATGCTTTTGATGTTAAACCTGGCGATAAATTATATAAAAAACCAGAGGATAGGATCAGAATGTGGTAGGATTAAGGTAGAAGGTTAAAGGTGGAGGGCTTAAGGCTTTCCCCTAAACCGCATAAAGATTATTTATATCATCCCTATATTGCAAGCGTCCCGATTATTTCGGGACGTTTTGTTTTATAAGCAGTATCAGATGTTACCATCCAACTGCACTTAAATACATGTGCCCAACACTATTCGCCTTAGTTCGTGTCGCCACGAACCAACACTTAAACCAAATTCAATATTTCTTCCAAATCAAAAATTAATGTAACTCCTTTCGGCAATTCTTAATTATCATTCTATCTTTGAAAAAACATAAGTATCCGTCAATGAAAAGCCCAATCAAATCACTCCTTATCCTTGGTTTAAGTTTATTTTCTTTAACAGGTTTTGCCCAGGAAAATAAATTGATTAGTCTTGATGCACTAATTAATAAAACAGACCCTGCCTGGCCGCTCGTAAAGAAATGGATTGATTCTGCCAAAAACAAGGTTGAAGTATTGCCTGTTGATTCTGCAAAAGCAAAAGAGGTACTTTATAATGCGCAGATGACTACTTACGCCACTTTAGGATCGGTAATTTATAACACCGGCGGTATTTTAGTAGATAATGGCTGGATCAGGATTTTAGGTTCGGGCAGCGAAAAGCTAAACCGCAACGTTGCGGAGTGGAACAAAGGGAAAACGCTTGAAGAATATGGCGATAATATGCCGTACCTCTTAATTGCTGATGACGCAGTTGGTGGTTTCTTTGCCATTAATTATGGAGGCTTGGGTAAAGATATTAAAAACGTGTACTACCTGGAACCAAATAGTTTAACCTGGCAGCCGCTGGGTGCAGGTTATGGTGAGTTTCTTGTTTTCTGTTTCGATAGTGATCTTTCTAAATTTTACAAAGGTCTCCGCTGGAACTCCTGGAGCCAGTTTATCGGCAATTTAGATGGTTCTAAAACTTATAGTTTCCGCCCTTACTTATGGCAGGAAGGTACTGATATTGAAAAATGTACCCGAAAACTGGTTAATACGGAAGATATGTACAAATTCAACATCATGAAATCGAAAGAGTTTAAGAATGAGGAAGAAGTGAAAAAGCAGGCGCCAAAACAATAACCTCCATGCCTGGTACATTAGTTACCATCACCAGCTTAAAAACCATAAAGACACGCATGTTGGTTAACTGCTGACGTTGAAAAACTGATATAAAACCTAAGCGTACTTTGCCTGCGTTTTTTTAGGCAATTTAGCCAAAACCATCGCCCGCGAATCTGACACCCTGCTTTTTAATTCCTTATCGTTTAGCACTTCTAAATTTTCGATCTGAATCCATTGCCTTTTCGCCATATGATAAGCCTGTGCGATGCCGCCTCTGGCTGCAAGTTCTTCAAATTCATCGGGATTACATTTGATTGAAAAACTATTTCCCTCATCAATAGCGATAATTACATAAATCTTTTCCTCAATCATAAAACACAAATGTTCCCATTTCATGCCCTCGGTGGTGCCAGGCAGGCTTAAACAATATTCTCTGAAGGATTCGATATCCATGTTAGGGTTTAATGTAAGGTGAAAGCTTAAAGATCAAAGGTAAAAGGATAAATACTAAGGCGCAAGTACCGGCACACAAGTATCGGAATAAAACATGATCCTGAAATCCGTAAATCTTATCAATCCTATTTAAAATACTATCAATCCTGTTCCTATATTTGCACCAATATCTTTAAAATCAATATATCATAGCCCATGAATATTATTACTCCTACTGCTGATGGCTCGAACACACTTTATAACGAAACCATTGGCGAACATTACCATAGTAAACATGGTGCATTACAGGAGAGTAAACACGTATTTATTGATGCAGGTTTAAAATTCGTTTCGGCTGACCGGTCAGAAATTTCCGTTTTAGAAGTTGGTTTCGGAACCGGACTAAACTTTATTTTAAGCTTCGAATATTGCCAGGCAAACCACATTAAACTCAATTATACCAGTATTGAAGCTTTTCCACTTACCTGTGAAGTAATTGAGCAAACCGGTTATTCGGGTTATGTTCCGGAAGGGATCTGGTCTGATTTTATTACCAATTACCCAAATGCATTAAAAGCACCTCAAAAACTCACCACGCTTTGCGCATTGGAAATACCGCACACCACCCTGGCCGAATATCAAACCGACCAAAAATTTGATCTCATTTATTATGATGCCTTCTCTGTTCAGCACCAGCCCGAAATGTGGAGCGATGAAATTATAGCGCATGCCTGCAGTTTTTTAAAACCAGGGGGAACTTTTGTTACCTATGCCATTACAGGGAAATTGAAAAGAGCAGTTAAAGCCAGCGGGTTTACCATCGAAAAATTACCAGGCGCACCGGGGAAAAGGGAGATGCTTAGAGCAGTTAAAGAGATGTAAATGATGGAAAATGTAAGATGGATGATGGAAAAGTCCGGGGTCGGAGGTCCGAAAGTCAGAAGATAGTGTTATCTAAAATCTCTTCCTAACCCTCCGAAAGTTGGAAGATAAAATTTCAAAAGAAAATTATGAATAAATAGCCACTTACTTTTGTGCCCTCCAGCGCTTGCTCTCTGTGTACTTTGCGGTTAAAACCTACGATATCCTGACATAATTCAGACCACTGTATAAAACCTCAGCCTATATAATTTGTTAGCATAACATTAACATTCGTATCATGGAAAAAAGAACCTTAGGAAAAACCGATTTAAATATTGCGCCCATTGTATTTGGAGGAAATGTTTTTGGCTGGACAATCGACCAGCAAAAATCATTTAAGATATTAGACCAATTTGTAGAAAACGGATTTAATTTTATCGATACTGCCGATGTATATTCGCGCTGGGTACCCGGAAATAAAGGTGGTGAATCGGAAACAATTATCGGCAACTGGCTTAAAAAACAGAACAAACGCCACGACATCATTATTGCTACAAAAGTTGGCTCAGATATGGGTCAGGGAAAATCGTTAAAGAAAGATTACATCATTAATGAAGTGGAACATTCTTTATCCCGTTTACAAACCGATTATATTGACCTTTATTTTTCTCATTTTGATGATGAAAGCACTCCCGTTGAAGAAACTTTAAGTGCTTACGAAACATTAATTAAAGCCGGAAAAATACGCTGGATTGGCGCTTCGAATTTTTCTGCCGCTCGGTTAAAGGAATCATTACTGAGTTCAAGCGAGCATAACCTTCCACGTTATGAGGTTTATCAACCTGGTTACAACCTTTACGATAGAGAAGAATTTGAACAGGAACACGAAAAAATATGCCTGGAACATGGCTTGGGTGTAGTTACCTATTATTCTTTAGCAAGTGGCTTTTTAACAGGAAAATACCGCAGTGAAGATGATTTAAATAAAAGCCAGCGGGGCGGTGGTGTTAAAAAATTCCTGAACGAGCGTGGTTTCAGGATTTTAAAAGCGCTTGATCAGGTGGCAGATAAATACAAGGTAGAACCCGCTTCTGTAGCGCTGGCCTGGTTAATTTATCACCCCTCAATTACGGCCCCAATTGCAAGTGTTACCGATTTAAGTCAGTTAAAATCGTTCACCGATGCAGCAAACCTAAAACTCTCGCCTGAAGATATTTCACTTTTAGACCAGGCAAGCAGCTTTTAAAAAATAATGCCTTATATTTAAATGCCCGATTAATCAAACAATTAGTCGGGCATTTTGTATTAAACAGGATTTAAAATTTTATGAAAGACAAACTATCATTTCTACCCAAACTGGCACTGGTTCTTTTCTGTTTAATAAGTTTAACCTACATTGCCATTTTAGGCCAATCACTTTTGGCGCCTTTACTTTTCTCCTTTTTAATGGCAATTTTATTGCTCCCTGTAGGTAATTTTTTAGAACACAGGTTAAGATTTAAAAGAAGTTTATCAACACTGGTTTCAGTAATCCTGATGATTTCCGTAATAGGCGGCATCATTTACTTTTTTGGCAATCAGCTAAGCGATTTATGGGCAGACTGGCCTTTACTAAAAGAAAAAGCCAATGTTTCGTACCACGAGCTCCAGAAATGGATTTCGCATACTTTTGGGGTAAACTCGCAAAAACAGCTCGATTATTTAAATGATAGTACCGAAAAAGCATTGGCTACAAGCGCTGCAATTGTTGCCACAACCCTGGCTACCCTATCTTCTACCCTGTTGTTTTTAGGTTTCACACTATTGTTTACTTTCTTCATTTTAAATTACCGCAGGGTTTTATTTACCTTTTTAACTTCTGTTTTTAGAGAAGAACACAAAGAAAAAGTAACCGAAATTGTAAGTCAGATCCAGTATATCATCAAAAAATACATCATTGGCTTATTTCTGCAGATGCTGATCGTTACCGTATTAATGATTACCGTACTCAGTTTGTTAGGCGTTAAATATGCCGTTCTTTTGGGTTTGGTAGCCGGTATTTTTAATGTTGTTCCATACCTGGGGATATTTTTTGCACTATTGGTGAGCTGTTTAATCACCTTTGCTACCGCCGGGGCCGGTAAGGTATTATTGGTTTTAATTGCTTTTGTAGGTGTGCATGCTATAGATGGAAATGTGTTGATGCCTTTGGTAGTAGGCTCGAAGGTAAAAATAAATGCCTTGTTTGCCTTTATCGGTATTGTGGTTGGCGAAATGATCTGGGGCATATCGGGCATGTTTTTATGCATCCCTTACCTGGCGATGTTAAAAATCATTTTCGACCGGGTAGATAACCTTAAACCATGGGGCATTTTAATGGGAGAAGAGCATAAACCGGATAAAAAGAAACGCATTTACCGGATCACTAAAAAGATTAAATTAGAAGAAAAAGATTAAAATGGCCGAAAACAGATCGCCACATATTTTAAGTACTTCTGCAAACTTGCTGGGGATCTGCTTTATCGTGCTCACTTCCCTAAAAAAGCTGGCACTTACCGATGGTTCATTAATTGATGAATTTGCCGTAGCGGCCGTGATGTTTTTTATGACCAGCTGTATTTTATCCTTTATCGCCATGCGAAGGATAAAAACTTCAAGTCAGCGGCTGGAAAAAACAGCAGATTTTATATTTTTATCAGGCCTGGTGATATTGTTTATAGCAACCATCTTAATTGCATTTAACCTGATAAAATAATTTAATGAAACCTTTATTTGTACTACTCCTGGTATATGTGGCACTTTTAACTTTTGGCAGTCACACCACCTTTGATAAAGGAAATATTTTTGCAGGCAATATTGCCATGGGTGTAATGTTGCTTTTTACAGCCATCGGGCATTTTAAGTTTAAAACCAGCATGGCGGCCATGATTCCTTTATTTATCCCTAAAAAGGTAGAAATTGTGCTTTTTACAGGTGTGCTCGAAATTCTATTTGCCATCGGTTTAGCAATAGAAAGTACGCGGTATTACACAGGAATTGCACTGATCATCTTTTTTCTGGCCATTTTACCAGCCAATATTTATGCGGCTAAACACCGCATTAATTATGAAGACTTGTACAAACCCGGTCCAGGACCAAAATATTTATGGTTCAGAGTACCTTTTCAGCTTTTCTTAATCAGCTGGGTTTGGTATTTTAGCGTCCGATAATTTACCTCATTAATAAAACATGCCAAACAATCCAATTCCTGCCAGCGCCAGCAATCCGGCCGATGCTTTTACACGCTTACTCACCGTTTTAGATACTTTGCGTACGCAATGCCCATGGGATAAAAAGCAGACTATGGAAACCTTGCGCCACCTAACCATAGAAGAAACCTATGAGCTAAGCGACGCCATTTTAGAGGGCGATTTAGACGAAATTAAAAAGGAACTTGGTGATGTGATGATGCACCTGGTGTTTTATTCGAGAATTGCTTCAGAAACGAACGATTTTAACATTACCGATGTTTTAAATGGGGTTTGCGATAAACTGGTAAACCGCCATCCGCATATTTATGGCGATGTTGAAGTACAAAACGAGGAAGATGTAAAACGCAACTGGGAACAGATTAAGCTGAAAGAAGGCAATAAATCGGTACTGGCAGGTGTTCCTTCTTCTCTACCGGCCTTGGTTAAGGCGGCACGCATACAGGAAAAAGCCCGTGGTGTGGGTTTCGATTGGGAAGATAAAAACCAGGTTTGGGAAAAAGTAGAAGAAGAATTGCAGGAATTTAAAGCGGAATTTAATGTTGCAGATCATACAGCAATTGATATCGAAAAAGCAGAATCAGAATTTGGCGATGTACTTTTCTCACTGATCAATTATGCGCGGTTTATCAATATCAATCCTGAAAACGCCCTGGAAAAAACCAATAAGAAGTTTATTAAACGTTTCCAGTACCTCGAAAGTAAAGCCAAAGAAAATGGTAAAGCCCTTGCTGATATGACACTTTCAGAAATGGATGTATATTGGAATGAAGCAAAGCAATTATAGCTAAAAGGAGTAAAATCGCAAAATTTATATGAAATTTGCGATTCCATTCGCAAAATTTATATTAAATTTGCGAATATGATTTTAAGAGCAATATCCAATTCCATTCAAAAACACCTGAAAGATGAAAAGGCAATCATACTTTTAGGTCCAAGGCAAGTTGGAAAAAGTACGCTCATCCAACAATTGTCTTCAGAATTTACTAAACCGGTTATGTGGTGGAATGGTGATGATGCAGATATCAGAACAATACTTAATAATACCACCTCTACATCGTTACGTGCACTACTTGGAAAATCAAAAACACTGGTAATAGATGAAGCGCAAAGAATTGATAATATCGGTCTGTCTATCAAATTAATTATTGATCAGCTTAAAGATGTAAAGGTAATCGCTACAGGCTCATCAGCTTTTGAGTTAGCCAACCATATCAATGAACCGCTTACTGGCAGGAAATGGGAGTATAATCTGTTCCCATTTTCTTTTGGAGAAATGGTAGAAGAGCATGGCTTACTTACCGAAAAAAGATTATTACACCATCGCCTGGTTTATGGCTACTATCCAGAAATTGTAAACAACCCTGGCGGAGAAGAAATACGGTTAAAACAATTATCAGATAGTTACCTATATAAAGATATCTTAACCTGGGAGAAAATACAAAAACCAGATAAGATGGAAAGATTAATCCAGGCTTTAGCTTTTCAGGTTGGTAATGAGGTATCATACAACGAACTGGGCCAATTATCAGGTTTGGATAATCAAACAACAGAGAAATATATCGATCTGCTTGAAAAGGCTTTTATTGTATTCAGACTCGGATCTTTAAGTAGAAACCTAAGAAATGAACTAAAGAAAAGTCGAAAAATTTATTTTTACGATAATGGAATCAGAAACGCTGTGATTAATCAATTTAGTCCGGCGGTATTAAGACAGGATATTGGGGCTCTTTGGGAAAATTTCGTCATTAGTGAGCGGGTTAAGTTTCTTGCTTATAAACAAATTAACTGTAACCAATATTTTTGGCGTACACATGCCCAGCAGGAAATAGATTATATTGAAGAAAGAAACGGATTAATGAGCGCTTATGAAATAAAATGGAATCCAAAAGTTAATACGAAATTTCCAAAAACATTTTTAGATGCCTATGAAAATGCTGAAAATAAAGTAATTACGCCGGATAATGTAACTGAGTTTTTGTTATAAATAAAAATCCCCATCCACATAATACCATTTACTGTCTTCTAGCCTGAAATTAGATTTTTCATGTAATACCTCGGTCTGGAACTTTTTGTTGAGGTAATAGGCTTTAAACTCCACCACATCAAAATCCGAAAAAATAATTTCGAGCTTAAGCCATCTGGTATTTTTTGCACTATTTAAATAAGCGCTTTTCGAATGGTTTTTTCTTTTGCTGCTATGTGTAGTTTCGTAAAGATAATCGGCATTGGCCATTACAAATGCCGAATACCGCGACCGCATTAGAGCCTCGGCAGTTGGTGCAGTTTTCGCTTTTAAATGGTAAGGCTGGCAACAATGCTGAAAGGTAATGCCGCTTCCGCAGGGACAATTTATTAAATCCATGATTAAATTTTACCCCGCAAAAATAGGATTTAATATTCCTGCTGCTAAAATTTCCGTAAAATTGCACCGAAATAATGAGATACTTCTTCCATATTGCATATCAAGGTCAATACTACAGTGGCTGGCAAAAACAACCCGGGGTTAAAAGCGTTCAGGAAGTTATTGAACAAACGCTTTCTAAAATCCTAAAATCGCCGATTGCCATTAATGGCTGTGGCCGCACAGATGCACATGTACATGCAAGTCAGTTTTTTTTCCATGCCGATATTGAAAAAGAAATTGATTTCGACCTGCTTTACATCCTAAACAAAGCATTGCCCTATAATATTGCGGTATTCGACATTATTAAAATGGAAGGAAAGCCCCATGCAAGGTTCGATGCCGTACAGCGTAAATACGATTATTTTGTACACACCTGTAAAGATCCCTTTTTAAGTACGCAAAGTTCTTTTTATCAGCTCAATAATCTCGATTTTGATAAAATGAAAGCTGTTGTAGAACTTTTACCTCAATATAAAGATTACAGGGCCTTTTGCACCCATCCGGATAAATACGAACATACCATCTGTAATGTAATGGAAGCCCGTTTATTGGTAAATCCTGCAGGCAACCGGTTCAGGTTTCACATTGCAAGCAACCGCTTTTTGGGTAAAATGATCCGCATTATTATGGGTAAACTGTTAATGGTTGGTAAAGGAGAACTCAGCCTGGATGAATTTGAAAGTGAACTGATCAGCTTAAAACCCTCCAAACTATCGTTGCCCGCCCATCCAACAGGCTTATACCTTTCGAAGGTGACTTATCCTTACCTTAACCTCGAGCCACGTACCGAATTTATCCAGAGCATACAAGAAACAGACTGGATTTAAATTTATTGTAGCGTTTTCATTTTGAATCCCGTTTAAGGGATATGAAAGTTCAAATCAGCATGCTATTATTTGCCATTTGCCTGTGTTTCGGTTGTAAAAAGCCAACAAGTGTTAATGTTTTAATGGACGGTAATTATACTGGTGTACTGGTAATCAGCAATAGTGCGAAATCGGTTCCGGTAACCCGTCAAATTTCGATTTCGTTAAAAGACGGCAAATTTAATATTACATCCGATGTTGGCTCTACCCTAAAATCATTAAGCGGCAAAGGCACTTATAATTTTAAAAACGGCATCGGCTATTTTGCTGATGAAGGTGTTTGGACGGCAGATTTTGATTGGGGCATGATATTAAACGGCGAATATGATATTAGAAGCAGCGGTGCAGATTTAACATTGAAAAGAAGATCGAAACCACAAACAAACATCGATCCGGCAACCTCATACGCTACAATGAGTTACGAGTATATTTTAAAGAGAACCAATTAACACACCAATATAAATTGAGTTAAAAAGAGCTTAGGTTTAGGTTTGCTTGGGCACCGGGTTTTGATCTGCCTGGTGACCCAAGTTTTTTTTGAATTACTTAAACCTGATGGCCTTTAACGGAGAAACCTTGCTGATTAAAAGTGAAGGGATAATCAGAACGGTTAAACACACCACCACCGTAATTACGTTAAGCAGCAATACATCCATAAAGTGAAATTCTATCGGTGCGTAAGCTAAAAAGTATGATGCCTGATTAAGCTTAAATATATGGGTAGATTGCTGTAAAAAACCAAGTCCTAAGCCTAAAATATTGCCTAAAAGCAGGCCAATTCCAACGAGATAAGCCGAATTGTACAGGAAAATTTTCATAATGCTCCAGTTGCTGGCCCCAAATGATTTTAGCATCCCGATCATGTTGGTACGTTCTAAAATCATAATCAATAGTGCCGTAACCATGTTTATAACGCCAACAATCAGCATCAAACTCAGGATCACATTTGTATTTACATCAAGTAAACCCAGCCAGGTAAAAATATTAGGGAAATTTTCTTCAATAGAATAGGAACGTAAATTTCGCGGCAGTTTTTCGTAAATGTTATCGGCAACGGGTTTTAGCTTGTTAAAATCCTTAATCCTGATTTCGATGCCGCCAATTTCGTTTGGCTGCCAGTTATTTAAACGTTTGATGATATTCAGGTTGCCCAAAACAAATCCCTTATCAATATCTTCTACCCCGATATCATAAACACCAACGATTTTGAATTTCCGCGGACGGAGCTGGTTTTGAACAAAGTACATAATGAAATCATCACCGGTTTTGAGTTTTAAGCGCTTAGCGGTGTAATTTGAAATTAACAATTCCTGCATGGCAGCCGTACTATCAGAAAAATCGATAATTGTACCGCTGATGATATGCTGTTTGATATAATCCCATTTATAGCTTTTGTCAACCCCTTTAAAATTAATGCCTTCAATTTCACTATTGGCCGAAAGAATGGCGGGTTTGGTAGCGAAAGGATAATAAAACTCGATATCTCTATTGGTTTTGAGCATTTTTTGGGTTTCCGCATCCAACACAAAGGGCGAATGTTCGAAAGAATTGTTCAGGTCGTAACGGGTAATCTGTACATCACCCAGGTATCCCCTCACTTTATCCTGAATTTCGGTTTTAAAGCCTTTAATAATGGCAATGGATAGAATCATAACAGCGAGGCTCAGCATTACGCCTGCTATTGCAATGCGGACAATCAGTTTAGAAAAAGTACGCTCAGATTTAATGGCTATCCGCCCTGCTATGAAATATTCGAAATTCAATTTAATCAATTGTTAAGTAACAAAAATGCTCAATTCCTTTTTAAAAATGGCATTTTTGAAAATAAATAACCAACTTTAAAGATCAGCTCGCACAAATCCCAATAGCATAAATCAAAATACAGGGTAAATTGTTTTGCTGTAATTACCGGAAGATTAGAATCATAAAAAAATGAAAAAATACATCAGCTTTGCTTTAACCAGCTTAATTGCATTATCTGCCTGTGGACAGCCAAAACCACTTGAACAGGAAGCTCTTGGCAAAAAAAGTCCTGAAAATAGAAAATTGATGATCAGGACGCCAAAATTGCCATCAACCTTGAAAACGGGAGCAGAACAGACCGAAAAATACCTTCCGTTATTAAAAGGCAAACGTGTGGGTATGGTGGTAAATCCTACTTCGGTTATAGGTGAGCAAACCTCGGTTGACAGCCTATTAAAACGCGGCATCAAAATCCAGAAAATATTTGGCCCTGAACATGGTTTTAGAGGCAATGCGAGCGCTGGCGTTACCGTCAATGATGATGTAGATACAAAAACAGGCATTAAGGCCATTTCGCTTTATGGCAAACACAGCACGCCTACGGCTGAAGACCTGGCCGATGTTGATGTGATGGTTTTTGATATCCAGGATGTGGGCGTACGTTTTTACACTTACATTAATACGTTACAGCATGTAATGGAAGCCTGTGCGGTAAACAACAAACCATTGCTGATTTTAGATCGCCCGAACCCGAACGGTTATTTAATAGACGGACCAATTTTAGACCCAAAATTTAAATCGGGCATTGGTGTACAGCCCATTCCAATAGCACATGGCTTAACCGTTGGCGAATATGCACAGATGCTAAACGGCGAGGGCTGGCTAAAAGACAAAGTGAAATGTAAAATCACGATTATTAAAAATGCGAATTACAACCATGATATGGAATATGTTTTACCCGTTAAACCCTCTCCAAACCTGAATACACAGCAGGCTATTTTGCTTTATCCTTCTACCTGTTTGTTTGAGGGTACTTATTTAAACCATGGCCGTGGTACGATGTTTCCTTTTACCATTGTTGGGGCACCATACCTTAAAGGTAAGTTTGATTTCAGTTTTACGCCAAAAAGCATAAAAGGCATGTCGGAAACACCTTTATTCCAGGATCAGGTTTGTTATGGTCTGGATCTGAGAAATTATGATACTGCAGAATTGATAAAATCGAAACAGGTAAACATCAGCTGGTTAATTGAACTTTACAAAGCATCGCCACGAAAAGAAGATTTCTTTAACACCAAACTGAGCAAAGAAATGGGTACAATTGAGAGACTGGTTGGTGTGGGCGATTTCAGACAGCAGGTAATTGACGGAAAAAGCGAAGCAGAAATACGGGCAAGCTGGGAACCGGGATTAAGTGCCTATAAAACGATGCGTAAAAAATATTTGCTGTATAATTAAGGATTGAGGGAAAGAATGATTGAATGAGAGATTGAGGGATTGATTGAATGAGAGATTGATTGAATGAGAGAATGAGGGATTGATTGAATGAAGGAAGGAATGCCGCTGATGAGAATATTTTCAAACTTAACAGATTAAGAATTGTTATTACCTACAGGTTTTATACTTTATAACATTACAACCTTAAACTTTACAACATTATAAACTTACAACATTTAATCATTCAAAATTTATTTATTCAATCACTATAACCATGAGCGGTCCAAAAGTTAAAAGCGATAAACCAGGAAGCAATTATCAGGAAGAAGTGCCAAAAGGCAGGGAACCTGTTGACCATAAAACGGTGAGGAAAGAAAACGACAGCACGCCGAATAAAGCGCCAAAAACCAATAATCCGGCTAAACAGCGCGAACAGGAAGAACAACCGGTACACCCGATAAAAAAGGCACCAAAAGAATAACAGATGATTCCATTGATTTAATCAAATCAGTGGAATCATCTTTTTAAAGCAAAATAAAAAGTGGCACCCTGCCCCTCTTCGCTTTCTACCCAGATCCTTCCGCCTTCACTTTTTATAATTTCGGAAGAAATATAAAGTCCCAGGCCTAAACCGGGATAAGTATGCTGCAACTGACCGCCAACACGGTAAAACTGATCAAAAACGAGGTGCTGTAATTCTTTCGATATGCCAATACCAAAATCTTTTACGCTTAAAATAATTTCGTTGTCTGTTGTGTAAGTTTTTACATCAACCTGATCGGCATCTGCAGAATATTTAATGGCATTTGATAAGAAATTGGTAATTACCTGCCCAATACGTTCTTTATCAGCATAAACGTTAGCATGCCCCTGCAAATCGGTATGGATATGATGCCTGGCACTAATGTGCTGCATTTCCTCAGCAATTTCGGCCACAGCAAGATCAAAATCAAAATTTACCGGATTAAAGGTCATTTTACCGGATTGAATCTTGGTCACGTCGAGCAGGTCGCCGATTAAGCCGGTTAACCGGTTTAACTGTACATCCATTTTATGTACCATCGAAGCCTTTTTCTCATCACCATCATTTCTGATCATCCGCTCTAATACCTGCGCATAAGCTTTAATACTGGTTACAGGTGTTTTAAGTTCATGACTGGCGATTCCTAAAAACTCATCTTTTTGCTGTTGTAGCTGCACCTGTTTGGTTACATCCATCGCAGCGTGTAAAATGGCGTAAACTTTGCCATCTACATTTCTTAAAGGCTTATAGGTAAAATTAAACCATACTTTTTCCAATTTACCGTTAACAGGTAATAAGGCCTCCTGCTGATCGGCATGATAAGGAATACCCGTACGATAAACTTCTTTTAAAATACCAATAAATGGCTGACCTTTTAATTCAGGAATAGCCTCTTCCATAGGTTTGCCAATTACACTTTTATCTTTACCCCAAAAGCGCAGCATTTCATCGTTGGCTAAAGAAATGATGATATCTTCTGTTTCGTAATAGCCCGTGGCCATTGGGGTATCCAATAGCAAATTCCGGAAACGTTCTTCGCTTTTGGCCATTTCCATACGCGAGTGTACCAAAGAAGTAATTTCGTTGGCTACAACCATGATACCGGTAACCACATTGTGCTGATCGCGGATCGGATCATATACAAAGTTGAAATAATAATCCTGAAGCCTGCCTTCTCTTTCTAACCTGGCCATGGTTTCGTAACCATAGTGGGCTACACCTGTTTTATAAACCTGGGCAAGTAAATCGGGAAAGGGTTGTCCCTTTAGTTCTGGCAAACCATCAATTAAATTGAGCCCTATAACGTCTTTTGTTTTTCCCCACAATTTCAGCAGATCTTCGTTTGCCTGCTCTATTACAAAATTTTCTCCTCTTAAAATACCAATCGCCACCGGGGCATCCTGAATCATTTTTCGAAAAAGTTCTTCACTTGCTTTTACTTTTAACCTGGCATTTACCAGTTCAGTAACATCGGTTGCATTATTAACAATACCCCAAACTTGTCCGTTATCATCTTTTAAAGGTTTGTAAATAAAATCAAAATAAAACGTTTGCAGTATTTCATCATTGATCAGCAATACGCGGTCTTCTTTGGTTTCGTAAGCAACACCGGTGAGGCGTACCTCTTCCAGAATTCCTAAAAATGGCTGGTCTTTTAGTTCAGGCAGTGCAATAGCAAGTTCTTGTCCGATAACACTATTATCTCTCCCCCATGCTTTAAGCATTGCTTTATTGGCAACTTTAATTACCATCTTTTCTCCAACATATAATGCAATTGGCATTGGAGATTCTTCGATCAATGTATAAAAAACAGTGGCGTTATCGTCAAGATTAATTTGCATATAGAGGATAAAAAAACAAATATAACGGGTTTTTTATTTACTATTCGCTTTCAAAAACGACAATAATACTTTCTCATCATGCGCCAGAGCTAATTTCCCGATAACTTTATTGTTGTTCATCTTTTTCATGTATTTACCTAACTCATTGTTCTCGTAAGCGGTAAGCAATAAAGGATATACGTAAGAACTCTTGCACACAGCTCTTGTATTTCCTAATTTTTTGGCAACGCAATCCAAAACGTTTATAATGGCCTTTTTAGAGTTTAAATTAAAACTTTCATCGGCGCTGCATTTCGAAAACTGGCGCAATGCTTCCAGTGTACCGCCCCAGGTCCTGAAATCTTTTGCGGTAAAATCATCGCCTGTAATTTCTCTGATATAATTATTTATTTTGCCCGAGTCGATGCTTTTATGTTCTTTTCCATGGGTATAAAACTGAAATAATTCCTGCCCTGGGATGTCCCTGCATTTTTTAACCAGTTTAGCTAGAGACCTGTCATTCAGTTCTACTTTCTGCTGAACACCTTTTTTACCTATAAAATCCATGGTAATTTTACTGCCGTTGATTTTTACGTGTTTATCACGCAAGGTTGTAAGGCCAAAAGAGCCGTAAAGCTGCTTATAACTTTCGTTACCCACACGAATGAGTGTTTTTTGGAGCACATCAACCGAAATGGCGAGTACTTTGCGTTCGTCAAAATCTTTGCGGCGGAGGTCTTTCTCCAGGTTTTTTCTGGCATTGGGTAAAGCCTTTCCAAATTCCAGCAAGCGGAAATATTTATCTTCCGACCGGCGGCTGGTCCATTTGTTGTGGTATTTATATTGTTTTCTGCCTGCTGCATCAATCCCGGTAACCTGCAGGTAGGCATTGGGTTTACAGGCAATCCACACGTTTTGCCACGCAGGCGGAATAACCAACGTTTTTATCCGCTCGAGGTGCTTTTCTTCGGTTATTTTTTTTCCTTCCTTATCTTCGTAATGAAATTTACCTGGTTTGCCTTTACGGTAAATACCAGGCATGGCATCAGTTACGTACACCAATCCACTTGCTTTAACAACATCTTTGCCTTGTACCATTTTTTGCCTATAAGTATGGGTTTATTTTTAGTTATTTTGCAAAACTTTAACGTGGGTATCACGTTATTTTTAGAAACACAACACTTTCTTTATGAAAATAGTTTTTATGGGTACGCCCGATTTTGCTGTAGCTTCTTTAGATGCCTTAGTACAAGCCAGTTTTGATGTGGTTGCCGTGGTTACTGCACCAGATAAACCAGCCGGCCGTGGCCAGAAACTGAACGAAAGTGCTGTAAAAAAATACGCTGTAGAAAAAGGAATTCCTGTTTTGCAGCCCGAAAAACTAAAGAATCCCGAATTTATTGAGGAATTAAAATCATACCAGGCCGATCTGCAGGTTGTAGTGGCATTCAGAATGTTACCGGTGGTGGTTTGGAGCATGCCAGCCAAAGGAACTATTAACTTACACGGCTCATTATTGCCACAATACCGTGGTGCAGCACCGATTAATCATGCCATTATTAACGGGGAGAAAGAAAGTGGTGTTACTACCTTTTTCCTTAAGGAGGAAATTGATACAGGTGATATCATTATGAGTGACAGTGTGGCCATTGCAGATGATGAAACCGCAGGAGACCTGCACGATAAACTGATGGTTGTTGGTGCAAATTTACTGGTAAAAACCCTCCACACCATTGAAGCAGGTGAAGTACAAGAACAACCGCAGCCACTAAGCGATGATTTAAAACATGCACCAAAGATTTTTAAGGAAGACTGCAAAATCGACTGGAACAATAGTGCACAGCACATTCACAATTTAATCCGCGGTTTAAGTCCATACCCAACAGCTTTTACTGCGCTTAATGATAAAACTTTAAAGGTATTTAAGGCAGAACTCGAAGATAAGGAACCGGGTATTGCAGCCGGTGGTTTTTTAACTGATGGTAAAACCTATTTAAAATTTGCGGCTAAAGATGGATTTATCAAATTGCTGGACATCCAATACGAAGGTAAAAAGCGCATGCTGATCGAAGATTTTTTAAGGGGAATGAGGTTGTAGTGCGGTTGGAGGAGAGCGGTTGGCGTTTAGTACGGATTAATCGCAATAGTCAGAAGTTCTTAGTCTGGAGTCTTGACGGCGAAGAAATTCCAAAAGAGTTGACATCTCGACCGGAGCATGGCGGAGTGGAGAGATCTATCTAAACAGATTTCTCGACTTTGTTGCACTTCGCTCGAAATGACCGCTTGTAATTTTACGTTTGGCATAAATTAACCGCTTAACCTGACGAATAAACCAACGGCAAATGAACCAATGAACTAAAAAACGTTCAATTTTTCGTTCAAAAATTTCGAAACTTCATTAAAATAGCGTTTTCTGCCATAACCCATCACCCACTGGATACCCTGCGTGGCATTGGTAATGAAAACTTCTTCAGCTTCTTTTAAAATCTCCGGATTAATCTGTGCTTCGATTAAAGGCATATCGTTCATTTTGCATAATTGCATAATGGCCGTACGCATAACACCACTTACGCAGCCTTCGGCCAGTGATGGCGTATAAATCTGCTTGTTATATACTATAAAAACGTTGGCGCTGATGCTTTCGCACAGAAATCCGTGTTGGTTCAGGATCATGGCCTCATCCAAACGGTTCTGGCTTTTAAAAAGTCCGGCCATCACGTAAAGTAAAGCATTGGCTGTTTTATAATTCGATAGCTTATTTACCGGTTTGGTCATTTCATCATAAACATCAATAATTAAACCTTTGCTATTGAGTTCATAATTTGATGATTTTAAAGGAATCCCCTCTAAAACATAACCGGCTTTATTAATTTCGGGCGTATATACGCCGGCGCCTCCCCGGTAAACGGAAAGACGAAAGCGGACATTGCCGTTCCATTTATTGCGTTTAGTAAGATCAGCCGTTTTTTGACGCAAAAAATAATCGTCCATTAAAGCATGACCATCAATTTTAAGCGCTTTCATTCCGGCAGTAAGCCTGTCGGCATGTAAATCGGCAAACTGCAGCTTATTGTTAATCATCCGCATGCTTTCGAACAAGCCATCGCCAAATTTAAAGCTCCTGTTGGCAGCCGTTAAAAATGGAACATCAGCTGCCTGAAATTCATCATTAAATAAGAGGTACTCCTGAAGCATATTTTATGATGTAACGATATAATTTTCCCATTTGGTTAAGCCCGCTTTAAAATCGGGCGGCAATGGTGATTCGAAGTACATATATTCTTTTGTAGTGGGATGAATAAAACCTAAACTTTGTGCGTGCAGGGCCTGACGGGGCAATAATTCGAAGCAATTATCTACAAACTGCTTGTACTTATTAAAAGTGGTGCCTTTTAAAATTTTATCGCCACCATACATCGCATCATTAAAAAGCGGGTGACCAATGTGCTGCATGTGTGCCCTGATCTGGTGGGTACGGCCGGTTTCGAGCTCACAGCTGATCAGCGTTACATAACCCAGGCGCTTTAATACTTTATAATGCGTTACCGACCATTTGCCTTTTTCTTCATCGTCATAAATATCCATCACACGGCGGTCTTTCGCACTGCGGCCGATATAACCGGTTACTGTTCCATCATTTTCGATATCGCCCCAAACCAACGCAATGTACTTACGGGTAATGCTGTGATCGAAAAACTGGCGGGCTAAATGGGTAATCGACTTTTCGTTTTTACTGATCAGCAATAAACCTGAGGTATCTTTATCAATGCGGTGCACCAAACCCGGTCGGCCATCATTGCCGGGCAATTGAGGCAATTTTTCAAAGTGAAAGGCCAGAGCATTAACCAACGTTCCGGTATAGTTGTTAAATCCCGGATGCACCACCATCCCTGCAGCCTTGTTTACTACTAAAAGATCGCTGTCTTCATAAATAATATCAAGCGGCAAATCTTCCGGATAAACCTCGGTATCGCGTGGCGGATGAGGCAAAACAATCGAAATCTCATCAAAAGGCTTAACCTTATAACTCGCTTTAATCTGTTTCTGGTTTACCAGAACGTTGCCTGCATCGATTGCATTCTGAATACGGTTTCGCGAGGCATTTTCTACACGCACCATCAAAAATTTATCAATGCGCAGTAAAGACTGCCCCTTATCGACAATGATTTTTAAATGTTCATATAATTCCTGCTCTTCTGATTCCTGCAATTCGACCACATTTTCCATGGGGCAAAAATAAACTTTTAACTTCAAGAATTTTTTAATGATTGCAGTTTTCGGAAAAAGAGGCTTATCTTTAATACAATCAAATCATCCTAAATCATTTATATGAAAAAATACTACTCTTTAAAGGCCTTGGCGGCTTTATTTTTATTGGTAATGACCCAAAAAGCGAGTGCGCAGCAAGATGTTGGAGGCTTGTTTGTAGGCGGTCCGGCAGATGCGACAAAACTGGTTAATGCTTATTTCGACCCTTTATATAAAGGCCTGGGGCTCGGTTTAACCGATGGCTGGTCGAACACTGCCCAATCAAAAGGTTTTTTAAAGTTCGATGTCAGGGTTTCGGCCTCCGCTGCTTTTGTTCCGCAATCGGCCAGAAGTTATGATGTAAATACCCTGGGTTTAAGTAACATCAAACCTGCTCCCGGCGCTTCTTCAATCGGACCAACTGCTTTTGGCGATGACCATGAAGGTGGTAAAATGGAAATTTACACCAGCAACGGTATCCCTACTGGTAAATTTTTCAACCTGCCACAAGGCGTGGGCTTTCACGTAGTGCCATCTGCCCAAATCCAGGCTACTTTAGGTTTGCCCAAAAATATCGATGTTACTTTAAGGGCCATGCCTAAAATAAAAATCGGTAGTGATTTAGGAAGTTTATCAATGATCGGTTTTGGTGCTAAAGTGGAACTTTTACCTTTAATTATGGGATCAACAGAAAAATTAATTCCGGTAGATATTGCCATAGCAGGTGGTTTTACTCAGTATAAATACACCTTGCCTTTAGATATCGACAATACAGGAAATTCAGATCAACGCATTGACGCTAAATTTAACGGTGTAAATTTTGATGCCATTTTTTCTAAAAAGATTCTCTTTTTTACGCCATTTGTAAGTGTGGGTTATCAAACTTCCAACACCAATTTAAAAGCTCTGGGTACTTATCGTTTCGCCACCAGTGCTACAACTTCGGCAACTTATGTTGATCCGGTTTCGGTGAAACAAACTGATATTGATGGCGTAAGGGCAAGTTTAGGCTTTCAGCTGAAATTTGGTTTCTTTAAATTTTACGGTTCATATACACAAGCCAAATACAGCATGGTTAATGCGGGGATTGGTTTAGGTATTGGTAAATAATAAATTATTATAGATAATAATGCTTAAAAACACCTGAAATACTCAGGTGTTTTTTATTTTTACGCGTGTTCGAAGAAATAAATAGTCCTGTACAAAAAATTGGGTTGGCTCCTTTTAACAATCTTTTTGTAAAGCGAGATGACCTGATTGATCCTTACATTTCGGGCAATAAATGGCGCAAACTCAAATACATTTTAGCTAAAGCCAGAGAAGAAAACAAAACACATTTAATCACTTTTGGCGGGGCTTATTCCAATCACCTGGTGGCAACGGCCGCGGCAGCATCAAGATCAGGACTAAAATCGACTGCTTTTGTCCGTGGCGAAGAAGTTAAAAATGAGATGTTATTATTATGCAGCTTATTTGGCATGAAGCTCATTTTTGTTGACCGGGAAAGTTATAAGGACAAACACAAGTTATTTGAACGACATTTTGCGAATGATAAACAGGCATTTTTTATTGATGAAGGTGGCGCATCACCCCAAGCCATACCAGGTTGTGCAGAGATCATCAGCGAATTGACTGAAACTTACGATCATATTTTCTGTGCCGCCGGAACAGGAACTACAGCAGCAGGCTTACTAAAAGGGATACAGCAACATCAATTAAATACCAAACTCAACATTATCCCGGTGTTAAAAGGTGGATCATTTATTCAGGATGAAATAGAAAAATACACACCCCTTTCGGATCATTTAGAACTCCATCTCGATTATCATTTTGGTGGTTATGCCAAAACCACTCCCGAACTGATCGAATCTATTAAAATCTTTACTGCTAAAACCGGATTGCTTTTAGACCCGGTTTATACATCAAAAATGTTTTATGCCATTGTCGATTTACAAAAACAGGGTATTATTGGTAAAAACGATAAAATCCTTGCTATTCATACCGGAGGATTGATGGGTTTGTTCGGGATGAAAGATAAGTTTTAGTGCTGGAAACTACTTTAGGTATTTCTCAAGAAGCTGCCATATTGAGCTTGTCGAAAAGATTCGCAAAGGAGTAATCGAAGGTCCTTCAACAAGCTACCATTGACGTTATTTTGTAATTATTTATTAATTAATAATTTACTGGTATTTGCATTTCCACCCAGCCAGGCCAAAGCACCTCATCCCCGTTCAGCTAGAACCCGGCCTAATAAATTTTTCGGGCTCCAATGGCCCAGCCAAACCACGGACTCCCAAAGAAAAATTTTCAGCCGGCATTTTATTAATAAGCTGTTTATCTTTTTTTATTTGCATTAATGAGCTCGGCAAGCCTCGGTTTTGTTTCTTTTTGATGCCAAAAAGAAAGAGCCCTTCGGCAGCGGCGAGCCGAGGCAAGGTTATGCAATAAATTCTTATCACCATTTATTTATTATTATATTTTTTAACCATTTAAGGCATTTAAGAAACATATAAGCTTACATGATCTTATATTCTTACATGGTTAATTATTCTTCGGTAAGCCCTAAATTAATCCATTTGTCAAAATTTATTTTAAATTTAAAAGTAAACAAACGTTTACTTACTTTTGATGCTTATTAAATGATAAAACAAAATGAGGCCTAAAAGTTTAGAGAAAGAAGCAGCCATCCGATCCATTGCCTTACAGATTATTTCTGAAGAAGGTTTGGAAAACCTCAGCATGCAAAAACTTGCAAAGGCAGCCAATATATCGCCCCGTACCATTTACATCAAATACGAAAACAAGGAAGATTTGCTGGTAAAACTGTTTATTGAAGAAGTACTCGGTACTTATGAAAATGCAGTGTTAAAAGATTTCGATCCTGAAATGGGCTTTGCCGAAGGAATGAAAAAACTCTGGTTAAACACGTTCAGCTACCTCAAAAACAACAAACCTGCTTTTTCACTCATCCAATATGGTAAATCTTCTCCACTTTTAAACAAGGCTTTTCAGACGAAAAATATCCAGCAAGGTGCGTTTTTTGCACCGATCCATGTGTTCTTAAAAACAAATGTGGAGGGCGGATTAATACCCGATTTCCCACACGATGTGCACCGGGCATTACTCTTCTCGCCTATTCAGGATCTGGTAGCAGAATATTTCGATCATTTGGATCGTCCGGTACAGATTATTACGGAAGAGGTGATTTTAACCTGCTGTGAGATTATAATTAAAGGCATCACCAATCAAAAAAACAATGAACAACATTAAAAATAAAAAAATTGCCATTATCGGTGCTGGTCCGGGTGGTTTAACTTTAGCCCGTTTGCTACAAATGGATGGCTTTAACATAAACGTTTACGAACGCGACACTAACGAAAATGCACGGCCAAAAGGTGCAACATTGGATTTACATGAAGAATCGGGACTTGCAGCGCTACAGGCAGCCGGACTTATGAATGCATTTATGGCCAATTATCGCCCCGGAGCAGACCGTACCCGCATCGTTGATCAGCATGGAAATATTGTATTTGAGGATAATGACACGGAAAATAGAGAGGCATTCCGTCCTGAAATAGACCGTGGTCCGCTGCAAAAGATCCTTTTAGATTCATTAGAAAAGGATACTGTAATCTGGAACAGTCACTTTGTATCACTTAAACCCGATAACGGATCGTGGTTGATTGAGTTCAAAAACGGGGATATTGTAACAGCAGATATTGTTATTGCAGCTGATGGCGCAAACTCTAAAATCCGACCGTATATTACACCTGTTAGGCCCTTTTATTCAGGCATTACCATTGTTGAAGGTGCTGTTTATTCGTCAGCAACTGCCACACCTAAAATGCATGCCCTGCTTAACGGCGGAAAAATATTTGCCATGGGAAATGAAAAATCATTAATCGTAAGTTCAAAAGGTGATGGCAGTTTGGTATTTTATACCGGATGCAATACGGCGGAAGCCTGGGCTAAGGAATCAGGGATCAACTTTTCTGATCAAAACCAGGTGGTAAACTGGTTTAAAAGGGAATTTTCCGACTGGGATCCGATCTGGCTTGAATTATTTGAAAATGCATCTGCTGCTTTTGTTCCCCGCCCGCAATATTGTATGCCGCTGGATCAAAGCTGGGAAACCATCTCAAATTTAACCATGCTTGGCGATGCAGCACATTTAATGCCTCCTTATGCTGGCGAAGGAGTAAATATGGCCATGCTCGATGCTTTAGAGCTTAGTGAATGTTTTAAGGATAATCATTTCCAAAATAGTAAAGAGGCCATTTCAGCATATGAAAAACAAATGTTAAAAAGGGCTTCGGAAACGGCAGATATGACGATGCAATCAACAAAAGCACTTCACTCTGCTGACGCAATTAATTTTTTGATTGATGTAATTGGAGGGGAATAACGAGGTTGTCATAGATTTTTTAATTGACAGCGTTCTTCGGTAAAATATGTGCTTTATTAATGTTGGTTAGTCAAATGCTTAAACCATTTTTAAACATTTGCTTTTACACTGAAGGACTTTAAGTCGTTAAAATATTTCTTCACGGCTCTCCGGAATTAAAATTCACTATCTTTCAGCATCTTTTCTAACCAAACATCACAATAAAACCTAAAATATTCTTCTTAAATTCATCGCCAGGCATTTTTTAAACACCAGGATGATTATAAAGGCTTTATGAGCAAGAAAAACTATAACCGAATTATTTTAATCTTTTTATTCAGCACCATTATTAATTTTTCGTTTATCCCTGCAAAAGTAATCAGGTGGACAGCCATTGGCGATTCCATCACCTACCTCAACAACCACTTAAATGAAACCGGAAACCGTGTACAAAAAGGTTATCTGGACCGGGTTAAAGAACGTTTACCAAATATCAGTTATATCAATCAGGGGCATAACGGCTGGACAAGCGTTGGCATCGCGAAAGAAATTAATAAGCTGGGAATTGTTCAGTCAGACTTATATTCCATTTTTCTGGGTACTAATGATTGGTGGGCTGGAATCCCGGTTGGTTCTTTAAGCGATTATATCAACAACACCGGAACAGGAACTACCTGTGGTGCTTACCGCATCATCATTGATAAAATCAGAAGTTTAAACCCTGGCGCTAAAATTGTAATCATAACGCCAATGCAACGGAATGATTTTGTGTACATCGCCAATGCTAACAACAATGCCTTCGGATCGTATAAAGCAAAAAATGGCCAGACTTTAGAAATGTTTGCCAACGCAATCGCCGAAATTGGCAAGCATGAAAACTTCCCTGTAGTTGATCTTTACCATAATCAAAAACTTAAAGTCGAAAAATCAGTCAAATTTAAAAGGTTAAAAAATCCGTCTACCGGAGCGTACCAAAACTATAAATATCCCGAATCGGCTTCTATCCCCTACCAGCCTCAAAGCGACGATTATCCTTACCCGTTGGATGCAATTAAAATGACCTATGATGGTTTGCACCCTTCTGATAAAGGCAATAAAATCATTGCCGAAAGTCTGGTTCACGTTTTTAAAAAATACGCAAATCAGTAAACTTTCCTTTGTCCGAAGTTTTACCCCTGATGGTTTACCATTACTTTTCGCTTACGTTTGGATCGGGAAATGTAACTTATGCAAACAGAAAACAGCTAATTCGGTGCGCCATATTGCCCGTGATATTTTATCTTCCCGATGTTAATATACTACAGTGAAGCATTATAGTCATTCAATAGCGATCATTCTGAAAATCAGCAATTTTACTTTTTTCAGCTAAATTTTATTGATTCAATAAAGCCAGTTCATTTTTCTGTACATGATAACATTGTAGATTATTTTATTTGGAAATAATAATCGTATAAATAACGTTTATTATGTTAAATATTTTAATTTTACAATTAGAATCGACCAAATATTAAAAACCAATGAAATTAAACGCACTTAAAAAAAGCGTGTTAAACGCCTGTTTTACTTTTTCGCTAAGTTTTACAGCCATCCCGATGTTAGTGCAGGCGCAAATCCCAAAAGTTGTTAAAATTAAGCCAGATTATACCCTTGCAAAGGTTCAACCCAATATGTGGGGCGTATTTTTTGAGGACATTAATTTTGGTGCCGATGGCGGAATTTATGCAGAACTGATTAAAAACAGGTCGTTCGAATTTGCAAAACCCTTAATGGGCTGGAGCATTCAAAGAGAAAAAGCCAGTGAGGGCGAAATTTTGGTTGTTAACCGTAAAGAAGTAAATACGGCAAACCCACGTTACCTGCAAATTAACAACGAAAACGGCACTTTTGGCCTCACCAACGAGGGTTTTAAAGGCATAGGTGTAAAGAAAGGATTGCGTTATGATTTCTCGGTGATGTACCGTCTGAAAAGTTCCGGTGTAACCCTGCACCTACAGTTATTAAGTGCAAACAATAAAGTAATTGGAGAAGGAAACCTTGTTCCGGAGCAAAGCGGCAGCGACTGGAAAAAACAATCAGCCAGTTTTATTGCCACAGAAACAGATCCAAAGGCAAAATTTGCCATCGTCTTTGAAGGAAAAGGTCAAATCGATCTGGATATGGTTTCGCTTTTTCCCGGCGATACCTGGAAAGGCCGTAAGCAAGGTTTAAGGGCCGATATGGTTCAGCTTTTGGCAGATATGAAACCTGGTTTTATCCGTTTCCCCGGAGGATGCATTGTAGAAGGCACCGATTTGGCCAACCGCTATCAATGGAAAAAAACAATAGGCCCGATAGAAAACAGGCAGCAACTCATCAACAGGTGGAATACGGAATTTGCACACCGCCCTGCGCCAGATTATTACCAGAGTTTTGGCCTGGGGTTTTTCGAATACTTCCAGCTGGCAGAAGATATTAGTTCGGAAGCCCTGCCCATTTTAAACTGTGGCATGGCCTGTCAGTTTAATACCGGGGAAGTAGTCGCCCTGGATGAGCTTGATCCTTATGTTCAGGACGCCCTCGACCTGATCGAATTTGCCAATGGCGAGGTAAACACCAAATGGGGTAAAATGAGGGCAGATCTGGGTCACCCGAAACCCTTTAACTTAAAAATGATGGGCATTGGAAACGAAAACTGGGGACCTCAATACCTGGAACGTTTAGCCATTTTCACCAGGGCCATTAAAGCAAAATATCCTGATTTTAAACTCATCAACAGTTCGGGCACTGATCCAGAGGGCGACCGTTTTAACCTGCTCAATACTTCATTAAGAGAAAATAAAGCCGATTTTATAGATGAACATTATTACCGCCCGGCAGATTGGTTTTTGAAAAATGCGGGACGCTATGATAATTATCCACGGAACGAATCGAAGGTTTTTGTAGGCGAATATGCTGTTCACGCCGATAAAAACGTGATTGGCAGCAACCGCAATAACTGGCAAAGTGCCCTGGCTTCAGCGGCTTTAATGACAGGTTTGGAGCGTAACGCCGATGTGGTTCAAATGGCTTCTTATGCACCACTTTTTGCACATATTGATGCCTGGCAGTGGGCTCCGGATATGATTTGGGTAGATAACCTGAATGTTTACGGCACGCCCGATTATTATGTGCAGAAACTTTTTGCCACCAATAAAGGAACTGATGTAGTTTCGATCACATTGGATGATAAAAATATCATTGGTCAGGACGGGTTGTACGCCTCCTCTGTACTCGATAAAAACAAAAAAGAACTGATTATCAAAATAGCTAACAACACGGGCAAAAGCCAGTTAATTGATTTTGAACTGGATGGAAAAACCAAATTAAAAAACAGCGGAACACTGGAAGAACTGGCTGATTCGAACCTCAATCAGGTAAATTCATTCGATAATCCTCAGGCACTAAGTCCAAAAGTTTCAACCATCAATTTAAAGGGCAAAAAATTAAATACCAGCTTAAAGCCCTATTCTTTCAGCGTGATTAAAATCCCTTTTAATTAAAAAACCGGGCGCCATAACAATCTAAACAGATGAAAAAATTAACCCTTTTAATTGCTCTGCTCTGTAGCAGCTCATTAATCCATGCACAAACCGAAGCCCTGCTCAGCATTAAACCAGCAGGAAATCAAATTGTTAGCAAACACATTTATGGCCATTTTTCCGAGCATTTGGGCCGTTGCATTTACGATGGTTTCTGGGTGGGCGAAAACTCCGGTATCCCGAATAAAGGCAGAATAAGATTAGATGTGGTAGATGCCCTAAAAAAAATAAAAGTTCCTAATCTGCGTTGGCCGGGCGGTTGTTTTGCCGATGAATACCATTGGCGTGATGGCATAGGCCCGAGAAACGAACGCCCAAAAATGGTAAATACCAACTGGGGAGGCGTAACCGAAGACAATAGTTTTGGTACGCACGAGTTTCTGGACCTTTGTAAAATGCTCGATTGCGAACCCTACATTGCCGGCAATGTAGGCAGCGGAACCGTTGAGAAAATGGCTAAATGGGTAGAATACCTTAATTTCGACGGTGTAAGCCCAATGACAGCCATCCGCAAACAAAATGGTATGGATAAACCCTGGAAAGTTTCGTTCTGGGGCGTTGGGAATGAAAGCTGGGGCTGCGGGGGAAATATGACCCCTGAATATTACAGCGATTTATACCGTAGATATGCCACTTATGCAAGAGATTATGCAGGGGCACCTTTAAAAAGAATTGCCAGTGGTGCCAACGCGGATGATTACCGATGGACAGAAACCTGCATGAAAAACATTGGGGCAGGCAGAATGTGGGGATTAACCCTGCATTATTACACCCTGCCAACGGGCAATTGGAGCGCCAAAGGATCTGCCACAAAATTTGATGAAGAACAGTATTTTAACACCATGAAAAACTGTTTGCGCATGGAAGAAATTGTGAGCAAACACGCTGCTATTATGGATAAATACGATCCAAAAAAGAAAGTAGCGCTCATTGTTGATGAATGGGGAATCTGGACGGATGTAGAGCCTGGCACAAATCCTGGTTTTCTTTACCAGCAGAACAGCCTGCGCGATGCCTTAATTGCCGGCACAACCCTTAATATTTTCAACAACCATTCCGATCGTGTGCGAATGGCAAACCTGGCGCAAACCATAAACGTACTACAGGCTTTAATCTTAACTGAAAAAGATAAAATGGTACTTACCCCCACTTATCATGTTTTCGATCTGTATAAAGTGCACATGGATGCCAAATATTTGCCCGTTAATTTTACCAGTCCCGATTACAGCCTGGGGGATAAAAAAATCCCCGCGTTAAATGTTTCTGCATCGCAGGATAGTACAGGGGCCATCCATATTTCGCTGGTTAACCTAGATCCAAAAAACAAAATTGATTTACGCACAGATCTTGGAGAATTAAAATGGAAAACCGTTACCGGCCAGATTTTAACATCAGCACAACTTACTGATGTAAATACGTTTACAAATGCCAGTAAAGTGCACAATGCAAAATTTACAGGGGCTAAAAAATCGGGAAATACATTGAAAGTGGAGCTTCCTGCACAATCTGTCGTCGTACTCGAATTAAAATAATCCCGTAATGAAATATAAAGTCCCTGCCCTTGCATTTGCCATAATTATTGCCATACAAAATGTGTTCGAACCGATGGATTTTACACCGATGACCTTGAACAAGTTTCCTAAAATAAACCGTAATACTACTAATGGCTTTGAACTTGCCTTCCCAGTAATTTTTCAATCGTGAGTGCAGCATTTGGCAGAAACGCCTGATGGAATGGCCAGGGTACCAGTATAATCACCATGAAACCGAATGGTGGATTTGTTTTATTAGTAGAATAACAAAAAACTGATCTATTTATTAACTCAATAAAAATGAAAAAAATATTCTTATCGCTCTTAGGTTTTTCAATTAGTTTCTTAGCAGCAAAAGCACAAGAGAAAATCATCGTTTCTAAAGGCAACCCGATTATTACAGATAAATATACCGCCGACCCGGCAGCTTTTGTTTATGGCGATTCGGTTTATTTATACACCGGACACGATGTTGCACCCAAAGGCAAAGAACGTTATGAAATGCACGAATGGCTATGTTATTCATCAGCTGATATGGTGACCTGGAAGGAGCATCCATCGCCGTTGAATGTAAAAAGTTTCGCTTGGGCCAGCGATGACGCATGGGCTTCGCAGGTAATTGAACGCGATGGAAAGTTTTATTGGTATGTGGCCATCCAGCACGGCAGTATCCATGGTAAATCTATCGGTGTGGCAGTTGCCGATAACCCACGCGGTCCTTTTAAAGATGCGATTGGAAAAGCTTTGATTACAAATGATATGACTACTGATGTAAAAATTAGCTGGGATGATATCGATCCGACAGTAATTATTGACGACGACGGACAGGCGTATTTATTTTGGGGCAATCAAAGGTGTTATTATGCCAAACTGAAAAAGAATATGGTTGAGTTGGATGGTCCTGTTCAGAAAGTAGAAGTTCCTGAATTTACAGAGGCACCGTGGATCCATAAACGCAAAAAATGGTATTATTTATCCTATGCATCGGGTTTCCCTGAAAAGATTGTTTATGCCATGAGCAGGAATATAAATGGCCCATGGGAATATAAAGGTATTTTAAATGAAATTGCCGGAAACTCCAATACCAATCACCAGGCCATCATCGATTTTAAAGGAAAATCATATTTTATTTACCATAACGGCGCTATTAATACCGATGGAGGAAGTTTTAGAAGATCAGTTTGTATCGATTATTTAAATTACAATAGCGACGGAACGATCAAAAGAATTGTAATGACGAGTGAAGGCGTGAAAAAAGCGAAATAAAAAAGAAGGGTCTTCATTCCAGCACAACCGGGAATACTCCCATTGACAGAGTCCAATAGAAAAATCGTCATCTCGACCGAAGCAACGCGATGTAGAGAGATCTTTGCATCAAATTTAAAGGATTTCTCCATTATGCTACCGATGAAAGATCGGTGAGCTGCAGTCGAAATGACGATATTATTCAAGCAAGTCCAATAGAAAAGTCGTCATCTCGACCGAAGCAACGCGAAGTGGAGAGATCTTTACATCAAATTTAAAGGATTTCTCCATAATGCTACCGATGAAAAATCGGTGAGCTTCAGTCGAAATGACGATATTATTCATGCAAGTCCAATAGAAAAATCGTCATCTCGACCGAAGCAGTGCGAAGTGGAGAGATCTTTGCATCAAATTTAAAAGATTTCTCTATTACGCTACCGATGAAAAATCGGTGAGCTTCAGTCGAAATGACGATATTATTCACGCAAGTCCAATAGAAAAATCGCCATCTCGACCGAAGCAACGCGAAGTAGAGAGATCTTTGCATCAAATTTAAAAAGATTTCTCCATTATGCTACCGATGAAAAATCGGTGAGCTTCAGTCGAAATGACTATATTATTTACGTAAATTCTTCTATCATTTATACTAATTTTATCCAATAAATTATCCCTTAGGGTGACAAACCGCGGGATTTTTTTTTACAATTCAGGAAACCAGATACTCATTTCTCCTTTGCTCCTGTTTGCCCATGCATAATATGGAATGAGCTTAAATGGCACAGTTACATCATTTCCATCAGCTGCGGTGGTTACAGCGTTACCGCTCAGTTCTGCCACTCCATTTAAAAGCGCTGAATTAAAAGAATATTTAAATTGTGTATTTCCGGGCACCTTAATCGCACTTATTTTTGCTGTATTATCTGCCGCTTCTGCACAAAACATGATTGGTCCGCGTTGCAAAGCGATCTTGCCTGCATCTTCCTTAAGCTTTGCATTTGCGGTTACTTTTTTCACTTCCATCGGAAGCACAAATTCAAGCTTATCCCCTTTTTTCCAAAGTTTTTGGATGGTTATATAACCTTTTTCGATCTGATATTTTGCGTTTTTACCATTTACTTTTATCATAAATCCTGCTTTGCCTTTCTGGTGGTAACTATAAAGATCAGAGGGAATTGCCTCGTTCATTGCCCAACCAGGCAAGCGCAGTTTAAGACTGAAAGTGCTGGCTTCCTGAGGATCTATACTAAAATTAAGGTTTCCCTCCCAGGGGTAATTGTTTTGCTGGGTAATTTTAACCAACTGATTATTCACTTTCAGCTCAGTAGAACTGGCTACAAAAAGGTTCACATAAACCTGATCTTTGGATTGTGCATAAATATAACCTGGAAGAGAGGGCAAAAAGCGCGACATATTGGTTGGGCAGCAGGAACATTCGAACCAGCCAGACCTTCCCGGCTCAGCATCTTTATGATGAGGCCCGTCGAAAATCTGCATCGCATTGGTATAGAAAAATGTTTTCCCATCCAGGCCTACACCTGAAAGCAACGCATTGTACATCACTTTTTCCATCAAATCGATATACTTAGCATCGCCATGCAACAAAAACATGCGCTGGTTCCAGTACACGTTACCAATTGCTGCACAGGTTTCGTTATAAGCAGTGGCGTTGGGCAATTCGTAATCTTTACCAAAGCGTTCGCCATCGGGTACAGCACCAATGCCACCGTTTACATACATTTTTTTGCCGCACATGTTGGCCCAAATTTTATCAATGGCATTCAGGTAATCTTTATCTCCGGTTAAAGCAGCAACATCGGCCATGCCGGAATATAAATACATCGCCCTTACGGCATGGCCAACAGCTTCATCCTGGTTGATTACCGCAGTTTGATCCTGCCAGTATGCGCCGTTTTTCCAGGGGTTTTTATCTTTTGCATCGTATTGCTTTATTCCTCTCTGATCGATAAAAAATTTCGCCAGTTTAAGGTAACTTTCATCTGCTGTAACCCTGTATAATCGCACGAGGGCCATTTCTACAATCTCATGTCCGGGAGCTACACTCCTTTTGCCCGGCCCAAAGGTGGCGACGAGCAGATTAGCGTTTTTTATGGCAATATTTAACAGGTTTTTCTTGCCTGTTGACTGGTAATGCGCCACTGCCGATTCGATTAAATGGCCTGAGTTATACAATTCGTGACTCATATTCCCTTCGTTTACCCAACGCTCTTTTCCAGACCAGGATGGCGGATTTGCAGGATTTATGGTCCTTGCGGTATAGAGATAACCATCCGGTTCCTGTGCATTTGCGATTACCACAATTAATGAATCGATATACCCCTCGAGCTTTGCATCAGGATAAACAGCGAGCGAATAAGAAGCCCCCTCGATGGTTTTGTAAATATCGGTATCATCAAATACATAGGCCGTGCAGAATTTCCCGCTTTTTTTTGCCGCCATTTCGAAGTTTTTTAACCTACCGGTATTTTCGCAACGGGCAAATGAAGTCGGGATAGTAACTTCTTTATTGGTTTCAACACGGGGCAGCCAAAATTTATCTATTAGCTTTACCTTATTAAATTCTACAGGACTAATGCGGTAATCCTGCAGGTTTTGGGCAAAACTTAATTTTGCACAGATCAATAAAAAAAACAGGCAGTACTTCATGTTCAATATTTTAACGGTGATAATTTTGGCGTTTTTATTACAGCTACCTAAGGTAAAAATTTATTTATCGGAATCTGCACTTGCATACCCCGGTTTCATGCACTCATTATTTTTTCAGGCTGTTTAGAATCGGGGTAGATATGGCCTCTAACGTAGCTTGCTTATTATCCAGCAATTCTAATACAATAATGTCGTTTTTACCCGCTTTTAACCATTCTTTTGGCAGGTAAATGGTCTGTTGTGGGCCAATAGACCAATATTTGCCTAAATTATGTCCGTTTACCCAAACCACGCCTTTGCCCCAGGCACGCATATCAAGATAGGTATCGCCGGTTTTGACAAGGTTAAAAGTTCCTTTTCTGATTACCGGGCCTTCACCGGCGATATTTGCAGGGGCTTTGGCATCAGTGGCTTCAGTATGGTTAAAAGGCAAACTGAACATTGTCCATTTTTTTAATTCAGCGCCATTGAATAAAACACTTTCGGTAATACCTTTTTTATTTTCTAACAGGTATTTACCAAAATTAATCCGCCCCATATTCTCTACAAAAATATCAAGTTGCAGCCTGCCATTAGGTAAATCCAGCATGATACTATCCTGGTTGAGTCTTCTATCTAAGATCCCAACCCGCTTACCATTGATAAAAATCAGGGCATAATCCCTCAGTTTATTAATTTTGAGCATTCCTTTTTTGCCACCCTCAATTGTGGTGCGGTAAAGCATATAACCATAATCCTGATTTAAATCTTCAAAAGTTAGCGGTTTATCGTTCTCCATACCCTTGGGCAAATGATCAAAAACGTTTGATACACTGGTAAGCTTGAAAGGTTTAATGGCAATTGCAGGCTTATCAGCAGGGATAGCTGGCAATTTTGTGCCTTTTGGCAGGTGCTTTTGGATCACGGCACGGAACTGCCTGAACTTTTCGGTTGCGTTACCTGCCTCGTTTAAAGGGGCATCGTAATCGTAACTGCTGATTTGCGGTTCGTAAGGCGAAATATCTTTATAATTTGCACCGTTCATAAATGCCCTTGTGCTGCCGCCATGGAACATATACATATTTAAAGAAATACCCGCAGCCAGTACCGAATCAAGTTTGCCTGTATATTTTTCAGCGGGAATAGTGTGGTGTGCCGCTCCCCACCAATCGAACCAGGCGGGATACCATTCTGCAATAAAATATGGTCCTTTGCCATCGTGGTATTTATTGATGGCGCTTCTAACCTTTTCTGGATTATCCTGACCGTTGATGGCCGGCAATAAACCTTTTAAATGCCCACCAACAATATCACTTTCAGGATCGCAGGTGTAAAGTAATCCATCAAAGCCTGCGTCGATAAACATTTTCCGGTTGATATCCAGGTATTCTTTATCAGCGGCGTAAGAACCATATTCGTTTTCTACCTGCACCATCAGGATGTTTCCTCCGTGGTTGATTTGTAATGGTGCCAGTTGTTTGCCCACAGCGTTGATGTATTTGCGGTATTCGTTCAGGTATTCTTCCTGTTTGCTACGCACAACCAGGCCTTTTTCGTTCTGCAACCAATATGGGTAACCGCCAAATTCCCATTCGGCACAAACATATGGACTAGGCCTCAGGATTACCCACAAGCCTTCTTCTTTAGCAATTTTAACAAAGCTTGCAATATCGTTATTGCCCGAGAAATCGAATTTACCTTTCTGGGGTTCGTGCAGGTTCCAGAATACATAGGTGCCTATGGTATTTAAGCCCATAGCTTTCGCCATTTTCATGCGGTCGCGCCAGGCTTCTTTCGGTACCCTTGGATAATGTATCTCTCCTGAAATGATCTGAAAAGGTTTGTTATCTAAAAGGAAATCACTTTCACCGAGTTTAAAAGTATGGTTGCCCTGCTGTGCAAATGCTGCTCCGGCATACCATAAAGCACTAATCAGGAGCAGGTATTTTTTTAATTTTAATGTATTCATAGGTAGAATTTTAGGATAAAAAACATCCATTATCCCGCTTTTCAGCGCAAGTTGTTTTTAATTTTATTGTATTTTAGTTTATTTGAAGATGCTCAGATCCCATTTATCGAGCCAGCTGATTCTGAGATCTCCTTTATCAAATTTGATCGGTAACCATAAATAACGGCCATCAATTGCATTTTTAGGTTCCCATTTATCGGCCATAAAAATAAATTCGCCTTTTTTACCCGGGGCAGGCAGCACATGGGTACTCTGACCTCCAAAAGTAATATTTGATTTTTCGCCTTCGCAGGGATTACCCATAAACTCCCACGGACCGAAAATCGATTTTGATTTAAACCACCTGGCCGGGTTGGGTGCCCATCCGGTACAGCCTGAGCCTATCATATAATAAATCCCATCTTTTTTGAACAGTGCAGGCGCCTCGGTTTGATGCCCCACGTATATCCTGATAAATTTTCCGGTATGGCTTAAATAATCTGGTGTTAATTCTGCAAGGTGCAGGGTAAAGTTTTCTTCGGAAGAGAAAATGTGGTAAGCTTTGCCATCATCATCAACAAAAACCGTCATGTCCCTCGCCATTTGGCCTCCGGGTAAATCGCGGCAGAAAAAGCCATCGCTTTTATTGGCTGGTTGATCACAGTTAGCCTGTTCAGTTAAAGGTGTGCCATCTGCATAAAATGGCATTTTACCTGCATTTGGACGATAGCTTTTGATAAAGGTATAAGGTCCTGTTGCTTTATCAGCTATGGCCACACCTGCACGGGCAGCTTCGTAACCTTTACCCAAAAGCTCTAAATGGAACCACATTACAAATTTCCTGGTTTTTTTGTTGTACACCACTTTTGGGCGCTCCAAAATACATCCTTTGGCAATATCGCTTTTCAAATCATCAGAAACAGCAAGGACAATGCCTTCATCTTTCCAGTTGTATAAATCTTTTGATGAATAACAGTGTACACCCGCCTGCGCGGTATTGCCTTTTTCGCCTTCAATTTTATGTTCGCCATACCAATAATAAGTGCCTTTGTATTCTACAATGCCGCCGCCATGTGCATTGATATGCACACCATTATTGTCTTTCCATATTTTACCGGGGAAAAAAGCATTGAGCTTTTCTTGTGCGAATAAGTTATTCGAAAATGAAATAAAGAATAAAATCAGTGCAAGGGGTAATCTGGTTTTAAGCATAATCAGGTTTTGTTTGAAAAGTTTGATGCGGTAATATAATCAATGTTTTATTATCGGGCCATCAGTAAATGATGACCCTGATAATTAATTAGTAACCCGGATTTTGGGTAATAACGGCATCTTTATTTAATTGTATTTCGCCCAACGGGATCGGTAATAATAAATTTTTGGCAGTTAAACCGGTAATTGGTTTAGAGGCATCATTTGAGTTTAAACGAAGTGCTCTTTCTACCAGGGTACCCGTTCTCATTAAAGTCATCCTTCTGTTTTCCTCTCCGATCAGCTCACGTGCACGTTCATCCAAAATGAAATCCATCGTCATTTGTGATGCCGAAACCTGATCTGCACCTGCACGCGTCCTCAATACATTAATGGTGTTTGCAGCTTCATTGGTTTTGCCCTGTTTTACCTGCGCTTCAGCCAGTAATAAATAAGTTTCGCCCAGGCGCATCAGGATAAAATCTTTGATCATCGCATAACCAAAAGTATCATTGGGATCAAAAGCACCCCATTTTGTTGTACTTGGGCAAATATTGATCAGGGTATCTGGTCCGGTGAAAGGCACCTGTTTACCGTATCTTGCTGCATAAGTAGGGTTCGGGTCGTTGTAATAGTATCTTCTACGGATATTGTATTGAGAGTTTCTGATATCTTTTCCTTTATACAGGCCATATAAAACCCAGTTACTTAAACGCAAACGGCCAATAGAGCGGCCTCCTAACGAATCGGCCAATGCCATACCTGCAATATTATAATAGGCTGCACCCCATACCCTGCGTTGTTGCGGATTATCGGTAATACCGCCTACCACACTGGTTGGATTTTCTTGCTCCAACACCCATATGGCTTCTGTATTGCCCTGCGAGCGCCTTTGGTTGCCATACTGGAACATGTCAGAATAATAATCGCCTGGCAAACTGCTTTTAACACCATAACGGTTTTTAATTAAACTGAATTTTCCGCTGGCAATAATGGCTTGGGCCTGTTGTTCTGCCAAATCTGGTTTATTCATTCTAAGGTACACTTCAGCAAGAAGCTGCATAGCCATAAAACGGTTGGCCCTGCCATACATTTTGCCTTTTGTATTTGTTTTTACCGCTTCGATATCTGGTAAATTTGCCGCAGCATAAATGAGATCACTTACGATAAAATTATTTACATCATCTAGCGGTGCACGTACAAAATCGGTTTTTGGACCGCTCAAGGCATGAACAATTAAAGGTACACCCCCATAGCAGGTAGCCAGATTATTGTAGGCATAAGCCCTGAAAAATTTAGCTTCTGCACTTACCAGGCTTTTCCCTTTGGCACTTAACGTGGTAACAGAAGGGTTTTCGATCCCATCAACAATAATGTTGGTTAGGTTGATCATAATGTAATTTCTGTTCCAGGTGCGGGCAGAACCATTATCCGTAGGGGTTAAAGTGGCATAGTTATAATAAGGGATTTCTACGCCCTGCTGGTTATTGGTTGCATTGGCAACATCGGTACCTACCTGCCAAACACTTGGCCAGCCCTGTTGGTCAGACCACGAAAAGATGGTACTGGTATGGTTGTATAAACCGATTAACGAGGCCTCAAAGCCCAGTGAATCGGTAAGCGTTAGCGGGGTATATGCAGAAAAGGGTTTTTCATCCAGAAATGCTTTTTTACACGATGAAAATGCAAAAAATAATACCGCTAATGCTGTTATGATGGTGATATTCTTTTTCATGATAATAAAATTTAACGTAATGAAACATTTAAACCGAATACAAAGGTTCTGGTGATGGGATAGTTGTTGGTCCAGTCGCCAGAGCCACGGGAAGAATAATTGTTTTCAGGATCCCAGCCTACCCATTTTGTAAAAGTGTGCAGGTTACGGCCACTGGCATAAACGGTTAAACTACCCAGGTGCAGTTTATCTAAAACCGACTGACCAAAAACATAACTCAATGTAACATCCTTAATGCGGGTATAACTTGCATCTGAAGCGTATCCATAACCTAAGGTATTATTATAAGAGAGTGCCGGTCTGGTTTGGCTCATGTTTTCAGGCGTCCAGTACCCGATTTCGGCTGGTGTATTTCTACGACCTGTTTCATCACCATAGGTTAAATCAGGGTTGTTTTTCGTCATTCCTTGTGCGGTTTGAATAAAAATGCTCAGGTTAACATTTTTGTAATGGAATGTATTGGTAATACCACCGGTCCATTTTGGCGCAATCTGGCCTAAAATAGTCCTGTCATCTGCAGTGATTTTTCCATCACCATTTAAATCAGCAAATTTTAAGCTTCCCGGTTTGGCAGTAGGATCCTGTTTTGAAACGTCTTCACCGGTTTGCCAAACACCTGTCATTTTGTAATCGTAAACAATGCTAATCGGCTGACCTAAAAACCACCTGTTTCCTAAATCATCTTTTCCATCGCCATACAATGAAGTAATTTTATTTTTATTGGTAGCGAATACCAGCATGGTTTCCCAACGGAATTTATCACCAACAAAGTTTTGCGTATTTAAGGTTAGTTCTAAGCCCCTGTTTTCTGTTTTACCGATATTATCGTAAACATTGTTATAACCGGTAATAATTGGCAGGCTTCTTAACAGTAATAATCCACTGGTTTTGTTCTGGTAAGCCTCAATGCTACCGTTGATCCTGTTTTTAAGGATTCCAAAATCGACACCAATATTAGCTGTTTTTGTGGTTTCCCATTGCAGTGAAGTATTACCTAAATTACCTGCCTGTACGCCAATGGTACTGATGCCATTAAATGGCGATCGGGATGTTCCATCAGTGGTAATGGTTCTGTAAACCGGAATGGCTTCATTACCTGTTTTACCATAAGAAAGCCTTAATTTCAGGTTATTGATTAACGAAACATTTTTCATGAAGCTTTCGTTAGAAATGTTCCAGCCGATTGCCGCTGAAGGGAAAACGCCATATTTAGTGGTATTGGCGCCAAATACTGAAGAACCATCTCTACGGGCAGTTAAGGTTAATAAATAACGGCTGTCATACGAATAGAACAAACGTCCCATTTGCGAATTAAGGCCATATCTATCGCGGTATGAGCCACTGGTTTGCGTTGCACCGGCACCGATATTATCTAAACCCAGTTCGTCGTTTATAAAACCTACACCACCAGCTGTAGTTTCGTTGTATTTACGTTCCTGGGCACTATAAAGCGCCGTAAAATCGAAATGGTGTTTTTTAATATCTTTTGAATAGGTTAAGATATTTTCTACCGTGTAACTGTTTGTAGAGGCATTGAAACTTCTGGCCGTACCCAGCATATCGTTAGCTAAACGACCAATGTAACTGCCCTCCCTTTTTGGAAAATAGGTATAACCCGCATTTAACCTGTATTTTAAACCCTGTAACACGCCAGGAAATTTAATTTCAGCATAACCGTTTCCATTGATATTGGTAGTCCTGCTGATCTGTGTAGTGTTTAGTCCTAAAAGCGGATTGGTGTACAACTGCTCCGGATTCATGGGATAAATGGCATAAGTTCCATTTGCATTATACTCTTGCCCGTAAGGGCTCATCGCCGTAGCAAACAATAAGTTAGCCCTTCCGCCATCGTAATTGTTGCTGGTAAGAAACAATGAAGTACCAACGGTTAAGAAACTGGTTACATTTACATCCAGGTTAGAACGTAAGGCAACGCGGTTAAACTGGTAGCCTTTTACTACACCTTTTTGTTTAAGGTAATCGCCGGAAATAAAATATTTTACATCAGGAGAGCCGCCCGAAATACTCAGGCTATGGTCTTGCATCTGCCCCTGTTGTGTTGCTTCTTTTACCCAATCGGTTGTGGTACCAGCATTGTAGGCCGGAAGTTCGCCGATATTTGGTACCGGACGCTGCTGTACCTGATTGGTCTGTTTTAAATAATCGGCATATTTTTGAAGATACTCCTCACCACTGCGTGGTTCTAAAATATGCGCCAGGTTTTCTAATCCTGCATAACCACTATAACGGATTACCGGCTTGCCCGAGGTTCCTCTTTTTGTGGTGATCAGAATTACACCGTTAGAGCCGTTTGTACCATAAATTGCTGTTGCACTGGCATCTTTCAGAATTTCCATCGAAGCAATATCATTCGGATTAATATCATTCAGCGAACCGCCGGTTTTTGTCAACGGCACACCATCTACCACCACATAAGGGCCTGAATTGGCGTTAATCGAATTTTGTCCACGTACAAGCGTTGCAGGTTGACTGCCAGGTACGGATGAAGTAGTTGTAACATTAACACCTGCAACCGCGCCTTCTAAAGCCTGCATTACATTGGTTACAGGTAATTGTGATAGCCTTGCTTTAGGTACCGATACTACTGAACCGGTTACATCCGATCTTTTCTGCGTACCGTAACCCACAACCACTACATCGTTTAATGTTTTGTCGCCAGCTTCCTGGAGTTTTACATTTATTACCGCCTGGCTGGCCACAACCTGTGTGATGGTGTTATAACCGATAAAACTGAAAGATAAACTTTCGCCCCGGGCAGCGGCTATCTTATACCTTCCGTTGCCATCTGATACGACTACTTTTGAAGAGGTTAGGTTTTTTACCGTAACACCCGGAATTGGTGCACCCTTTATATCCTGTATGGTTCCGCTTATCTCTGCCGGAACAGTTTGGGCGAACAAATGGCCTGCACCCGCAATAACGAATATTGCCAGCAGTGCCATATACTTTAATAGTGATAGTAATTTTTTTTGCATAATGTTATTTGGTTAGTTGTTAGGGATGAAGATCAATTACTGAATAATTGACGTTTTTCTTTCCGCGGTCAATCAGAGACTTTCCTGATGACGGGTAATGGGGATTTAGTTACATGTTGGGATAGTTTTATATTTGGTTTAAGCAAATAAAGCACAAATATTACCTCCGCAGTGAGGGGTAATACGGTAATTAATGGGGGTTAAATTCTGATTTTTTGTTAAAAAAAGGCCGTTCCAGGCATTTATATAGATTTCGAAGGATTTTTAACCGTTTAAAAAACGTTTATTTTAAAAAATATAAGGATTGTCTTATCTAACTGCAAATGAAAAGAATGCACACAGATATCAATCCGTGTTTATCTGTGTGCGTTTGTGGTTAAAAATTCTAAACTTAACAGCAGTACGCTTAAGTTGATAGTTTACCTTAAATCGGCACTATGGTCGTTCGGGAAATCTTCTCCGGCCCAGATGCGCTGCGCACTCCATTTGGCAGGTGGGTTAGTCCAAAATGGATCGCTGGCAGGCAAACCTAAAGGAAGAAAAATATTGGTACAGATGTAAGGACTGCCCTGGTTATTGTAAAAATCGCCAAGATCGGGTTGCGAACCATACAAACCTATGGTTAACCAACCGTTTTTATAAGTGGTTGGGCTTTCGAGTGTTTTTCTAATTACAGCGGTGAGGGCACAACGTACCTGCTCAGGACTGAGCTGCTTAGGCAAGGCTTTTCTATAGGCCATATCTGCCAGGTGGTGAAAGGCACCGCCACGGTACACGATAGATCGGCCGGTAGCAGGATAAGTTCCATCGGTATTAATCAGGCGTTCCTGAATAACCGCATAACGTTCGTTTCTTCTCCTGATTTTTTCAAACATACCGTTATAGTCCTTTACTTTACTTCCAATAATCTCGGCTATTTTGGCGAGATATGGATGAATCACATAACTGTTATAATAATCGAAAGCATAAGTGCTGCCATCTTTATACATGCCATCGCCCACATACCACTGTTCCATTTGCTGTAAGGCATAATCTACCCGCATGGGATCCCAGCTGTAACCGAATTTAGCCAAAAAGGCCTCGTTCATGGCCGAAAACAACAGCCAGTTCGAAAATACAGGTTTAAATTTACGGGTGGTGATGATCGATTTCACCATCAGCGCCTGATTTTTCGCATCCAGATGTTCCCAGATCCATGGTGCTCTGATGATGGCCAGTGCCACATAGGAAGCATCTACCAGTTGCTGTCCGCCTATATCATAGTTCATAAAATCCCTGGCGTTCGAATCAAGGGAGTTTTTCAACCCCTGGATTACCCATTCGCGGTATTGTTTACGAAGCGCAATTTCCTTTGCATCGCCATCTTCCAGTTGCAGCCATGGCGCTATTCCGCTTAAAACGCGGCCTAACACCTCTACATATTGTACTTTTATCCGGTGATCTTTATTATCAATATGGATGGAGGTAACCTGCGGCATGGCAATACGCAGACTATCTTTAGCCAGGTTGTACAAAACCGGCCTTACCATTTTATCCATCTGTTGCAGCCAAAATTGCCTGTCGCTTAAGTTTTCTGCACTTTTTTTCTTTTTTTGTGCCGATACCGGCAAGGTTAAAGCAGCAATTGCAATTACCAATAAGCTTTTGTATAATGTTTTCATGCTATTTTTTTAAAAATCTGTAATATTCACATCCTGCCAACAGGAAAGCACCCACGCCAAAATTGGACGTTGAGTTTTGGTCTACAACCTGCCCCGGAATGGCTTTCTCTCCTATGGGCTGCACGAAACCAATTTTCCCGTTTTCCTGTAAAGCCGTTTTGCTAAGGTATTTCCAGCCTTTTATGGCAGCAGGCAGGTAAGTCTTTTCTTTGAGGTAACCATTATTAATTCCCCAGAGTAAACCATAGATGAAAAAGGCTGTTCCACTGGTTTCGGGGCCCGGAGCATGTGCGGCATCCAGCATACTCCTCGTCCAATAGCCTTCTGCCTGCTGACTTTCGATAATGGCATTGGCCATTCGTTTATATTTGCTGATGTATTCTTTTCGGTGCTGATCATTTTTAGGCAAATCTTTAAGCACTTTTGCCAAACCGGCGAAAACCCATCCATCGCCCCGTGCCCAGAAATCTTTTTTCCCGTTTACACTTTTGTGTTTGGGATACACATATTTGGCATCGCGGTAATAAAGCCCCGTTTCCTGATCGTACATAATGCTGTTGGCGTATGAAAAGTATTCGTGCAATTTTTCGAGGCATTGTTTGTTGCCTGTGGTTTTGTAAAGTTTGGTCATTACCGGCATTACCATGTACAAACCGTCGGCCCACCACCAATAATCGCTTGCCGGACTGGCCATCTCATATTCCATTACTTCTTTGGCCCTGGCTATTTTATGTTCCTGCGGATCTAAATGATAGAGATCGATATAGGTTTGAAAGCAGATTTGCCAGTCGCCAAAAAGTACATAATCGTCGGTTTCGCCATATTTATATTTCCACTGACTTTTATCGGTTGATTTTGCACCCATCCATTGGTTATATGCGGCCCAGGTTTCAGAATATTTACGATAGTTTTCATCCTTTGTTAAGGCAAATACCTCCATATTCCCGGTATGGTAGGCTGCATTATCCCAAAAAGCACGTACTTCGGCTTTGTTGTTACTTTGCCAGTAGTGGTTTACTTTATTAATGATCCGGAGTACTTCCGGCTTCGTGTTTTGTGCCTTTACAATAACCGAAAACAGTATTGCAAGTATAAATGTGTTGTATATTTTCTTCATTAGTTGACTGGATTTATACCTTTTTTGGTTGGAATGACTTTTTTGATGGTACCATCGGAATTAAATTCCATTTTATCAATGCAAACTTCACGGTTATAACCGGCTGCCCTGCCCATATTTATCCCTTTTGGAAGGGTAAAACGGTGATATACCATATACCATTCATCCTTACCGGGAATTTGGATGACGCTATTGTGCCCGGTGCCATAAATCCCCTCCTCGGGTACCTTGGCTAAAATGAGGTTATTTTCGTGGATAGTGATGGGGCCGGTTGGACTATCAGAATAGCCATAACTTACCCTGTAATTTTCGCTGCGGGTATCATCTTCTGACCACAGGAAATAATATTTTCCATTTCGGAAAAATACCTCTGTACCCTCTCTGAAACTTTTGGTCGGTGTGATTATTTTTACGGTACTGCTGTCAATAGAAACCATATCATCATTCAATTGAGCACAGGCCATGTAACCATTTCCCCAATAAAGGTAACTTTTGCCCGTTTTGGGATCTGTAAATACATCCGGATCAATTTCCTGCCCGTTTTTTATGCCTTTTGGCTTTTTGTCAATCAATGCCCTGCCACTGTCTTTAAATGGTCCGTTCGGATGATCGGAAACCGCCACCCCTATTTTTTGGGCGGCAGTATAATAGTAGAAATACTTAAATTCAGTTCCGATTTTCTTTTCAGCGATGGTTGGCGCCCATGCATTTCTTTTCCCCCAGCTTACATCCCGGTTCAGGTCTAAAATAATGCCTTCATCTTTCCAGTTCACCAGATCGGCAGAAGAAAAGGTTTTAAAATTAGTGCCGCTCCAGCCGGTAAAACCATCGCTGGTTGGATATAGATAATATTTCGAAGTTTTATGAGAATAAATAATCTCGGGATCAGCAAAATAACCGGGCAATACCGGATTATTATTGATTTCAACCGATGCCTTAAAGGTTTGCGCTGTTTTACCTGCCAGTTTAATTTTGATATTTACCGCACCTCTACTGAAATCGACAGGTCCGGACGGAGAAATTTCAATACCCGGAAAAGAAATAAACTGTGGATTAACCGCTTTTAAATTTGCGCCATACTTAAGCGGAAAAAACACGGTATTTTTAGCAGAATCGCCCACAATGTTATTGGTTTTGATAACAGAAGCAGTTGCCGATTCGAAAATTGCCTGTGGAGAATACCATTCAGATACCAGCCTCGCCGCTTCTGCGGAGGTAATGGGCAAAACAGTACCATGGCGGGGGTGGAAGTTCATATTTACGGCTTCATCAACCACTTTAAAGTTTTTTAGATCAGTACTTCTGGTAAACTGGTAGCGGCCTTTCATGTACACATCGTACATTAAAATATATCCGCTGTTATTGTTGAGCTTAAATACCCCGGCACCCTCTACCGCCTCTTTAGTTTGCTGTAAATAACGATCTTCCTGCACATAACCCCTTGTCAGTTCGCTTGAAACGGCTTTTTTAATGCCATTTCCTTCACCTTCTGTTTTGAAAAAAAGATTGTATTTTCCATCGTGGTAAATGATATCGCCATCGATACAAGAGCCATTTGTCGGACTAAAAAACAATTGTTTCGGTTCTGTTTCCAGATCGCTAAAATCTGCATTGGCGTAAGCGTAATAGATAATATCGGGCTGGTTTCCGTGTTTCATAGACCAGTACACCATATATTTTTTAGCTTTCGCATCATAGATAGTCTGCGGTGCCCACACGCGTTTTAAACTATCATTACCCTTAAACCTCTTTTGAATATTGACTACTTTGGAACTCCAGTGGATTAAATCTGATGATTTTAACAACACCATTGCCCGGTTCGAATCCCATCCTTTTGCCGATTCCATATCGGTGGCCACCATGTAAAAGGTTTTGCCATCGGCACCACGCAAAATATGCGGATCGCGAACGCCCCCGCTTGAGCTGATGTTTGCCGAGGATAAAACAGGCTGATCGTTATTGAGTGGCCGGTAGGTAAATCCATCGTTACTGATGGCAAAATGTATGGCCTCTTCCGATTTATTGTTTCCGGTAAAATACACAAACAGGTAAGCCGACATTTTTTCATCTGCAGCGGTTTTCTTTTGTGCTGCTAATTGAAAGGGGATTAAAAAAACCAGCAGCCATAAGCGCGAAATCAATTTCATATGTAGTTTAATCTTTGTGTGTTTAAGTTTATTTATTGTTTTTTGGCTGCCACTCCAGCACCTCCACAGCTGTTGGCTTTGTAGCCGCTTTGCCTTCCCCATCGATCTGCGTTACATTCTGGATGTAAATATTCAGGATGCCGCGATCTTTCCAGAGTTCGGTATCGTAACTCGGTTCCCAATCGCCCACACTGGTTTGGGTAAGGTCTTCCACTTTCCAGTTGCTGGTATAAATATTTTGATTTAATGCAATCGAGGCTTTATTGCCTCGTTTGGCATCCCTGAACAAAATTCCGGCAGCATAACTTTTCTGGTAAGGCCAGGCTATAATCTGCGGACGGGAAATGGGAATTTTCTTTGTGCCGCCGCCACTTAAACTGAAAGGTGTATTTCTGAAAGCCAGTTTATTCACTTTCCAGCCGCTCCCATCGTTAAAAACAATATGGTATTGTGGAATGGAATCTGGTTTATCTGTCCAGTATCCTGCTATAAAAACCCTTCCGTTTTCATCTGCAAACATTGATGTCTGGTTTATTAATTCACTTTTTTGAGGTATTTTAAGTGCATACTCCGCATTTGATTCAGTGATGGGCAATTTATATTTTTCACCTGTACTTTTAAGCCAGGTAATGCCACCATCGGATGATTTTGCATAGGCTAGATCGTGGTTACTGGCCACATCCGGACTTTCGCGCCAAACCCACGAAATATGCAATCCACCGGCTTTATCAGTTGCTACCTGCCAATAGGCGTTCCGCTTGCCTTCTCCATCAATCAGGCCATCTTGCACGCGGCTCCATTGTTTATTGCGGAGCGAATAACGGTTAATCATCAAATTTCCATTGCCCGAGCCCCCATCGCGATAGAAAAAAAGCAAATCTCCATTGCTGAGTTTGTAAAACTCCGGATAACTTACTTTTTCTTCCTTTTTTCCAAGCATCGGTTTTTTTTCACCAAGCATTAGCGAGCCGGGAGAAACTGCTTTAGCATAATTTAGCTGGTTGTTGTGCTGCCCCCAAGCCATATGCAGGTATCCTGCCCCGTCGACTGCAATGCTGATGGATTTGTGCGCATCGGTTGCATCGCCCTGATATTGCGTTTTACTGCAGATCCAGGATTTGGCTTTACTTTGTCTTTTAGCTAGAACCACAAACTGATCGGCATCATAAAAAGCCGCATATTGAGTGTTTTTATAAGTTACAATTGAGTTTTTACGAAAAATAACGGCATTTACTGAGTTATTGGCCCATCCGTTACCGGCTATTGAGCTAATTTTTATGTGTTGTGCCTCACAATGGTTAACAGACAAAAACAACACACCAAAAACGGTTAAACAAAATAAAAAACAGGCTTTTTGGCTTATCATTTTAGCCAGGCTGGTGGAGAGCAAAGAACAGGGATTAAATTTATACAATATCATAACAGTTTAGGGATAGCCATTGGTAAAAGCATGTTAAATTTACAATGGTGATTCCTGTTTATATTTGGTTAGGCTAAATAGCAACTTTTTACGCTTAGTAACAGGGGGGTAAATCATACTTTACAGGGGGTGATTTAGGAAAAATACATTTATATGGCCTGATTAAGTTAACCGAGCGAATTTAGGTTATAATATTTATGAAAAGTTTTACGGTGTTTTTTTACAAACTCTGAAGGGGTTAAGTTGAATAATTTCTGGAAATGCTCCCTAAAATATTTAATATCATTAATGCCTACCCTAAAAGCAGCCTCGTTAATGTTCAGGTTGGTGTTGATCAGTAATTCTGCTGCTTTTCTTAAACGGATAAACCTTACAAAACTACTTACCGATTGCCCGGAAGTTGCCCTGATGCGTTTATACAGGTTAGAATGGCTCATTCCCAATGCAGAGGCCAGGATTTTTACGCTAAAGTTTTCTTCCGTAAGGTTATCTTCAATAATGTTAATACAGTTTTGCAGAAAGCCCCTGTCTTCCTGAGAAACTTTATGGGCATCTGATTTAAGCGTAATCTCATTATAAAAATACGATTGCAGGTTTTGCCTGTTTTTAATGATGCCATTAATTTTGGCCGAAAAAAGTTCCTTATCGAAAGGTTTACTGATGAAATCGTAGGCGCCTACTTCTATCCCACTTAAACGCACCTCGGCGCTCGGATCGGCCGTAAGCAGGATTACCGGAATATGGCTCAGTTCCGAATCTTCTTTAACGGCCCGGCAAAGCTCAATACCGTTAAGGCCATCCATGTTAACATCCGAAATGATAATATCGGGCAAAACATCTTTGCATATTTTTAGCCCGTCGATACCATTGGTAGCATTATAAATTTTAAACTTATCCTGAAAAATCTGTTTAATGTAGCCGATAATCTCCATGTTATCATCCACAACAAGGATACTATGCAAATCAGAAATCAGCAGTTCAAGGTTTCCCTTACTTTCCTGTTCTGCATAATCAGGGCTTTCCTCTTCCTGTGTAATCAGTTCGTTTACATAAAGCAACTGGTCGCCATCTGCACAATCTACCGGTTCGGCTGGAGATTCTCCCAAAGGCATCTCTATCGAAAATATGGTACCTTCTCCTTTAACCGACGAAAAATAGATTTTGCCCTTATGGAGTTCTACAAAACTTTTTACCAGGTATAAACCGATTCCAAATCCCATTTTTAACGATTCTTTACCGGCAGCTTTATAAAATTTATCGAAGAGTTTTTCTGAAACCTCATTAGAAATGCCTGGACCATTATCGCTCACTTCAATTTTAACTCCGTTTTGATGCGTAACGATGCTTAATTTCACCATCCCGCTCATTGGGGTAAATTTTAAAGCATTAGATAAAAGATTAAACAGAATGATCTCCAGCTTATCCCTGTCCGCATAAATCTCGATGCTTTCATCTTCGCATTCGAAAATATAATTGATGTTATTGTTTTTTGCGGTATAACCGAAGCATAAGAATATTTCTTTGGCAAATTTGTAGAGGTTTATTTTTACGATGTTCAAGGCATCATTTTCACTCTCCATTTTCCTGAAAAGGAGCAACTGATCTACCAGGCTTAACAAGCGCCTCGAATTGCGGTACACAACGTTCAGGTCGTTTTTTTCTTGTCCGGCTTCCTTACTGCTCAAAATATCTTTAATCGGGTTAACAATCAGGGTAAGTGGTGTCCGTAATTCATGCGAAATGTTGGTAAAGAAATCAAGTTTTTTCTCGTTCAGGTCTTTTTCACGTTCCATTTTGAGGTTAGTGATTTCGATCTCGTGTTTTAAATTGCGCTGCCTGTTTCGGTAAGTCTGAAAAACATAAACTGCAGCAGAAAGCGAAACAATATAAGCTGCAAAAGCCCACCAGGTACGGTACCAGGGCGGCAGAATCCTGATGGCGATAATTTTTTCGTTATTGCTCCAGTTACCTTCGGTATCCGTACTTTTAATGTGCAATTTATATTCGCCTTCATCCAGCCTCGAATAATAGGCTGTAGAAAGTTTGTTTACATAGTTCCAGTCCCTGTCCCAGCCTTCTAAATAATAGGCATAGGAAATCTGATCCTGGAAGGAAAATTCAATGGCAGCATAATCAACAGAAATTACCGCAGCATTATAAGGGATTGAAATTTTTTGCAGGTTTACTACGGTTGTATTTTTATAGGCAGAATCCTGATTGAGCGGAATATTGTTAATCCTGAAATCGGTGAGCACAATTTTTGGCACCCTACGGTTCTGCTTTATTTTTGATGGATAGAACAGGTTAAAACCTGCTGTGCCCCCGAAGAGAAAAGCCCCGTCTTTTAATTTTATTGCCGCATTATAATTAAACTGATTACTCTGCAATCCATCGGAAGCATAATAACTTTTAAATTTTCCTGTTGCAGGATTGTATTGCGATAAACCATTGTAGGTGCTGCACCAAAAACTGCCGTTTTTATCGGGTAAAATATTTAATACAGAATTACTGGGCAATCCGTCCTTTTCAAAATAGCGTTTAAATTTTCTGGTACGGGGATTAAAGCATAAAAGCCCCCCGCCTTCGGTGCCTATCCATAACATATGTTTGGCATCTTCGTTTATGGCCCTTATAGCGGTATTGACGGTAAAATAGACATGTTTTTTAGATTTTCTGTCTACCTTAATCAGCTGTGCATAATTACCCGCCCAAAGATTGCCTTCCGTATCTTCGAATAGCGTATGGATATCTTTAAGCCTGTTATCAAAAAGTTCGAATTTATCTGAAGTTTTATTATACAGGTACAATGCACCGCCACGGGTGGTACCCGCCCAGATGTTTTTGCTTTTATCCAAAAAGAGTTTCCAGATATTAATATCATCAAAACCCCTTGTGCTATTGAAGCACCTGTAATGGATAAATTTACCTGATCGCCTGTCAAAGCGGTCGATGCCGCCACTAAAGCTCCCTACCCAAACATTATTTTCGTCATCACTCAATATACTGGTGATAAAATTGCTTTTTAAGGCTCCGTTTTCACCATTTTTCGAATAATTGGCAAAGGCATTGGTCTTTCTGTTCCAAACACTTAAACCGCCGCCATCAGTCCCGATCCATATGTTTTGAGTGCTATCTTCGCAAAAAGAAAGCACAAAATTATTAATCAGCGAATTTTTGTTCAGAGGGTCATTTTTGATCGTCTGGAACTGCGCATTTTCCTGATCGATGATGTTAACCCCTCCCCGCAGCGTAGCAATCCATTTTCTTTTCTCGCCATCTTCAATCACCTGCCCGATGGAATTACTCGATATAAAACCCTTATTGCGCCCGGTAGGTAAACTGTTTAAACTTTTAAGCTTCGTATCATACACCCTAAGTCCGTTGCCATCGGTTGATACCCATAACTTTCCCCCGCCATCAAGCATCAGCCCCATAATGTTATCAGCAACCGGATACTGGTCTACCTGTTTAAGGCTGTTGGCGGCTTTATCAAAACTGTATAAACCATGCTCGGTACCTATCCAGAGTGTTCCGTTTTTACCATTAACAATGGCGGTTACATTTCTTATTTTCGAATTGTTTAACTGGGTTTTCCCGTTTTGGATATGATACCTGCATAAGCCGTAATCTTTGGCATAAAACCACAGATCTTGCTTTTCATCAACACATAAACCTTTCACGGCATGCATTTTACCTCCGTTTAAACCTACAAACCCAGCATGTGGCGCATTCTTTTTTAATAGAAACAACCCATGCTCATCTGTAGCAATAAAAACATTCGAACCCTGATCTGCAGCAATCGAATTAACCGAAAAAGACAGGTTGTTCAACTTACCTTTTTCAAGGTATTTAAGGCTGTGGAATTCACCGTCGGAGTAGCTATAATAAGAGATCCCTTTTTGGGTACCGATCCAGATTTTATCGTCACTGCCATTGAGCGCCGTGATGTGATTGTTTACCAGCGAATTTTCAATGCCCCAGTTATTTCTAAAAACTTTGAATCCATAACCATCGTAACGGTTTAGTCCATCGTAGGTGCCCATCCAGATAAAACCAAAATGATCCAGGTACAGGGAGTTTACAATATTATTAGACAGACCTTTTTCTACACCGATGTACTTTACCGAGAACAGATTATTTTGGGCAAGAATCAAATCAACATGGATTACAGAAAAAACTATAAGAATCAGAAAAATCTTAAGATTTTTAAACATATATTTTTTAGAAACGGTGTGTTATTTGGTTAAAACGAAGATACAAAATAAATTAAGGCAGGATTAATTTTGGCACAAATAAACCTAACATTAACATTTAAAACCCCGGACGGAATTAAAAAATACTTTTTAGCAAAAAAAAGCCCCTCATTTTCATGAGAGGCAATAAATACTGTTATGAACAGAAACTATTTTGCTGTTTACCAATCTGATGACGCGCCGCCACCTGAAAACCCACCGCTTGAAGAAGAACTGCCACCGCCGGAAGAGGAGCTACCACCACCTGAAGAGGAGTTGCTGCTGCCAGAGCTTCCCCTGGATGATCCCCAATTTCCAAAAATACTTGTATTGCCTGCACTTTGGGAATCTTCATTATGCAGGTTATGATGTTCCTGATCCATGCGATATTGCTGGTTGTTATTTCTGCGCCTGCCTAATAATTCATTTAAGAAAAAACCAGTTGCCGCACCTGAAGCAAATGAACCAAAATTACTTCTGCCACTATTGTTATAGCCTCCCTGATATCCGTTATATCTTCTTGCTCCAGACCGGAAAGCCATAAAAACGGAGAAAAGAACGATTCCTACAAGCACTCCTAAAATAATATTTAATGACGGGCCTGAATCAGCTGTTTTTTGAGCTGGTGCTTTAACATTCGTTTCATTAACAGCCGCTAACGGCTGAACGGCCTGCGCTGCATTATCATAACCGGCACTATCGAGCTTAAATGCGATAGTTGAAACTAACGCCGCTATGCCTTTTCCATAATGCTTTAAACGAAAATGTGCTTTGGTTTTTGTTAACACATCCTGACTGTTTTCGGCAGTAAAAATGGGTTCCAGATTACGGGCTACTTCAAGTCGTTGTTTACGCTGGTTAACAGCAGCTACGTACACTAAACCATCTTCTTTATTCCCAACTTTCCATCTGCGTGCAATAAGCAACGAATATTCTTCAATATCATATTCTTTTGGAATCTCATTTACAATTACAATAGCAAGCTGTACGCCGGAATTTTTCTCGATCAGATTAATGGAATCGTTTAAATTTTTAATTTGCGATTTCGACAGAACCTTGGCAAAATCATTTACATAGGTATCTTTTATAGGTTTAGGGATTTGCGCAAATGTAGTAAGCGCTACAAAAAGTAGCAAGAGCGATAAAGTATATTTCATGATTTAAATTATACAGCCAAATTAATATTATTTTTTTTAAAACTAAATATTGAAGAGGCAGGTCATTTGATTTTAATGAAATGCAAAACACTAACTATCCAAAACAAGGATCCGGGCTTGGAAGGAAACTCCGGATAAACCTGAAATGAGTGTACATGGCAGGGCTCTGGTTCCTATTTTTAGCAAAAAAGTTTTCCACATCTGTGAAGTCCAAAACCTGATTTTGTCTATAATCATACTTTAAACAGTTTAAACCTGTTTTTTGATGAATCCTCACAAAAAGTGCTTAAATTTTGATTGCAGGCACATTTTACTAAATTTGAAATATACCAAAACCAAGTTTATGTATCAATTAACAGTACCTGCAGATCGCGTTAACGAATCGTTAAGAAAGCACATTCTGGCCGATGGTTTCGACCTCACCTACGATATGGAAAAGAGTCATGGTGCCTACATTTATGATTCGAAATACAACAGAACTCTGCTCGATTTTTTTACCTGTTTTGCATCTGTTCCCTTGGGCTATAACCACCCTAAAATGATCAATGATGAGGGATTTAAGAAAAGCCTCTTTCAGGCTGCTTTGGCCAATCCTTCAAATTCGGATGTTTACACCCAGCAATATGCACAGTTTGTAGAAACATTTTCGCAAGTTGGGATTCCAGATTATCTGCCTCATGCTTTTTTTATTGCGGGCGGCGGCTTAGCGGTCGAAAATGCAATAAAAGTAGCCATGGACTGGAAGGTTCAAAAAAACTTTAGCAAAGGATATACGGAAGAAAAAGGTTTTAAGGTTTTACATTTCGAAAGGGCTTTTCACGGCCGTACCGGCTATACTTTAAGTTTAACCAATACCCTGCCCGATAAAACCAAATGGTTTGCCAAATTCGACTGGCCGAGGGTTGCCGTTCCGGAAGTTAAATTTCCACTCTCTGGCGATCATTTAAACCATGCCATCGAAACCGAAGAAGCTTCGCTGGCGCAGATCAAAAGGGCATTTGCTGAAAATAAAGATGAAATTTGCGCCATTATTATTGAACCGATACAATCAGAAGGCGGCGATAACCACTTACGGGAAGAGTTTTTGATCCGGCTTAAAACATTAGCGGATGAAAATGAAGCTTTTTTAATTTATGATGAAGTACAAACAGGTGTTGGTTTAACCGGCAAATTCTGGTGTCACCAGCATTTTAGCGAAAAAGCCCGACCAGATATTATTGCTTTCGGTAAAAAAATGCAGGTTTGCGGTATCCTGGTTGGCAATAAGGTAGATGAAATTGAAACCAATGTATTTAAAGTTCCCAGCCGCATCAATTCTACCTGGGGAGGTAATTTGGTAGATATGGTACGCTCTACACAGATTTTACAGATTATAGAAGAAGACCAGTTGTGTGAAAATGCAGCAAAAGTAGGTGCTTATTTAAAAGAAAACTTAGAAAAGTTATCACATCAGTTCGATCAAATGAGCAATGTACGTGGAAGAGGCCTGTTATGTTCTTTCGATTTCCCCACCAAAGAAATGCGGAATGCTTTTATCAGCAAAGGATTGGAAAACAACGTAATGTTTTTGGGCTGTGGCGAGAAAACCATACGTTTCCGTCCGGCGCTTTGCATCGAACAAAAGCATATTGACGAAGGCTTGACGGTTATGGAAAAAATATTGCCTTTATTGTAGGCATGAAGAAAAAATCACTCTCCTACCTTATTGTTGCTGTTGTTCTGGTTTTAACTTTCTTTATTGTGAAAGATACCTTTAACCAGCCAGGCATTGAAGATATGAAAGCTGGTTTTAAAGAGATAGTGAAGTATAGAAACGCCAATAATACCGGGCCTGTGCAACGGATTTACGTGGTAACGGTTAAAGATTCGGTATGGAAAGAGATGGAAGATTACGGTAATTTAATGCCGCATACCAAATACGGAAATACAAAAGTGTACTTCTTCATGCAAAACGGAAATGTTCCAAAAACCTTACAGCCTGGAGAAGTAAACTTCGATCCTGCTTTTAATAAAGCCTGTATTGCCTTATATGAAAAAAGTGCGATGAGCCAGGTGGCATTTAATAAACATCCGTATTAATAAAATTTCGTCTGGTTCCCCCCGGTCTGTGTCCTTACAGAACGGAATAAATAATAGGCTAATTTCCGTAAATTTTGATTTTTTATTGATTTGGAAATGAAGGGTTCTGTGTACCTGGCATTTTCAGTCCCGCTTTTGTTGCTGCCGATTGAAAAAAACCGGCATCCACGCCAATCGGGTTTAGTTACAAAGTTTGTACTCGAGAAACCAAATCCCCGGTCTGTGTCCGCACAGAACGAAATTTTTGCGATAAAAAACAATAAATTTATTCACAAAAAATAAAAAAATTTTTGATTTGGAAATGAAAGGTTCTATGCATTTTGGCATTTTCAGTCCCGCTTTTGTTCCTGCCGATTGGAAAAAAATCGGCATCCACGCCAATCGGGTTTAGTTACAAAGTTTGTACCCCGAGAAACCAAATCCCCGGTTTGTATCCTCACAGAACAGAATAACATTATTGAGATATAACATAAAATGGTCTGTGAGGACACAGACCATGGAAGTTTGTCTTTATGAACCAACCATTGTTTAATAAACCTGACAGCAGCGAAAATCCTTTTTGCTTGCACTAACTTTTAATATGCTGTCATGCTGAGGCACGAAGCATCTGCAAACCATAAAACACTGCTTTAAACCCCGGCACTTCAAAACCCGCAAAAAGATTGCAGAGAATGGCAGGACTACAGCACCTATGAAATACTTACATTCATTTCCAAACCATAAAAATTCTGCTATTTATCAAACTCATCAGTATTCGACTACGCTCAGACCGACAAGCACCGCCTCCCCGATATGTGTCTTCACAGAACAGAATAACATTATTGAGAGATAACCGAAAATGGTCTGTGAGCACACAGACCACGGAAGTTTGTCTTTATGAACCAACCATTGTTTAATAAACCTGACAGCAGCGAAAATCCTTTTTGCTTGCACTAACTTTTAATATGCTGTCATGCTGAGGCACGAAGCATCTCCAGACCATGGAACACTGCTTTAAACCCCGGCACTTCAAAACCCGCAAAAAGATTGCAGAGAATGGCAGGACTACAGCACCTATGAAATACTTACATTCATTTCCAAACCATAAAAATCCTGCTATTTATCAAACTCATCAGTATTCGACTACGCTCAGACCGACAAGCACCGCCTCCCCGATATGTATCCTCACAGAACAGAATAACATTATTGAGAGATAACCGAAAATGGTATATGAGGACACAGACCACGGAAGTTTGTCTTTATGAACCAACCATTGCTTAATAAACCTGACAGCAGCGAAAATCCTTTTTGCTTGCACTAACTTTTAATATGCTGTCATGCTGAGGCACGAAGCATCTCCGGACCATGGAACACTGCTTTAAACCCCGGCACTTCAAAACCCGCAAAAAGATTGCAGCGAATGGCAGGACTACAGCAGCTATGAAATACTCACATCCATTTCTAAACCATAAAAAAGCTAAATTTTGTTTATTAATACTCTTTTTAATTTAACTAAAAGTCTTCGAATACGCTATCATTGACAGATTTAGAAAGGTCGTCAATTGCGAGGAGGAACGACGAAGCAATCTTTCCTGCTAGCGATCATTGTTAGAAAGATTGCTTCGTCGGCTGAAAAAGCCTTCTCGCAATGACGAACTTAGCGGCTTATCGTTGCGCGAAGATTCTTCTGTCATTCATATTGATTTTTATAAAATTAATTATCCCTCACACTGACAAACATCTCATATAATTAAACTCATTAAGTAATGCCTATACTTTTGCCTTGTAAAACTTTATTAGTTCCCCTAAACAAAAGCGGAGAAACCGGTGATGGCGCGGCCTACAATTAGCGTATTAATTTCTTTTGTACCCTCATACGAATAAATAGCCTCGGCATCGGCCACAAAACGGGCTACATTATATTCGAGCAAAATACCGTTGCCTCCCATTACTTCACGGGCTTTACTTACCACATCGCGTGTTCTTAACGAACAGAATACTTTAGCTAACGAAGCATGCTCATCTTTCAACAAACCCTGATCCTGCAATTGAGATAGCCTGAAGCACAATGTTTGCATAGCTGTTAAATTCGATAGCATTTCTACCAGATGGTTCTGGATCAATTGAAAAGAGGCAATGGGTTTACCAAATTGTTTCCTGGTGCGGGTATATTCTAACGCATTCTCGTAGGCTCCCCTGGCGCAACCTACCGCTTGCCAGGCTACACCTGCCCTGGTCATCTGCAGCACCTTGGCGGTATCTTTAAATGAATTTGCATTCTGGAGGCGATCAGCTTCTTCTACCTCACAATTGGTTAAAGTAATAATTCCATTTTGCACAATGCGAAGGGCCATCTTATCCTGCATTTTTTCTACAGCAAAACCCGGATTATCTTTTTTTACAATAAAACCTTTAACCTCGCCGCTTTCCTCATCGCGGGCCCAAACAATCAGGATATCGGCAAAAGTAGCGTTACCAATCCACTTTTTCTGCCCGTTTAACACCCATTTGCCATCAACTTTTTTACAGGTGGTGGTTAAGCCTCCCGCTGCTGCAGACCCCACTTCGGGCTCAGTTAAGCCAAAGGCACCTATAATCTTAAATTGCTGCATCAGCGGCAGCCATTGCTGTTTTTGTTCTTCCGATCCACACAAATAAATCGATCCCATGGCCAAACCGCTCTGCACCCCAAAAAAGGTAGAAATTGAGGTATCAATCCGCGCCATTTCCATAGCTAAAATACCTTCCATTAAATTTGATTTACCCGGACAGCCATAACCTTTATAGGTTAAGCCACAGATATTGAGTTCGGCCAGTTTTGGTATAATTTCGAAAGGAAATTCAGCTTTGTTCCAATAATGATTTACAATGGGTTTTACTTCTTTCTCTAAAAAAGCACGAACTTTTAGCTGTAATTCGCGGTCTTCATCTTTTAACGCTTCATCACCTAAATGATAGAAATCGCCTTCAATCGGGGGTAATTCTCTCTTTTTATGCGATCCTCCCATCATTTTCATCATGCCCTGGATCTGTTTATCATCCAGGTTTGATATCGTTTCGACCATTTTGGGTAAATCGACTTTTTTCGATAAAGCTTCTAGCTTATCGAAATCTACATGTTTAAAAAGATTGTATGCATTTTTGAGAGATGAGAATATATTCGCCATTATTATTCGTTTTGAGAATAACAAATGAAGGGTGTTTTTGTTGTTTTGTGATAAAAATTTTGACATTAGCAGGCCACCACTAAAAATTTAAAAACTATACCTGATTCGGATTGTTAACCTGAAAAATTTAACTAACCATGAGTATAGAAAATCAAAATCAGGGCCAAGAAGAGAGTTTCTTCGATAAAGCAAAAAACAAACTTAACGAACTAAAAGATAAAGCAGAAGATGCCTGGGAAGACGTTAAGGACAAGGCGGAGGATACATGGGAAAATGTAAAAGATAAAGCCGAAGAGTTAAAAGACAAAGCTGAAGACAAGTACGATGAGTTAAAAACAAAAGGCGCATTTGCTGCAGGCGAAGCCAAGGGAAATGCAGAAGCTACGGGCGAAAACCTGAAAGATAAAGCCAGCGATTTGGCAGATAAAGCTGCAGATAAGGTTGATGACCTTAAAACTCAGGCTGCTTTCAAAGCTGGTGAAATTAAAGGTAATCTCGACGCCAATAAATAAGCATCTGTTTTAAACGAAAAAGGCAAACCGTACAGGCTTGCCTTTTTTATTTTTCCCATTACGGGAGAAAAAGACGGATAGGTAACTGGCTACCTCAAATCAAATAAATTATCTACACCTAACAATTTCCTCGAAGTAAAACCTTCTCCGAAAGTAGCACCGATGCTTTTACCAAATTCCCTCGCACGGCCAATCATACTTTCAAAAAATTCCGGCGAAGAAATATAAGTTTGTAATCCTTCTACATCAGGATTGTAGAATTGTGTTTTAAAAGCCTTAATGGACTCTATTTTCTTATCGATATGTTCGGTGATGTCCACAATAATATCAGGCTTTAAATACCTATCCTGTATGTACTGCAACAGCAACCTCGGGCGGTGTGCTTCCTGATTTACACCATCCACCGAAGTTTCGATTTTTGGCAAACCCGATAAAAATACCGAATCGTAAACCAGGTCGCCTGCCCTGCCATGATCCGGGTGACGGTCTTCCAACGCATTGCTTAAAATAATCTCTGGCTGGTATTTCCTGATCACTTTTATCACCTCCAAACGGTGAAACTCATCATTCTGGAAAAAACCATCACGCATACCCAGATTTTCGCGGGCATGTAAGCCTAAAATTTTCGCCGAATCTGCTGCTTCTTCATCTCTGGTTTCTGCAGTACCACGTGTACCCAGTTCGCCACGCGTTAAATCTACAATTCCAACTTTTTTACCGAGGGCAATATGTTTTAAAATCGTACCTGAACAGCAAAGCTCTGCATCATCAGGGTGCACGGCTATAACTAAAATATCTAATTTCATCTGTATTCTATTGGGCATTTTGGTTCAGCAACTGCTGAATTTTCTTTTTAATTTTCGAACTCAGTGGCTTGGTGAAGGGCAAGAAATAATCTACCAGTTCGCCATTTTTGTTCACAATATATTTATGGAAGTTCCAACGGGGTTTCGAACTTAACTTTGAATTTTGCTTTTTATCGCTCAAAAACTGATAAAGCGGATGGGCATGTGCACCACGCACCATAATCTTATCAAAAACAGGGAATTTTACGCCATGGTTAATCTCACAAAAAGAAGCAATATCCGAACCGTTTAAAGGCTCCTGCTTCCCGAAATCGTTGGTGGGAAAACCGAGAATTTCAAAATCAGGATGATTAATCTCATCTTTAAGTTGCTGTAATTCTTTTAACTGAGGGGTAAAACCACATTCGGAAGCTGTATTTACAATTAAAACAACTTTGTTGCGGTAGGCTGATAATGGCTGTTCTTCGCCATTAATTTTCTTAACCTTAAATGAATAAATATTCGGAATGCGTTCCTGCATTATATGTTATTGATAAAATCCTGAGGTGCGGATAATCGATTCGATATCCCTGTCCTCATTAGGATCGTAAGTGCTTTTTAAATTATGTCCTACCACACGCGCAACAATCTGATAAGAAAATGCTGCAAAACCACCTTTGGTCTGTTTTACAATTTCATAAGTTGTGCGCCCCACTTCACGGTCGATCAGTTTCGTTAAAATCTGCCCCTGAGTAATTGTTAATTCTTTTATTTCGCGGTTAAACATGTCTTTAATTTCTTTATCACATTGCTTAACCAGTTGTTTCTGCTCTTTTTTCTCCGGTGTTCTGGCCAAATCCTGCTCTAATTGCTCATACCGGCGCTTGGCAAACAGCGCATAGGGCATAACCTTTAACACATTGTATCTTAAGCGGTTATAAGCAGCCTGCTCCGCCGGCGATTTCCATATCCTTGCTGCATAGATGCTTACCTCATTAAGCTGCATCCACGGAATCATTACACCATTATCATTTGTTGAGGCCACTCGTATCGTATCACTTTTGCCCATTTTTGGAAACACCGGGGCAGCAGGCTCCTGTGCCCATAGCGAAATGCTACAAATCATTACAATACAAAGAAAAAAGAGCCCTTTAAATTTCATAAATTTATACTTTTACAAAGTTAGGTGTTATTTCATATATTAGTTGTTTCACAAAACTAATATAAGTTTTATTCAGAAATAAGACGCAATTTTTACGCAAAAAACACAAATGAAAACAGAGTTAGTGATTGATTTAGAGGCGGAAAAGCAGGAAATTCTAAAAAGATATAGGGCATTACTACGGGCAAGCAAGTCTACTTTACAAAAGGGCGATAAAAAAGAAATCAGGAAAGCTTTCGATATGGCGCTCGAAAGCCATAAAGATATGCGCCGTAAATCCGGCGAACCATATATCTATCACCCTATTGCCGTGGCACAGATTGCGGCAGAAGAAATTGGCCTCGGAACAACCTCAATTGTATGTGCCCTGTTGCATGATGTGGTAGAAGATACCGACATCACTTTAGAAGATATTGAACGCGAATTTGGCAAGAAAACTGCTAAAATTATAGATGGTTTAACCAAAATTTCGGGCGTTTTTGACACCAACAGCTCTTTACAGGCAGAAAATTTCCGTAAAATGCTGCTTACCCTTGCCGATGATGTTAGGGTAATTTTGATTAAACTGGCTGATCGTTTGCACAATATGCGTACGATGGATTTTATGCCGCGCCATAAGCAGCTTAAAATCGCTTCCGAAACCATTTATTTATACGCCCCACTCGCCCATCGTTTGGGTTTATATGCGATAAAATCGGAACTGGAAGATCTTTCCATGAAATATCTTGATCCGGATACCTATAAATTTATCGCCAAAAAATTAAATGAGAAAAAAGCAGAACGTGCACTTTTCATTAAAAAATTCGTCGAGCCGATTGATGAAATCGTTCACGAGCAGGGTTTGGTTGCCGATGTTTACGGCCGGCCAAAATCAATCCATTCCATCTGGAACAAAATGAAAAAGAAAAATATTCCTTTTGAAGAGGTATATGATCTTTTTGCCATCCGGATTATCCTGGATTCGGCTCCCGAAAATGAAAAAGCTGATTGCTGGAAAGCTTATTCAATTGTAACCGATTTATACCGTCCCAATCCGGACCGTTTACGCGACTGGGTTTCTTCTCCAAAAGGAAATGGTTACGAAAGTTTGCACACTACGGTAATGGGTCCTCGCGGCCAATGGGTTGAGGTACAGATCCGTACGCAACGCATGAACGAAATTGCAGAAAAAGGTTTCGCGGCACACTGGAAGTATAAAGAATCGAGCAATGACAACGGTCTGGATCAGTGGATTCAGAAAGTACGCGAAATGCTGAGTAATCCCGAAGCCAATGCTTTAGATTTCCTTGATGATTTTAAAATGAACCTTTTCTCTGATGAGATTTTCATTTTCACACCAAAAGGTGCATTGATCCAGTTGCCATTGGGTGCTACAGCTTTAGATTTTGCTTTCGAGATCCATACCGACGTGGGCGCAACCTGTATCGGCGCTAAAGTGAACCATAAACTGGTTCCGATTTCTTATAAATTGCAGAATGGCGATCAGGTAGAGATTATTACCTCGAGCAAGCAGGCACCAAAAGAAGATTGGCTGAATGTGGTGGTTACTGCAAAGGCGAAATCGAAGATTAAATCATCTTTAAAAGAAGAAAAACGCAAAATTGCCGAAAATGGCAAGGAAATTTTAGAAAGAAAACTAAAATCGTTAAAAATAACCTACAATACAGATAACATTCAAAAACTGAGTTATTTCTTTAAACTCCCTTCTACACAAGAACTTTTTGTAAATGTAGCCCTCGGAAAAATCGAGCTGAAAGATATCAGAGAATACCTGACGAGCGAAAAAGAAGTAGAAAACCGTGGACCGGAACGCCCTGAAAATTTATCTGTTGACGGGATTAAGAATAAAATTAAAGGTGGAGAATCTGATATTTTACTCATTGGTGAAGACATGCAGCGCATTGATTATACACTTGCGGCCTGCTGTAACCCAATCCCGGGCGATGATGTTTTTGGCTTTATTACGGTAAGTGAAGGCATTAAAATACACCGTACAAACTGTCCGAATGCTGCGCAATTGATGGCCAATTATGGTTATCGCGTAGTAAAAGCAAAATGGAATAAACAACAGGAGCTCACTTTCTTAACCGGCCTGCGCATTGTAGGTATTGATGATGTAGGCTTGATTAACAACATTACCAGGGTAATTTCGACAGATTTTAAGGTGAATATGCGTTCCATTACGGTCGACACCAACGAAGGAATATTTGATGGCTCGATTATGATTTTTGTAAATGATACCGAACATCTCGAAAACCTGATTAAAAATTTATTAAAGGTTAGAGGAGTTACCGGGGTGACCAGGTTTGATGCCTAGTTAGTCCGAAAGTCAGGAGTCCGGAGTAAGAAGTCATTATTTTAAAAATAATCGCAGCTATTTGTGATTTAAACTCCGGACCTCTGACTTCCTGACCTCCGACTTATTACAACATTTCAACAATCTAACGCTCGAACAATCAAACAATTTACCTACCTTTGAATGGAGTTTAAATACTATGTCTGAACAAAAAACAAATGAGCTCGTTCGCAAGATTTTTGAAGCTTATTTAGAAAACAAAAATCTACGTAAAACACCAGAGCGTTTCGCGATATTGGAAGAAATATATTCAAGAAACGATCACTTTGATGTAGAAACCCTTTATATCCATATGAAAAACCAGAAGTACCGCGTAAGCCGTGCTACAGTTTATAATACCTTGGAATTACTGGTTTCATGCGATTTAGTTACCAAACACCAGTTTGGTAAAAATATGGCACAATTCGAAAAATCTTATGGTTACCGCCAGCACGATCACGTAATCTGTATCGAATGTGGTAAAGTGGTAGAATTCTGCGATCCCCGAATCCACCAGATCCAAACCATGGTTGGTGATCTTTTAAAATTTGATGTTAAACACCATTCGTTAAATCTTTACGGCTTCTGCTCTGATTGCAGTATGGCCAGAAAAGTAAACGAAAGTGCAGCAACCGCTGCAAAAATTGAAGCAAATTAAATCAAAATTCAAATAAAACCAGCTTAATTTATTAATAATGACGCAAGTAGATGTACTTCTCGGCCTGCAATGGGGCGATGAAGGAAAGGGAAAAATCGTTGATGTACTAAGTCCAAAATATGATCTTATTGCCCGTTTTCAGGGTGGCCCAAATGCCGGACATACTTTAGAGTTTGATGGCAAAAAATTCGTTTTAAACACCATCCCTTCAGGAATTTTTAACGAAAAAACTATGAACCTCATCGGTAATGGCGTAGTAATCGACCCTATTATCCTAAAAAGAGAGTTAGATAATTTAAAAAAAGCTGGTCATGATCCTGTTGCCGATGGTAAACTGGTAATTGCCCGTAAAGCACACTTAATTTTACCCACCCACCAATTACTGGATGCAGCTAACGAAGCGCGCATGGGTAAAAATAAAATCGGATCAACTTTAAAAGGTATTGGTCCAACTTATATGGATAAAACCGGCCGTAATGGTTTACGCGTTGGTGATACGACCCTACCTGATTTTAAAGAGCGTTATGCTAAATTAGTTGAAAAACATACCGAAATTCTTTCTCATTACGAAGGTTTCGAATATGAACTGGCCGAAAAAGAAGCATCTTTCTTTGAAGCGATCGAATTCTTAAAAACCATCCCGCATGTTGATAGCGAACATTATGTTAATGGCTTCTTAAAAGAAGGAAAAGCCGTTTTAGCTGAAGGTGCACAGGGAACATTACTGGATGTAGATTTTGGTTCATATCCTTTTGTAACTTCGAGCAACACCACAACAGCTGGCGCTTGCACCGGTTTAGGTATTGCGCCTAATAAAGTTGGTGCGGTTTATGGTATCTTCAAAGCTTATTGCACACGTGTTGGCGGGGGGCCTTTCCCTACCGAGTTAGATAACGAAGTTGGCGAAAATTTACGTTCACTAGGTCACGAATTTGGTGCAACTACGGGTCGAGCACGTCGTTGTGGCTGGATTGATCTTCCTGCATTAAAATATGCCATCATGTTAAACGGTGTAACCGAATTGATTATGATGAAAGCTGACGTTTTGGATACTTTCGATACCATTTATGCTTGTACCCACTACGAATATAATGGCGAAACGATTGATTACATGCCGTATGACATCATTTCTATCGAACCAAAACCAGTATTAAAAGCAATTGATGGCTGGGCTACTGATGTAACCAAAATTACCTCTGTTGATGAAATTCCAGCTAAATTAACTGAATACATCGCGTTCTTGGAAAAAGAACTGGAAGTGCCAATTAAATTCCTTTCAGTTGGACCAGACAGGGCACAAACTTTAGAATTACATTAAAATACTCTTCAAGTAACAATAAATGAAAGCAACCCATGACGGGTTGCTTTTTTTGTTTGAAGCGTCATTCGCTATTTACCATCAAGTCGTCATCTCGACTGTAGCACAGCGAAATGGAGAGATCTATCTAGAAGTATCTCTAGTTAGATTTCTCGGCTGCGTTGCACTCCGCTCGAAATGACGATTTATCTAATGAAAGTGCTATGAGAAAATCAAGAAGTCGTTCCAAAAGATAAAAATTAATTTCTTACAATTATCATCTCTATTTTTACCTTTGCGGCAGCTTGAAAACCCTGCAAAACATACCCGATTTTAAACAAAAAGCTTTACACTGGGCCAATCAGTTCGAGGTTTGCTGTTTCTTAGACTCCAATAATTATAAAGATGACTATTCAGCCTATGATTTTATCATTGCAGCCGGTGTTAAACATGAATTAAAATGTGAAACAGGAAAGGCTTTCGAACACCTGAAAAGCTTTTACAACAAGCATAAACAGTGGATTTTCGGCTTTTTCAGCTACGATTTAAAAAACGAAACAGAAGATCTTCAATCTAATAATCCTGACGGCTTAAATTTTCCGGATTTATATTTTTTTGTACCGAATTTCTTAATTGCTTTTAAAGAAGGAAAAGCTGAAATATTGCTCGGAGAGGAAACGGTTTTAGAAGAAATTGAATCGTTTCAACCGCAAAAACAGAAAGAATCGGAAACTTTACAGATTTCGCAAAGATTATCAAAAGATCAATACATCGATAAAGTAGAAGCGTTAAGAGATCATATTTTAAGAGGCAATATCTACGAAGTTAATTTCTGCCAGGAGTTTTTTGCTGAAAATGCGGAGATAGATCCTGTCCAAACTTTCGAACTGCTCAATACAGTTTCTCCTACCCCATTTGCTGGCTATTTTAAAATCTATAATCAATATATCTTATCGGCAACGCCTGAAAGGTTCTTATGCAAACGCGGTTCAAAACTGATTTCTCAACCCATAAAAGGCACTGCAAAAAGAAGTCTGAACCCTAAAGAGGATGAAGCGATAAAATCGCGGTTAAGAAACGATATTAAAGAACAGGCAGAAAACGTCATGATAGTGGATTTAGTACGCCACGACCTTACAAAATCAGCCGTTAAAGGTTCGGTTAAGGTTGATGAGTTATTTGGCATCTACAGCTTCCCTCAGGTTCATCAGATGATTTCTACCATTAGTTGCGAATTAAACCCTGAAATCCATTTTATCGATGCCATAAAAAATGCATTCCCAATGGGTTCAATGACGGGCGCACCGAAAGTTAAAGCCATGAAATTGATTGAGCAATACGAAGTAACCAAAAGAGGCATTTATTCGGGTTCTTTCGGTTGTATCAGTCCTAATGGAGATTTCGATTTCAACGTGGTTATCCGCAGTATTTTATATAATACTGAATCAAAATATCTGTCTTTTCAGGTTGGAGGAGCGATTACTTACCAAAGTGATGCGGCTTCAGAATATGAGGAATGTTTGCTGAAAGCCAGTGCTATTTTGAAGGTTTTGAGAGATTAGTTCAATAGTCATTAGTTGACTCGTTCATTAGTCATTGGTCAGTAGTTCATTGTTTATTACATAGTTTGTCATTCTGAACGCAGTGAAGAATCATTTCATTTATGTTATCTCTTTTTCGTCGTAGCGTCTCACTCTGATCAAAATAACAATTTTAGCTATAACTAAGTGAACAGTCTTAGGGAGAGATCTATCCAGTATATCCTGCTTGTTAGATTTCTCGACTGCGCTCCACTCCGCTCGAAATGACGGTAACTTGGGAAAATGATAAAAAAAAGGTGGAATATTCTGCACTTTGCAAAACCTTCCACCTTTTACCTTTAACTTTCAAGCTTCCACTTATTTCTTATAATACTGTTGTGCTTCGGGCAAATATTTTTGAATTTGTGCAATACGGGTAGCATCGCTTGGGTGTGTACTTAAAAATTCAGCAGGTTTTTGTGCTCCGGCAGAAGCAGCCGACATCCTGTTCCAGAAAGCAGTGGCACTTTGTGGATTATATCCGGCCATAGCCATAAAAATCAATCCCAAACGATCGGCTTCCAGCTCCTGGTTACGACTGAATTTCAACATCGCCACCGGGGTACCAACGCCATACAAAGTATTAAAAATAGATTGTGTTTTTGGATTTTTAGACAAAGCAACACCTGCAGCTGCACCAACACCCTGAGCAACCATTTCCTGCGACATACGTTCAGCTGAGTGACCAGCAATAGCGTGTGCAATCTCATGGCCCATCACCGTTGCTAAGCCAGCATCATCCTGTGTTACCGGCAAAATACCCGTATAAACAACAATTTTACCACCTGGCATACACCATGCATTTTTTTCATTGTTTTGTACTACGTTAACTTCCCACTGGTAATCGGCAATTAAATTACCGTAGTTATTGCTGTTCATATAAGATTTTACAGCAGTAATTAACCTGCTGCCGATGGTTTTAACCTTTAATGCCTGTGCACTTGAAGCGGGCAAAACGGTTGATTTATTTTCTGTCAGGAAAGTACTGTAAGCTTGAAATGCCATTGGCAAAACCTGATCGTTACTAACTAAATCAAATCGACTACGGCCTGTTAAAGGAACGGTAGAACATGAGTTAAATAATAAAATACCAGCAACACTTGCTGTTAAAAATAACTTTTTCATAAATGCGATTTTAAATGATTAGTAATACCTGTAAGCAAAACCGAAGATTAAACAGCAAGCCAATAAATAAGTTTTAATGAAATGTGTTTTGTTTAATTAATTAGTTTTCTTCCTAAACAAGTACACTTTGGATTCTTTGCCTTTCAGCAATCTTTCGAGGTTCTTTTGGTGGGTTACCAGGATTAAAATACAAACCACCATGCCATAAAGCACTTCAGATTTGATGGAAACCTGAAACAAAAAGACCACACTTAGCGGAAATGTAAAGCCTGCACAGATGGAACTTAATGAAACATATTTGGTTAATAACAACACCACCACGAAAACCAGAACGCAAAGCATAGATGCTTCAAAGTTTACTGCCAAAACCATTCCAAAAAGTGTAGCCACTCCTTTTCCTCCCCTAAAGCCGGCAAAAACAGGGAATAAATGCCCCATTACCGCGGTTACACCCAGTGCGAGCTGATAGTTAACAAAAACAACTGAATTTTGTGGTCCGGTTACCGACATGCCGATTAAATAGGCCAGATTGGTTGCGGTATAACCTTTTGCAATATCAATAATCATTACGGCAATTCCGGCTTTCTTGCCCAACACCCTGAATGTATTGGTTGCGCCAGCGTTACCACTTCCGTATTCCCTTACATCAACCCCATAAAAGGCCTGACCAAGCCATACAGCTGTTGGTATAGATCCAAAAAGGTAAGCAATTAATAGTGCGCTGAGAGAATAAACCGTAACCATAGCCTACAATGATACAAAAAATAAGCTTTTAATTTTATAGCAAATCACTTTAGTATGCTTTTAAACTCATATCCAGGCTTTTTACAGAGTGTGTTAGCGCACCCATTGAGATAAAATCGACACCACAAGCTGCATATTCTGCAACATTCTCTTCGGTTATTCCTCCGGAAGCTTCTGTGATAAATTTACCGTCGATTAAGGCAACTGCTGCCCTCAGGTTTTCAAAGCTAAAATTATCAAGCATAATCCGGTCTACACCACCAATGGTTAAAACCTGTTTCAGCTCTTCTAAATTCCTCACTTCGACTTCTATCTGCAGGTTTTTATTTTTATCGGCAAGGTATTTTTGCGCAGCTGTAATGGCATTCGCAATTCCTCCGGCATAATCTACATGATTATCTTTAATCAGAATCATATCATATAAACCGATGCGGTGGTTTACGCCGCCACCAATTCGCACGGCCCATTTTTCTAAATAACGAAGTCCGGGTGTGGTTTTGCGGGTATCTAAAATTTTGGTTTTAGTTGATTCCAGCAGCGAAACAATGCGATGGGTTTTTGTTGCAATACCGCTCATGCGTTGCATGCAGTTTAAAACCAAACGCTCTGCAATTAAAATAGAATGTGTGCTTCCCGAAACGGTTAAAGCAATATCGCCCACTTTTACTGCAGCGCCATCCTTCAATAGTACATCAACTTTCAGATCAGCATCAACTTCCTTAAAAATCTCAATAGCCAATTCGATTCCGGCCAAAATACCCTCTTCTTTGATAATGAGTTTTGCTTTTCCCTGTGTACCGGAAGAAATGGTTGAAAGTGAAGTATGATCGCCATCACCAACATCTTCGGTAAGGGCATTTTTTATAAATTGATGTATAAGTTGAATATCCAAAACGTAGGCTTTATGCCGCAAAAATAAGAATTATTTGGCAAAACTTTTCCGAATTCCGATTTAGCTTAATCCTTAACAGGTTCAATTCTTAATTCAGTGATCGAAAAACTGGTGTTAAATTTTTTCATCGTAATGGAAACCCTAAAAGTTTCTTTAGCGGTGCTAAGGATAATTACGCCGAAACGATAATTTGGATTGGTATTAATTTTATGAAAAATACTGGTTTTAACAGGAGGATGTTTCACAAAAAAATCTCTCAAAATTTGTTCACCTTGTGCTTTTGAGTAGACATCTTCTTCATCAACTATGATCAGTTCGATCGTAGACGCAAAACTTTTGGCAATCTCTTTAGCGTTGCCAGCTTTAAAATACGAGGATAAATCATCAATAATATCAGCCTGGAAGGCTTTAGAACTATATAACGATGACAAACTAATAATGAATAAAAATAAGCTCCGGATCATTTCTGTATTTTATACAGAACCCTACAGCTAAAATTATGCCATTAGCATATCAAAAAAAGGATTTCTTAATTTGTATAAGCATCAATAAAGTTATATTTGCCATATAAACAAAACACTAAAACATGTTATGCATGAAAATGTTTTAACAGGTATCAATAAATTTTACAATAAAGATGGTAAACGATAAAAAACTCGCGCTGATAATCCTTGATGGTTGGGGCTACGGAAAACAAGACAATTCTGATGCTGCTTATGCTGCCAACACTCCTTTTTTCGATTCGTTATTACAAAAATACCCAAATTCTAAGCTTGAAGCGTCTGGTGAGGCAGTAGGTTTGCCAGCAGGACAAATGGGAAACTCAGAAGTTGGACATATGAACTTAGGTGCCGGCCGTGTGGTTTACCAGGAACTTGGAAGAATCAATAAATCGATTACCGACAGAGAATTACACCATAACCCCATTTTGCTGAGCGCATTCGATTATGCTAAACAAAACAATAAAGCTGTCCATTTTATAGGGCTGGTTTCAAACGGTGGTGTGCATGCCCACATCGAGCATTTAAAAGCTTTATGCGATGCAGCTAACGAAGCAAACGTACCCAATACTTATGTGCACGCATTTTTAGATGGCCGAGATACCGATCCAAATTCGGGATTAGGCTTTATTACCGATCTTCAAAATCATATTCAAAATACCAGTGCAAAATTAGCGACCATGGTTGGCCGTTACTATGCAATGGACCGCGATAACCGTTGGGAGCGCGTAAAGCAAGCTTATGATGTGATGGTAAATGGTGTTGGCGAAAAAACCCAGGATGCTTTGGCTGCGATCAAAAAGTCATATGCTGAAGGTATAACTGATGAATTTTTAAAACCGGTTGTATTAACACAGGATAATGGCGCTCCCGTTGCTACCATCCAGAATGATGACGTGGTAATCTGTTTCAATTTCCGTACTGATAGAGGCCGTGAAATTACCACTGCCCTAACACAGAAAGATTTCCCCGAGCAGCAAATGCATAAACTGCCTTTGTACTACGTTACCATGACTACTTATGATGAGAGTTTTGAAAAGGTAAATGTAATCTTTACTAAAGATGATTTAACCCAAACCATTGGTGAAGTGCTGGCCAATAATAATAAAAACCAGATCCGCATTGCCGAAACTGAAAAATACCCGCATGTGACTTTCTTCTTCTCTGGCGGTAGGGAAACCGAATTTACTAACGAGAAACGTCTTTTAATCCCTTCGCCAAAAGTAGCTACTTACGATCTTCAGCCTGAAATGAGTGCTGCTGGCATTACCGAAGCCATTACCAAAGAAATGGAAACCGGCTGGGCCGATTTTATCTGTTTAAACTTTGCCAATCCGGATATGGTAGGCCATACCGGTGTTTTTGAAGCGGTAATTAAAGCTGTTGAAACTGCTGATAAATGCGCTGAAGAAGTGGTAAAAAAAGGTTTAGAACACGGTTATTCGTTTATTCTTCTGGCCGATCACGGAAACTCAGAGTTTATGGTAAATGGTGATGGTTCTGCCAATACTGCGCACACCACTAACCTGGTTCCTTGTATTTTAATTGATAACGATTACAAAACCATTGCTGATGGTAAATTGGGCGACATTGCCCCTACTGTTTTAAAAATATTAGGTGTCGCCATTCCAGCAGAAATGACAGGAAACGTTTTAGTATAATGACTAAAAAACTGTATATCCTGGTATTTGCTTTAGCCTTGTTTTCCTGTAATCAGCGAAAAGAAGCTGAAGCAAATACTGATCTGACATATTTTGACATAAAAGGCTATTTCGGGAAAGAAATTTCGCGCATGCAGCAGTTAAACCCTGATGTGGACAAAACTGTAAGCATAAACGGAACTTCAGAAAACAAAAAATCAAAAATTAACGACTGGACTAAAGAATTGGCCATCTTTGTTAATGCTGACATCAATAAAACTTCATGGAAGGGAAGTTTTAAAACGGTTAAACAGAACGGAATTAATGTTTACACCTCTGACAGTAAAAAAATTCCGATCAAGAAAATTTCTGTAACAGAGAAAAATCAGCAAGTGGAAAAGGTGGAGATCATTATTGATAATAAAAACATTTTATATCAATCTCAGGATACTTTAACATATTATCCTGATAGTTTGTATGCCATCAAAAAACAGCAGAAAATAAGGTTTTTAAATGAAAAGAAATATTCAATTATTGGAAAATTGAAATAAAAAAAGGGATTTGAATATGTTCAGATCCCTTTTTCTTTTGTTGGCCGGTTATTATTTCAAGCTCGCAATCTGCGCTTTATCATAAGTAACCCAATCAATAATATCTTTCCTTAACGGCTGCAAAGTCAATACTTTTTGGAAATCGGCAATTGAATTATTGAATAATGCCACGCAAGCTGTTTTCTCTTCTTTTTTCTTGGCTTTAAACGATTTAAAAATTGCATAATCCTTGTAAGCTAAGCCACGGTTCTGAAACATCTGTGCATCTTCATCGCCATTAATCTCTATGGCTTTTGTAAAATCTTTGAGAGATGCCAGATAAAAGTTTTCGCGCATGGTATTTAACGATTCTTTAGGATCGTTGGCAATTTTTAACCGGGCAATTCCACGGTAATAATAAGCCGAAACCTCTGTTGGTTTAACGGTTAATAAACGGCTGTAAGTGGCAATACATTTCTCATATTCGCGGTTCTGAAAATATGAATATCCAAGCATCTGTAAAACCTGTGCATTATCAGGAGTTTTAAGATCGGCTTTTTCCAGTTGCGCAGCAGCGGTTTTATAGTCCCCTTTCATCATTGCCTGCATACTCCTTTCGTAATTGCTCTGTGCAAAACTAGCGGTAGATGAAAAAATAATAAGTCCTAAAATCGCCTTTTTAAAATAGTTCATGTATGAGTAATAAGTTTAACAAATCAAACGCCTATTAAATTATAGGAGAATTTTTTCGCAATATAATTCTATTCTGATAATTTAAAAGTTTTAATTTTCTTTCATTCAAAACCAAATGCGCCAAACATTAGCTTTAACGCTAAAATCCGCTTTATATGATATTGATGGAAATATTTATGTTACTCTGCCTTTTTAACATAAGATTAATACTATTTTCACTTTGGCACAAGAGTTGAATTTATTAACTTAATACAAAAATTAAACAAAGTGAATACGATTAAACTGCCAGTTTGTCGTTAGCGGAAAATGTGATAATGAGTAAACAAGATATATTTGATTTCCAGTCAGCAATGCCAATCATCAACGAAGATACCGAGTTTTTCCCTTTAATGTCTCAGCAGGACGAAGAGGAAATGAACAATGAGGAAACCCCTGATACATTGGCCATATTGCCTTTGCGAAACACCGTTTTATTTCCGGGCGTAGTGATTCCCATTACAGTTGGCCGGGATAAATCAATTAAATTAATTAAGGAAGCCTATAAGGGAAATAAAATTATCGGAGTGGTATCTCAAAAGGATGTTTCGATAGAAGACCCTACCTTTGAGCAACTTAACACCGTTGGTACCGTTGCAAACATTATTAAACTGTTGCAGATGCCTGACGGAAATACCACTGTAATTATACAGGGTAAACAACGTTTCAGCCTGATAGAAGAAGTACAGAACGAGCCTTATATTAAAGCCGTTGTTAAAAAGTTTGAAGAGCAGAAACATAAGGCAGATAAAGAGTTCAAAACATTGATCGCCTCTATCCGCGAGATGTCTGCACAGATTATCCAGCTTTCTCCGAATATCCCGAGCGAGGCCAGCATCGCGCTTAAAAATATAGAGAGCAATTCATTTTTGATCAATTTTATTTCGTCAAACATGAATGCCGAAATGGCCGATAAGCAAAAAATCCTCGAAATGGATAAATTGCAGGAAAGGGCACAAAAGGTAATGGAGCTTTTAATGGTAGAACTGCAGATGCTGGAACTGAGAAACCAGATCCAGTCTAAAGTGCGTACCGATCTGGATAAGCAACAACGTGATTATTTCTTAAATCAGCAGTTAAAAACCATCCAGGAAGAGCTGGGCGGTAATTCGGCCGATTTAGAGTTTGATGCTTTACAGGAAAAAGCCAAAAAGAAAAAATGGGCACAGACCGTTGCCGACCATTTTGACAAGGAATTAGATAAATTAGGCAGGATGAATCCTGCTGCTCCCGATTATTCGGTACAGTTAAATTACCTTGAACTGCTTCTTGATTTACCCTGGAGTGAGTTTACAAAGGATAATTTCGACCTGAAAAGAGCACAGCGCATCTTAGATAAGGATCACTTTGGTTTAGAAAAAGTAAAGCAGCGTATTATCGAGTACCTGGCCGTTCTTAAACTAAAGCGTAATATGAAAGCGCCGATTTTATGCCTGGTTGGCCCTCCGGGAGTGGGTAAAACCTCTTTGGGTAAATCAATTGCCAAAGCTTTAGGCCGTAAATATGTGCGGATGGCTTTGGGTGGTATCCGCGATGAAGCCGAAATCCGTGGTCACCGTAAAACCTATATTGGTGCAATGCCAGGCCGCATTATTTCTTCCATCAAAAAAGCTGGCGCAGATAACCCTGTTTTCGTTTTAGATGAGATTGATAAAGTAGGTACCGATCATCGTGGCGATCCGTCATCAGCTTTGCTCGAGGTTTTGGATCCTGAACAGAATAATGCTTTTTACGATCATTATGTAGAGGTGGATTACGATTTATCGAATATCCTGTTTATAGCCACCGCAAATTCTTTAAGTACCATACAACCTGCTTTGTTAGATCGTATGGAAATTATTGAAGTAAACGGATATACCATTGAAGAAAAAATAGAGATTGCCAAAAAATACCTGCTGCCAAAACAGAAAGAAAATCATGGTTTGCAGACGAAGGACATCAACCTCAAACCTGCGTTGATTGAGAAAGTGATCGAAGATTATACAAGAGAATCGGGTGTTCGTGGTTTAGAGAAAAAAATAGGTTCGCTGGTGCGTGGTGTAGCCACAAAAATTGCCATGGAAGAAACCTATGAAGCTAACCTAACCAATGATGATGTTGAGCGTATTTTAGGTGCACCGATTTTCGATAAAGATTTGTACGAAGGCAATGAAGTTGCCGGTGTGGTAACGGGTTTAGCCTGGACAAGTGTGGGTGGCGATATTTTATTCATCGAGTCGAGCTTAAGTCCTGGTAAAGGAAAACTGACCTTAACTGGTAACCTGGGCGATGTAATGAAAGAATCAGCAGTAATTGCTCTGGCTTATTTACGTGCCCATGCTGCAGAATTCGGCATCGATTATACTTTATTTGATAACTGGGATGTTCACGTTCACGTTCCGGCAGGTGCTACGCCAAAAGATGGCCCGTCGGCAGGTGTAACCATGCTAACGGCTTTAACTTCGGCATTTACACAGCGTAAAGTAAAGCAACATTTAGCCATGACAGGTGAGATTACCCTGCGTGGAAAAGTGCTTCCGGTGGGTGGTATCAAAGAAAAAATACTTGCGGCAAAAAGGGCAAATATCAAAGAAATTATCCTTTGCAAAAGCAACCGTAAAGATATTTTAGAGATCAAAGAAAGTTACATCAAAGATTTAACATTCCACTATGTAACCGAAATGAGCGAGGTAATTGAACTGGCTTTAACTAAAAACAAGGTTAAAAAACCGTTGGATTTGAGCATTAAAATTGCTCCGATTGTAAACTAATTGGTAAATCTTTTTGATTAACAGTCAAAAATCCAATTACAATAAATACTTTTATAGTCCCGGTAATCATCGGGACTTTTTTTATGAAATCAATTTTATCCACTATAGTTTTTTGTCTGGTTGTTTCAACCGGTTTTGCTCAATCTTTTAAAAACGAATTTGGTTTTAAAACTGAAAACGATGCTTATCTGGCTACTTTAAACGACCGTTACTACACCAACGGCTTATTTATTTATTATCGCAGGGCACTAAATACCGAAAAGCTTTCTGATAAAATAGAAAAAAAGACTTTCGAAATTTCTGCCGGACAGAAAATGTACACGCCTTACTGGGGGCAGGTACCCAACAAAGAAGACCAGGACAGGCCTTTTGCGGGATATTTATATGCTGGTGGCGCCTATTCGGTTTTCTATAAAAACGAAAGTGTGTTAAAAACCAGTGTAGAGGTAGGTACGGTTGGCCCTAACTCGCTTGCCCAGGATGCGCAGCGTTTTCTCCATAAAACCGTTGGTTTCTACACTCCGGCAGGCTGGGACTATCAGATTAAAAACGAACTAGCTGTAAATTTCGCCGCAAATTATAGCAAATTACTTTTCAGGCCCGAAGATCCTGTTTTTGATATCAGCGGACAGGGTTATGCCAATTTAGGTACCACTTTTTCTGGTTTGGGTGCGTCTGCACTTATTAGGATTGGCAAATTAAATCAATTGTTTAACAGTGCTTACCATAATGCAGTAATCGGGAATTCGAAAACTAAAAGCCTGAACAATTCGGAATTTTTCTTTTATGTAAAACCGCAGCTTAATTTTGTGGCTTATGATGCTACGATACAGGGAAGTTTGTTTAACAACAATAGTCCGGTTACGTTTGGGGTAAAACCTATTGTTTTTGAGCAACAATTTGGTGTAAATTATAGTTCGAGAAGATTTACTGCTGATTTTAACGTGATTTTTAAAACAAAAGAGGTAAAAAGTGTTGCCAAAGCACAGAATTACGGTGGTTTGAGCTTGTATTATAGGTTTGGGAAGAGTTAATTGGTTAACTGTTTAAATTGGTTAATCGGTTAATTGAGGAATTAACTGGTAACTGCCAACTGTGAACTGGTAAAGGTTAATTGGTTAACTGTTTAATCGGTTAATTGAGGCATTAACTGAAAACCGAAAACTGCCAACTGTAAACTGGTAAAGGTTTATTGAAAATGAAAAAAATAAATTTACTGTATGAAAAAAGTAATTGTTTTTGCCATTTTACTCGTTATTGCTGCTGCAGCTATTTACAATCTGTATCCTGAAAAAAAACTTCCTGGTAATACCGAAATTGATTATATCGTTGTAAAAAAATCCAACCGGAAGTTGCTGGCTTATTCAAAGCAAAAACTAATCAAAACGTATGAGATTTCTTTAGGCGACCATCCTACCGGACATAAAGTATTTGAAGGCGACGAAAAAACGCCTGAAGGTATTTATACCATTAATGCTAAAAATCCGAACAGTGGCTATCACAAAAACCTGGGGGTATCTTATCCGAATGCAAAAGATATAGCCACGGCCAAATTACTAGGCAAGGATCCGGGTGGCGACAAAATACATGGAATCAGAAACCATATAGGTTTTATTGGTAAATTTCAAAGGCTTTTCGACTGGACCAACGGCTGTATGGCTTTAACCAATACAGAAATAGATGAATTGTTTACTGCTGTAAAAATCGGAACCAAAATTGAGATCAGGCCTTAAATTCTATTTTGAATTTGAGAAGTAGAAATTATACAAAAAGGGCGATTAAATCGCCCCTTTATTTTTACTAATTTTTAAGTTTTACTGTTTTTGACGCATAATACTGATCGAGGTAAGCTTTCACTTCAGCTTTTTTAACTGCATCATCAATAAAGTTATATAGCGGAATCAAACCATCATCGGTAGCGCCTATAAAAGTCGCTTTATCTTCAGTTGTGGAAGCTACCCAATTGTTAATGTTCAAAATTAACCTGTTATTTATCGTTTCGGTTTTTAGTTTACTGATATCGCCACCGGTTGAACTGTAATAAATCTGAGCTGAAGTATTATCATTTAAATCGCGGAGGTTAGGCTCATCCAGGTAGCCGGTAGGCAAACCAAATGTTCTTTTTAGTGTATAACGCAATCCTTCCATAATAATATTCCCCCTTCTTCCATTCTGAGGCGCTTCTGCCTGATAAACAACATCGAATTTAGAGCCTATTTTTATTTCCGCCAGTACATGTGTTCCATATTTATTAATAAGTTCCTGCGTGCTTAATAAAGTAATATCCCTTTTAAAATCAGCTGTTAAATAATTATTCACACGCAATTGTTCATCAAAATTATATCTCTTCCATATCATATAGTAAGAATAATACCCGTAGACATATTTTTTATCCGTAATATCAGTGCCCGGAAATTTATCGATCGTGTTTCCAAAAAGCTTTAAGCCCTTGGTTGCATCGTATGAATTAGAAAGTTTTGTTGCCAGATCTACCGCACTTTCAGCCTGAGTGGTGGTCCACGAACTTTGAGTTCCCCCCGCTAGGTTAACCCTGTATTTACCGCTGGCATCATAAGCAGGAATGTCAACTACACCAGCTCTTACAGAAACAGCATCATCGAATTTATCCGTAACATCATATCCATTGCCTAAAAAACTATATTTTACGGATGGCCGGTATAAAGGCTGTGTTTCTTGTGTGGCTCCTTTAACAGTAAAAGCAATATCAGGCGATAATTTTTCTTCGGGAACCGGATTTGGAATTTCTTCTGAGTTTTTCTTGCAGGCAGCAAGTGTGGCCATAAGGGCCAGCGCTAAAATAGTTTTTTTCATTTGGTTTAATTATTTGTGTGTGTGCCAGCACCGTCAATTTTTATGCCATTGACACGCACAAATTTTAAACTTTGATAAGCTTTCTCAAAACACTTAAGAGAACAACTAAATAAATAGTAGAAAATTATGTTTAAGCCATTAAAATTCAGTCATTTTCCTGTTTTTCTTCTTTTCGGAGGTAGAGGCTTTATTTTTTAATCTTTTTTCGATAACCGCTTTGGGAATTTTAGTCGGTTTTCTTTTTTTTTGTACAATAAGCGATCGTTTTAACAAATCGATCAGTTTTACAATGGTTTTCTCTTTGTTAAGCAGCTGACTTCTATCTTCCTGCGACACGATGTGCAAAAGTCCTTCAGCATCTAAACGACGCTGAAGTTTTTCTTTCAAAAGTGCTTTTTCTTCCTCACTAAAATGTTCAAAAGCATCAATACTGAAAATAAGCTCTACCTTACTCGAAACTTTATTTACATTTTGTCCACCTTTACCCCCACTTCTGGAAGTTTTGAAAGTAACAGACCGTAAAATTTCTTCTCTTGCAGGCAACATGCTGCAAAAGTAAGAATTTGCGAATAAAAATAGCTTATTCTCCTTCTTTGGTTTCGCTTACCTTAGTGCGTAAACCCACAATATCTTTATCCAACTGGTAAATTCCGCCCCTGTCGCTGCCCACCAACTGTAGTTTTTCCAACATGGTTTTTGCCATTTTTTCTTCTTCCAGTTGTTCATCTAAATACCATTGCAAAAATTTAAAGGTGAGGTAATCTTTTTCGTTAAGCGAAAGTTCTACCAGGTCGTTAATGCTTTTCGATACCAGCAATTCGTTATCAAGAAAATCCTGGAAAACCTCTATAACCTGTCCGAATGTATTTTTTGGCATATCCAGGGCGGTTATAATGGCATGTCCGTCGCGGTCGTTAATGTAGTGGATCAACTTTAACATGTGGTGACGTTCTTCGTCGCTTTGGCGGTAGAAAAACTCGGTATATCCTTCCAGGCCTGGTTGAGTTTCTAACCACGAGGCAATCCCCAAATATACTTGCGATGATTCGGCTTCCAGCTTAACCTGGTTATTCAGAGCCGCCAGCATTTTTTCAGATAACAACATAATAGTGTATTTAATTTTACTATAAACACAATCAGCAAATCAATGTTTTAGCATGAGCTTGTTTAGAATCTATCTTTATATCCTCAAAAAATTCAGCATTCTCTTTCTATTTTTTACCTTTGCGCTACGATGAAGAAAAACCTGGTAATAGCAATAGATGGCTATTCATCTTGCGGAAAAAGTACGTTAGCGAAAGCGCTGGCTAAAAAATTAGGTTTTATTTATGTAGATAGCGGAGCGATGTACCGTGCCGTTACGCTATATTTTTTAAGGAATAATATTGATGTATCTGATGATGCTAAAGTTGTTGACGCGCTACAGCATATCGAACTGAATTTCCACTCCCGCGATTACGAATCGCACATTACCCTTAATGGTGAAGAAATTTCTGACGAGATCCGTTTGATGCCCGTTTCTGAAAATGTAAGCGAAGTTTCGGCGCATAAAATTGTGCGTCATGAAATGGTAAAACAACAGCAGCGTATGGGTAAATCGAAAAACATCGTGATGGATGGCCGCGATATTGGTACCACCGTTTTTCCTGATGCACCGGTAAAGTTCTTTATGACGGCTGATCCAAAAATCAGGGCCGAACGCAGGTTTAAGGAACTGGAAAGTAAAGGTAACAACGAAACGACACTGGAAGAGGTTTTCGAAAATCTGGCACACCGTGATTATGCTGATACTACCAGAAAAGAAAGTCCGCTGGTGAGGGCCGATGATGCCATTATTTTAGACAATACCGACCTGACACAAGAAGAACAACTGGACTTTGCGTTGGAGAAGGTAAATCCTTTTTTGGTTCATTAGCGGATGTTTCATTAGTTCACTTGTCATTAGTCATTCATTTATTAGTCATTCATTTATTGGTCATTCATTTATTGGTCATTCGTTTATTGGTCATTGGTTTATTGGTCATTGGTTTATTGGGTTAACTGGTTAATTGTTTAAACTGGTGAACTGAAACCTGAGCTATGGGCCACCAGACTTAACTACCAACCCTTCGACTCCGCTCAGGGTGACATACCGAAGGAACAACCAGTTGTTTATTTTAGTTAGGATCGCCTCGGCTATCAACCATAAACTATCCCACCTATTGAATCATTGACTTCAGAAAAAATTTCATATTTTTAGCACCTAACCCAAATGTTGCTATGAAATTAAAATCAATTTACCTTACCGTATTATTTCTATCCCTCATTATGTTAAATGCCAATGCCCAAAAAGGCTGGATCAATCTGTTTAACGGGAAAGATTTAAAAGATTGGAACATCAAAATTGCCAAACACGATTATAAAGAAAATTATGCCAATACTTTCCGTGTAGAAAACGGGGTAATGAAAGTAAGTTATGATGGTTACCAGGAATTTGACCAGCAATACGGACATATTTTCTATAAAAAACCTTTTTCAGCCTATCTTTTAAAAGTAACCTATCGTTTTGTTGGTGAGCAGGCTAAAGGTGGCGAAGGCTGGGCAACCCGGAACAGCGGCGCCATGCTGCACTGCCAGGATCCGGCCACGATGTTAAAAAACCAGGATTTTCCCATCTCTATTGAAGGACAAATTTTGGGTGGCGATGGCGAACACGAGCGCCATACCAGTAATGTTTGTACCCCGGGAACCTTAATTAATTATAATGGTAAATTATTTACCCCACACTGCCTGGATTCTAAATCTAAGACCTATGCAGGCGACCAATGGGTAACAGCAGAGTTTTTAGTGCTGGGCGATTCGGTTGTAAAACACATCATTGAAGGCGAGGTTGTTCTGGAATATACCAAACCTCAAATTGGTGGCGGCAACGTTTCCAACTTTGATCCGAAAGTTAAAATAGACGGCAAACCGCTAAAATCTGGTTATATTTCTTTGCAAAGCGAAAGTCACCCGATAGAATTTAAAACGGTGCAACTGTATGATTTAGAAGCTTATATGAAAGACAAAGCAAAATTGGATAAAGTACTCGCCAAAATATTAAAAGAGTAAACTATATCGGCACTCATTTGTTAAATGATGATGTAAAAGCCTTACACTTAAATTTATATAATGCTCCACATCCCGCTGTTTAAACGCTTTGCTTTATTATTTTTTCTATTTATTGCCAATATTGCATTTGCACAAAAAGCCTATCAGGTAAAAGATATCCCAGATCCGAAAAACAATGGCGGAGGTTATGTTAGTGATCCTGATGGCATTTTAGGAATCGACGCGGTTTCGCACCTTAACAGTACCATTGCAGATTTCGAAAGAAAAACCAATGTGCAGGTGGCAGTGGTGGTGGTTAACGATTTCGACCATGACAAGGAAGACTTCGATTTTGCTTATGAATTGTTTAACACCTGGGGAATAGGTTCTAAAACCAGTAATAATGGCCTGCTATTATTTATTTCGAAGGAGCGCCGCAAATACCGCTTTATTACAGGTACAGGCGCTGAAGGTGTTTTACCCGATGTAAAGCTAAAGCACATTGCCGAACAACAGCTTTTACCGGCTTTCAGAGAAAATGATTTTGCAACTGGTATTACCAATGCCATAAATGCCATTGGCGAGGTGATTTTAAAACCTGAGAATAAATCGGAGCTCAACCAGTTTTTCACCCAGCACGATAGCAGTAATCATTTAGAAAATTTCTGGCTGCCAACCGGGGTAATCTGCCTGCTTTTCTGGGGAGTATTTAAAATTGTAAACCGGCAGGCTAAAAACACGATCAAAACATCAAAGGCAGATAATAATAAATATGATAAAATTGGTAAAGGTTGTGCATTGGCGATGATGATCACCTTTGTAACATGCTTTATCTTCTTCTTTTTTGGTGGCTTCCAGCTAATTGAAAAAATAAGCTTAAAACATGTACCGGTTATTTTATATGTTGTGTTGGCGCTTGCACTATTCGGCAGGTACCTTTTCCACATTTCGGCATTGCGAAAAATGCACAATGACGATAAAAACTTCTTTAATTCCGTAAGTAATTTTAACAAAAAGAATTTCTGGCTGATCATCTTTTCTCCGCTGGTTCTAATCACCATCATAATCTATTTATTTAAAAAGGTTAAAAACATCAGCCGCTTTAAGCCAGCGCTGGATAGTAAGGGTAAAGAAATGATGCGTGTAGACAGGGACATCAATATTGAAGGCGAACCTTTTTTAACCAGGGGCCAGCGTAAAGAAGAGATGGTAAAAGCTTACGATTACGACATCTGGGAGAGTACCGATCATAAAGAGCACCTGATTAAGCCTTGGCCAGCCGAAGCCTACAACAGCTATACCGAATGCCCTGCATGCTATTTCAGAACATATAAATTGAATAAACGTGTTACCACACGCGAGGCTACTTATAGCCACGATGGACAAGCGAAGCTGATAAATGAATGTAGTTTTTGCAAAAAAAACAGAATTTATAAAATGGATTACACTGGCCATGCTGGTCGAATCCGGTTCATCATCCTCTTCTTCGGGCAGTAGCAGCAGCTCTTCATCTTCATCAGGCAGTAGCTGGGGTGGTGGCAGCAGCAGCGGAGGTGGTACGGGCGGAAGCTGGTAGTCTTAACTAAATTAAATGACCAGAAAAAATATTTTGATTACAATAGCCATACTCCTTGTTCTGCTCGTTATCTACCTGGCGAAGTTTACGGCTATTCATATAGCGCTGTCTAATCTATCATTCCCAAGCCGGCTTAAACATTACCCCTATTTAAATGAGGGCGCCCAATCGGAAAATTTTGAGGTGGATTATCTTTTCTACGATCCGGCAAATATAGATTACGACACCAAAACAGGTGGTTTTATTGTTACCACAGCACATGTAAACCAGGCTTTTGAAGTGTACCATAAACTCGATGCAAAGGGAAATTCGACAGATTCACTGGTTAATGATACCAGCGCCATCCACACTTTTCATAACGAAGGTGTTGTTTTTGGCGAAGATTATTTTATCGATTGGTGTACATCAGGCAATAAAAACAGACAACCTTTTGTTGATTTTTTGAACCATGATTTTAAAATGGACGAAAAGGCCTGGGCGGAAATTTTTGAAACCCATTACAAAAATGCATCGGCAGTAACTTATAAACCATCAAAAGACTGGCATTCTTTAACTTTTTATTTTAAAACGGAGAAAGGCTGGCTGGCCATGAATAGCCTTAAAGATGATGAGCGGATTTTTCAGGATGTGGGTTCGGAAAATGAGCTTGATTTTAAGGGGTATCCGCTTAAGGGAAACAGATTTATTGCTTTAAAAAGCAGTATTACCGGAAAATATCCATTGCTGAGTTATAAAAACCGTAGCGATATCGAAAACCAGTCTTATAACTGGAAAGATTCTAAAAACCCCGTCAACTTAAAATATTTCAAAAAGGAAAACCTGCAGGGCCGGGCGCCATATACCGGACTGCCTCAAACCTGGGGTGGCGATGCTTATTTAACATTGAAACATAAAAATCAACTGATCAGGTTTAAAGAAATTGCGGTTAAAGATGTTGGATTTGCTGAGCCACAAATTAACCTCGATTTATACCAGGTACCAAAAGCATTTGAAAATAAATCGGATGTTGCTTTTATTATCCTTTCTTACGGAACAAACATTGGCGACCGTGGCGGAAACGGACTTTATGTGATTAAAAGGAAATAATAATCAGTCCTTTTTAGTACCTGATCTGGTATCGGATAAAATTTGTGAAGAAATCTTTTCCAATCTTCTGGAACCATTACTAAAAGAATTTCTATTTTTGGCATAATAATGGCTCGTTATGCATCTTAATTTGATGCCTTTTATGCAGTTAACGCTCTGTTAAAGCATCTACCAAAAATAACAACATGACTAGAATCTTATTCCTCTTTTTTGCCTTCATTATCTTTTCTACCAGCGTAAATGCGCAAGATATGTACCGTGTTACCGCCGATAAATTACGTGTTAGGGAAGCCAAAAATGCCAATAGTAAAATCGTAGGATTTATCCCGAAAAATGAAAATGTAGCTGTATTAGATGCTAGTGATGCTAAATTTTATAAAGTAAAATTAAAAAACGGCGAAGGTTGGGCCAGTAAAGATTTCCTGGAAAAAATTGCTCCGGCAACTAAACCAGCCACTACACAACCAAACACGGCACAGCCAACCACAACGCCGGCAGCTACAAGCAATGATATGTACCGTACCACAACCGACGACTTAAGGGTGAGGGAAAAAGCAGATCCGAATAGCAAAATAGTTGGACACTTGCCTAAAAATGAAAATGTTGCTGTTATCGATTCATCAAATACAAGCTTCTATAAAATTAAAGTAACCAATGGCGAAGGTTGGGTAAGTAAAGAGTTTTTAGTCAGGATTTCCCCAGTAAATAAACCTGTAGATAAAGCAACAGTTGCTGCATCGGTGCCTTTAGAAACCAGGAGTTATACCAACATTATCTTTTTTGCTGTTGTTGCCTTAATACTGATTACCATATTATATTTTTCGATCAAATATGCGAGTGGAAATAAATTTTTAATTGGTTTTGCGGTTATTGTAATCCTCGTGATCGGTTATTTCTGTTACATTACCTTTATACAGGAAAAAATAGTTTCGGGCACTTTTGCAAGCACTGAAGACATACAATACAAAACCTTCAATTTTAAATCGAAAGATTCGGTAACGGTTGCCGATGCCTATAAAGATTCGATTTTTACCTCTAAGTATGTAATTGATGGCGATATGATTAAATTGTATGATCAGCAAAATACCATTATGTTGCTGATCAGAGATGACCATACCTTAATTGGCGAAGGCTTTACGAGGGGAACGTTTACGAAAAAATAATCCAAGAATCACCAAACGTTCCTATGGAACGAAAAAAAATTGTCATTTTTTTCTACCCGTGATCCGTCCCGATGGGACGAATGATAAACGAATGCAGTGAATTTTAAATCTAGCCTTCCATTCAAACAAATTATAAACAATTGTGATAAACTTCAACCTAGCACGTCCCATCGGGACGCCTCCTAGGTAGCAAATAACATTTTGTTATTTGCGTAACGTTCCTAAGGAACGTTTGGTGTTTTTTTACACAATCCTTTGTTTCTAAACCCGATAGAGCGGAATAGCCCGCATCCCGATTTTTTCATCGGGAGAGGACTATAAGCGATAGCGGGGCTGCTGTTTAAGAAGAAATACTGCACGCTCATTTTCAAATCATTAGATTAAAAATCATTATATTATGCTTTCACATTCTAAAAGCATAACAGGCAAAATCAAATAACCACCCCTCCTTTCAGGCACCCTCCGAAGGAATCGGAGCAGGCCCTCCATGGGAGGGGAATTATAAAACGCTAAAAATCAGCAACATTTATTAAAAAAATCTTTTCTATTAATTAAAATATTTTTACCTTTGCAGTCCCTAAATAGGGAAAAAAGGAGATAATTAATTAATGGCTAAAAAACAAGTAGCAGAAAAAGAATTAGCAGCAAAAACAGCTGAACTTCAGGGAGAAGGCGGACGCCTTACTGAAAAAGAAACGATTGAATCAGAAGCTGATTCAGTTTCGATCGAATCGATCAAATCATCATTAGCAACACCAACCGAAGATTTCGACTGGGATGCAGATGAAAAAGTTTTCGGTAATTACAATGATGCAGACCGTAAAAAGTTTGAAGATATGTATGCCGGAACATTCAACCAGATCACTAAAGGTGAGATCATCAGCGGTATTGTTGTTTCAATCAACAACAAAGATGTAGTATTAAACGTAGGTTTCAAATCAGACGGTTTAGTTTCTACTTCAGAATTCCGTGATACACCCGATCTAAAAATCGGCGATTCAGTTGACGTTTTCGTTGAAGCACCAGAAGATGCTAACGGTCAATTGATCCTTTCCCGCAAAAGAGCAAAAACCCAAAGATCATGGGAAGCGATTAACGAGGCTCTTGAAAATGATAGAATCATCAACGGTTTCGTTAAGAGCCGTACTAAAGGTGGTTTAATTGTTGATATCATGGGCGTTGAAGCTTTCTTACCAGGATCTCAAATTGATATTAAACCTATCCGCGATTACGATGTGTACGTGGGTAAAACAATGGAATTTAAAGTTGTTAAAATTAACCATGAGTTTAAAAACGTTGTAGTTTCTCATAAAGTGTTAATTGAAGACGATTTAGAAAGCCAAAAAGTAGAGATCGTTTCTAAATTAGAAAAAGGTCAGGTATTGGAAGGTACTGTTAAAAACATTACTGATTTCGGTGTGTTCATCGATTTAGGTGGTGTTGATGGTTTACTTCACATTACAGATATTTCTTGGGGCCGCATAGAGCATCCGAAAGAAGTATTATCATTAGATGAAAAAATCAACGTGGTTGTTTTAGATTTCGATGATGAGAAAAAACGTATCGCTTTAGGCTTAAAACAATTAACGCCACACCCTTGGGAGAACTTAAGCACCGACATTCAGGTTGGTTCTAAAGTAAAAGGAAAAATCGTAACCGTTGCAGATTACGGTGCTTTCTTAGAAATCATCCCTGGTGTTGAAGGTTTAATCCACGTTTCTGAAATGAGCTGGTCACAAAACCTAAGAAATCCACAGGAATTCTTAAAAGTTGGTGATGAGATCGAAGCTGAAGTTTTAACTTTAGACAGAGACGAGCGCAAAATGAGCTTAGGTATTAAACAATTATCTAACGATCCATGGCAAGAAGTTGCTGCTAAATTCCCTGTTGGAAGCAAGCACAAAGCAACTGTTAAAAACATGACTAACTTCGGCGTTTTCGTTGAAATTGAAGAAGGTATCGATGGATTAATCCACATCTCTGATTTATCTTGGTCTAAAAAAGTAAACCACCCTAACGAATTCACTAAAGTTGGTGATGTATTAGATGTAGTTGTTTTAGAACTTGATGTTGATAACCGTAAATTAAGCTTAGGTCACAAACAATTGGAAGAAAACCCTTGGGATACTTTCGAAACGATCTTCACTTTAGATTCGGTTCACCAGGGTACAGTTGTTAAAGTAACTGATAAAGGTGCTGTTATTGCTTTACCATATGGTGTAGAAGGTTTCGTACCAACTAAACACATGGTTAAAGAAGATGGTACTTCGGTTAAAGCTGAAGAAACCAATGACTTCAAAATCATTGAATTTAACAAAGAAGCAAAACGTATCGTAGTATCTCACGCCCGTATCTGGGAAGAGGTTAAAGCTGAAGCTGTAGCAGAAGAAAGAAATGCTAAGAAAAAAGAAGCTAAAGCTGCTGTAACTGCGGTTAAAAAAGTTAAAGATTCTGTAGAGAAATCTACTTTAGGAGATTTAGACGTATTGGCTCAATTGAAATCGCAATTAGAAGGCGAAGAAAGCAAAGCTAAAAAAGGCTAGTTCTTTTTAACTGAATAATTTAATCCCGATAGCGAAAGTTATCGGGATTTTTTTTGCTTTTTTTTGCCACGGAAACATGGATTTCTTTGATGGATCGTTAATTGTGGGCAGGCTTTCTCAGCCGACAGCCTGCCCCGATTTTTGGGGAAACAATCTCATTTTCATTCACCATATAGGAAATGTAAGAACATTGAAGAAATTTGCAACATGAGCTTATATTTTCTTAAATGTCTTATATGGTTCCATATTTGAAAACGAACGCAATCCTATATCGGTAATTCCTGTCCCGCTTTCCGCTTTATTCCGTTACACTTCTTGCCCGCTCCCATCGGGTTTATGTAACATCTGTAATTCGCTCTACCAAACCTTTTCCGTTCATCCGTATAGAATGATTACTTTTGAAAACGAAATCACAGATTATGAAAAACCTGATCATCTTATTTTTCCTTTCGGCATTTAGCTTTAATCTTTATGCTCAGGAAATAAATATTATCCCGCAGCCGGTACAATTAAGACCAGGACTTTACCCAACCGATAAATTTAAAATTGATAATCAGACTATTATTTTCATATCAGATAATAAAGCGATGAATTCTGCTACATTTTTAGCAGAATATTTATTTAAACATTACAAACTCAATCTTAAAATAAGTAATACTGCAGGAGACGGAAATAAAAACAGTATTAAACTTGTATTATCAGACCAATTGTATCAAAACCCAAACAAATATTTTGTATCAGTACTTTCCACAACTTTAAATGCAGGAGCATCTTCAGAACAGGGCTTATTTTATGCAGTTCAAAGCATTATCCAACTTTTACCTGTAACAACAACTGTGAATGAACTCTTCATCCCATCTGTTGATATTATAGACTATCCCCGTTTCGATTACCGTGGCATGCACCTCGATGTGAGCCGCCATTTTTTTGATGTGGCCTTCGTAAAACAGTACATCGATTATTTAGCATTACATAAAATGAATTATTTCCACTGGCATTTAACCGACGATCATGGCTGGAGGATCGAAATCAAAAAATACCCAAAACTAACTGAAATCGGTGCATGGCGCAACGGAAGCATTATCGGCTTATGGCCGGGACAAGGAAATGAAAACATTAAATATCAGGTTTTACCAACAGAAGTAAAAATTACACCAAAAGATGCTGTACTTAAAACCGATGGCATTAAACATGGCGGTTATTATACCCAGAAGCAGATAAAGGATGTAATTGATTATGCAGCCAAACGTTACATCACCATTATCCCTGAAATTGAAATGCCTGCACACAGCATGGCTTTATTGGCCGCATACCCGGAGCTGGGTACCGAACCCAATAAAAAGTATGAAGTTGCCCAAACCTGGGGAATGATGAATAAATACAATAATGTACTGCAAGCTTCTGATACTACTTTTAAATTTTTGGAAAACGTACTAACTGAGGTAATGGACTTATTTCCTTCGCCATACATCCACATTGGTGGTGATGAAGCTTCGAAAGTTTGGTGGAAGCAATCTGCTGTTTCACAAAATATTATGAAAGCCAATGGTCTAAAAAACGAAAGCGAACTACAAAGCTATTTTATCCGCAGAATGGAAAAATTTGTAAACAGTAAAGGCAAAACCATTATTGGCTGGAACGAAATTTTGCAGGGCGGATTGGCACCAAATGCGGTGGTAATGAGCTGGCAGGGCGAAAAAGGTGGTATTGAAGCCGCTAAACAACAGCACAAAGTAATTATGACACCAGAAATTAAAATGTACTTTAACCATGCACAGTTCGCGAAAGAAGATAGCTTAACGGCCAATAAATTTTCGCCACTAATTGAGGTTTATAACTACGAACCTGTACCTGCCGAATTAACTGCCGAGCAGGCAAAGTACATATGGGGCGGTCAGGGTTGCCTTTGGAGCGAATACATCACCAATCCGGCTAAAGTACAGTACCAGCTTTTCCCCAGACTGGATGCCTTGAGCGAAATTTTATGGAGCCCCAAAGAAAAACGCAATTATCCTGATTTCCGGAAAAGACTTAAAGCACAATTTAAACGGTACGATTTAATGGGAATTACTTATTCGAAAAGGTATTTAGAAAACTAATGTATGAGCTGTTGCATATAATAAGTGGCATCCGCCAGCCATTAGGACTTTAATTATTACCGTCATGAAGATTCTTCACTAATTAAAAATAAATGCAATCTTTGCGTTTAAAACAAAATCATGCGTAAACTACTTGCCGTACTTTCTACCATCATTACCATATTTGCCATTAAAGAAGCGGTATATGTTTTTATTTCTACCGAGCCGGATATGGTTAAGCAAAAACCTATCCTGATTATAATTGCACTAAGTATTTGTATTCCTTTAATTTTGCTCTCGCTATGGTTATGGTCGCCGCGTAAAAAGAATAACGACCTGCAAAAATAAACTCCTATTTTCTCTTGATTGCCAGAGTAGAATGATAAGCTTAAAGCAGAAAGACCAGAGGTGAAGGCAAAAGACTAAAGGTGCATGGGTTATTTTAACTCTGATGTGAATATTCTATTTGGTCCCTGTTCTTTTATCTTTCAGTTTTATCCTTTCTGCTCTTCAAAAAATTTATTTTACGCATTACGTTTTGATAAAGAACAATTTAACAATGAAACCTTAAAACAATCTACATTCAACTTTACAACCTTAAAACATTTTTATATATTTGCCCAATCCTTCTTCAATGCAAAAGAAAACACTTCTTGACGGACAAAAAATTCAGATTACAATTAAGAGGCTTTGCCATCAATTAATTGAAAACCACGACGATTTCGCGAATACCGTTTTAATTGGCATCCAGCCGAGGGGTATTTTTTTGGCAGACCGCATCCACCAGGAACTTCAGATCATTCTAAAAAACAAGAAAATATTAAAAGGAAATCTTGATATTACTTTCTTTAGAGATGATTTTAGGCGTAAAGATGGTTTGGTTACCGCCAGCAGCAACTCGATCGATTTTATTATCGAAGGCAAAAAAGTAATCTTAATTGATGATGTACTCTGGACAGGCAGAACCATAAGGGCAGCACTTGATGCCCTGCTTGCATATGGCCGACCAGAGAAAGTAGAACTTTTGGTTTTGATAGACCGCAGGTTTAGCAGGCATTTACCTATCGAACCCGATTACATTGGGCATCAGGTAGATAGCTTAAACTCGCAGCAGGTAAAAGTAACCTGGGCAAGTGAAGGAAGTGAAGATAAAGTGATTTTAATATCCGAAAATAATAAATAAAAATGGCAGCAGAAAAACTATCAACCCGACATCTTTTAGGCATTAAAGATATTAACCGGAATGATATCGAATTGATTTTCGAAACTGCAGATAATTTTAAGGAAGTGATTAACCGGCCGATTAAAAAGGTCCCTTCGCTCCGCGACATTACCATCGCCAATATTTTCTTCGAAAACTCTACCCGTACCAAACTTTCATTCGAACTGGCTGAAAAAAGGCTTTCGGCAGATGTGGTTAATTTTGCGGCTTCATCTTCGTCGGTAAGCAAGGGCGAAACGCTTATTGATACGGTAAATAACATTTTATCAATGAAAGTTGATATGGTGGTAATGCGTCACCCTTATGCCGGTGCGGGTCAGTTTTTAAGCAAACACGTAAAAGCACAGATAGTAAATGCCGGCGACGGTGCGCACGAACACCCTACCCAGGCTTTGCTCGATGCTTTCTCGATCCGCCAGAAACTGGGCGATGTGGCAGGTAAAAAAGTGGTGATTGTTGGCGATATCCTACACTCGCGTGTAGCCATCTCGAACATCCTTTGCCTGCAACGTTTAGGCGCAGAGGTTATGGTTTGCGGGCCCACCACGTTAATCCCAAAACACATACATCAACTTGGAGTAAAGGTTGAACACAATCTTATTAAAGCCCTGAACTGGTGCGATGTAGCCAACATGCTGCGTATCCAGCTGGAGCGGCAGGACATAAAATATTTCCCATCTTTAAGGGAATACGCCATGATGTATGGCTTAAATAAACAGATCTTAGATAACCTTGATAAAGAAATCATCGTGATGCACCCGGGCCCGATTAACCGCGGTGTAGAGATTACCAGCGATGTAGCCGACAGCAAACAATCTATCATTTTAGAACAGGTTGAAAACGGTGTGGCGGTAAGGATGGCAGTGCTATATCTGTTGGCGAGCCAGGGGTAGTTAGGCTCAATAGTTCATTGGTCAATGGTTTATTAGTTCATGGTTGATAGCCTAGTCGTGAGTTCCAGTTAAATGATTCATAGTTTAGTTCATTTGTCATTGGTTCATTAGTACAGGATGCATAGATTAGTACAGCCCATTGATAATTGCTTATTGGTGATTGATTATTATTCATTACAATTAACCAAACTCTCCTATTTGGTTTACCAGATATAATCTACCATTGAACTAATGACAACTGAACCAATGAACTTCATCATTTTTCCACATTCGCTCCACCCCTGATACCAAACCCAAAATCCTGTCGTTAATTGGTGTTATTAACAGATGTTAATTACTTATGTTGATAAGCTCTGATACTATCTTTAATTTAGTACCAACCATATTTGAAACCAATGCAGAAAAAATACTTACTAATTCCGCTACTTTTAGCTGGAAGTTTTAGCACTTATGCCCAAGTTAGCGCAGTGCAAAACCTCAATAAAAACTATCAAACGGGCTTAGAATTATTAGACAAAGAGAAATACACTGCAGCTGCACAACAGTTTAAACTTGTTGAGCTGCAACGTTATAAACCTTCTACCCAGACAGAAAGCAATGCCGAACTCTCGTTACTTAAAGAGAATGCAAAATTTTATGCAGCCGTTTGTGCTTTAGAGCTGACCAACAGCGATGCTGAAAGTTTATTTCAGTCATTTATCCGCGATTATCCGCTAAACCCGAACACCAAACTGGCTTATTTCTATGTTGGAAAAACTTATTTCAACCAGAAAAACTACAAAAAAGCATTAGAATGGTTCGAAAAAACCGATCCTTCTACCCTTTCGGGTAAACAAAGGAATGAGTACCAGTTTAAACAGGGTTATGCCTATTTTGAATTAAAAGATTACGAAAAAGCAGAGCCTTTATTCGAAAAAGTTAAAAAAGAAGAAGGCGATTTTCAGGAAAGTGCCACTTATTATTTTGCCTACATCAACTACTTAAACAAAGAGTATAAAACGGCATTGGCCAACTTCGAAAAGTTAAAGGGCTCTCCTACCTACGAGGCCAGTTATCCGTATTACATCACTTCGATGTACTATTTAGATGAGCGTTATGATGATGTAATCAGCTATGCTTTGCCTGCCATGCAAAAAACCAAACAACAGTTCGAACCCGAAATGTTGAGCCTGGTGGCGGCATCTTACTTCGCAAAATCTGAATTTAAAAACGCCGAAAAGTATTTCGCCGAGTATTATGCAAAAGATAAGAGCGAAGCCAAAAACAACCTCTTCATTTACCAATATGGCTACTCTTTATTTCAGAATAAAAAGTACAAAGAATCTGTTGCTGTTTTAGAAAAATTGAACAACGACGATATTTACCTGCAAAATGGTATGCTTACCCTGGGTAAAGATTTTATCCAGCTGGGCAATAAACAAAAAGCCCAGAGCGCATTTTTCAGGGCTTCGCGTTTAAGTTTTGATAAAGTGATTCAGGAAGAAGCCTGGTTAAATTATGCCAAATTAAGCTACGAACTCGAGTTTCACCAGCAGGCTTTGGAGGCTACGCAGGGTTTCTTAAAAACTTTCCCTAAATCGCGCAAAATAAACGAAGCGAAAACTTTATTGGGCGAGGTTTTATTAACCACCAAAAACTACCAAGCCGCTGTAGATATTTTAGAGCCCATTCCTGATAAAACATTGGAAGCTAAAGAAGCTTATCAGAAAGTAACTTATTTCCGCGGACTGGAATTCTACAACGAAAGGGCATTTCCTAATGCTTTATCGATGTTCTTGCGTTCAGAAAAGTTCCCTGAAGATAATGAGATCAACGCTTTAAATACTTACTGGAAGGCAGAATCAATGTACGAACTGCGTAAATACGGAGAAGCAGTTAGCACTTTTGAGAAATTCCTGAAAATGCCCGATGCCGATAAAACCGGTGTTTACAATTTCGCAAATTATGCTTTGGCTTACGCGGCTTTCGAAGATGAAAAATACAGCAAAGCAGCTACTTATTTCGAAAAATTCCTGGCTGGTAACGATAAAGATCAGAAAACAATTGATGATGCGACCATACGTTTAGCCGACTCCTATTTCGTAAATAAGAATTATGGTGATGCGATGGCGAATTATAATAAGATCATCAACAGGCACACCACTTCTGAGGATTATGCAACTTTCCAGAAAGGGATGATCCAGGGTTTAGAGAACCAGTACGATGCAAAGATTTCGACCATGCAAAGCTTGTTAAAGGCTTTCCCTAATTCGAATTATGCAGATGATGCCGGTTTCGAAACAGCCTATACTTACTTTAATAAGGGCGATTTTGATAAATCTAAATCAGATCTTGTGGCACTGGTAGCCAAATATCCACGCAGTAGCTACGTTGCTAAAGCATTGGTAACCATTGGCCTGGTACAATACAATCAGGATCAGGATGATGCCGCTTTAGAATCGTTTAAAAAGGTAATCCGCGATTACCCTACTGCCGACGAAGCAAAGCAAGCCATGGAGTCGATCAAAAACATCTATGTTGATCGTGGTGATGCAAATGGCTTTATTGCTTATGCTGCCACCACTCCTCTTGGAAATTATTCAGGCTCTGAGCAGGATAACATCGTTTTTGCCGCAGTTAACAATACCTATTTAAAAGGCGATGCTAACGGCGCATTCCAGGCGGTAAATGCTTATTTTGATAAATTCCCGAAAGCAAACCATGAGAAAGAAGCTAAATTTATCAGGGCAGAATCTTTGGTTAAACTCGGTCGTCCGGATGAGGCCATTGCCGATTATGAATTTATTTTAAACGATTGGACCAGCGATTATACCGAGCGCTCATTGGTAAGTATTTCTCAGCTTTTCTTAAACCAGAAGAAATACAACGAGGCCATTGTGTACCTGAAAAGACTAGAAACAACCACCGATTATAAATCGCACTATAGTTTCGCCATCAACAACCTGTTAAAAGCTTATACCGCTTTAAACATGCCTGATGATATGCTTAAATATGCACAGCTGACCAAAGAATCAGAAAAAGCATCAGAGGAAGAGAAAAACAGTTCGAGCTTATATTCGGGTAAAGCTTATCTGTTAAAAGGCGATACCACTACCGCCATTAAAGAATTTAAAAATGTAGTAGCCAAAACAAAAACCATTGCCGCTGCCGAAGCGAAGTACAACCTGGCTTTGTTAGAATACAATAAGCGTGATTTCAAAACTTCATCAAAAACCTGTTTTGATCTGATCAACAACATGGCCGCTTACGATTATTGGGTAGCGAAGGCATTTATCCTTTTATCCGACAATTATGTTGCCCTGAAAGACAATTTACAGGCAAAGAGCACACTTCTAAGTATTATTGATAATTACGACGGCAAGGATGATATCATCCCTACAGCCAAAGAAAAACTAGAAAAACTAAACCAGAAGAAGTAGCATTATGAAATCGATTAAATATATATATAGTTCACTGTTTTTTTTAGCTGCTGGATTAATGACTGCCCAGGCGCAGGATAAAAAGGCCGACGAAAAAGGTGTTGTAAACGAAGAGATTGAAGTAGTACGCCCATACAAACCCATTTTGGCTGAGGCGGTGAAGTTAAGAAGAAGTCCGAACCTGGATGATGTTAAAACCTATAAGGCAAAATTGAATTACAGCATTCTGGATAGAAAATTAGAACTGAACAGTGATATCCAAAAGTTACAGGCGCAGGCCCTTGCTGAAGAAAAAGCAAGCATTTTGGTAAATAATTACGTTAAAGGGGCATTCGGTTCGCTGGCTACGCTTTTAGGCGAAGCTTATTTTAATACCGGAAAAGATGAAGGGTTACAGCTGGGTGGTTATTTTAAACACTTTAGTCAGGAAGGTAAGCTGAACAAACAAAACAGCAGCAACCAGCAGTTAAGCGTTTTTGGTCGTAGCATTTTAGATCAGAATACGGTTAGCGGTAAAATTAGTTTTGAGCGTAATGGCGTTCATTTTTATGGGATTGACGATACCAGACCTTTGTTAAATCCTAATCCAGATAAGCAGGCCTTAACCACTATCGAACTGGAAGGTGAGCTGGTAAAAAACTTTACCGAAGATGAAGATGCATTCAGTTATGCTTTAAAAGCCAATGGTTATATCTGGAATGATAAATTCAGCGCTAAGGAAAATTACCTGAGCTTAAACGGTTATGTAAACAAACGCATTAATTCGTTAAACCTGGGCTTAGCTGCATCTACCGAATTTGGGAATACTAAAGATGCTTTAACCAGCGTTGGCAATAACCTGCTGCGTTTAAACCCTTATATCCGTTTACAGGTTAAAGGTGCTAAAATTACTGCCGGAATTAATTTTGTACAGGAGTTTGGCGCATACAGCAGCTCTAAAATATTCCCGGCAGTTACCGCAGACTTTACCCTGATCCCGGATTATTTACAGGTTTTTGGAGAAGTTAAAGGTGATGTTAACAGAAATTCTTTAAAAGGCTTTACTGATGAAAACCCCTGGTTAAACAGCAATATCGTTGTAAAGAACACCGTAGAAAAATTAAGTTTCAGTGCAGGTATTAAAGGTACCGGAGGTCCGGGTTTTGGTTACAAAGTGCGTGTATATGTTAAACAGTTTGATGATATGCCTTTGTTCGTAAACAACTTTACTGATTTTAACAAGTTCGATGTAATCTACGACTTCGGTAAAACGAAATTAACCGGTTTGGAAGGCGAAATTTCAGTTCAGGTGAGCGATGCCTTAAAATGGACAGGTAAATTAAACCTTGATGACTGGAAGCCAGCCTCCGAAACCTACTCATGGTTTAAACCAGGTTTAAAGGTAAGCTCTAACTTTGTATATACCTACAACAAAAAATTAAGTTTTAATGCAGGTGTAGTGATTCAGGATGATGTAAAAGCGAAAGTAAATATTTCAAACCCGGTTCCTGCGTCACAATATGTGATTCCGAACCCGGCTATCGAATCGATTGCTACGGTTAAAGGTTATGTAGATTTAGGTCTTGGTGCAGAATACAGGATTAACAATAAATTCTCTGTTTTTGCTAAAGCAAACAATATCTTGAATAGCAATTACAGCAGGTATTTATATTATCAGGTAAACGGATTTAATATTTTCGGAGGTTTGACTTATTCTTTTTAAGTAGATCTTCATACGAACAAAAAATGCCTTCCGATTTTAGACTGCCCCCAAAAAGTTAGACACTATTTGGGGGCATTTTTTATTAATAAACTTTTTTTCATTTTTTTGGCATATCTCATCAACCGAAACTGAGTTAGTTTGCTAAAGATTAATAGCCAAACAGCTATTTTCATAGTTAGAAGACATCAACCAATAGAAAAATAATTATCTTTCAATTTCCAAATCTTATTGACTATTGTTTTCAAAGGATTTTTTATATTGGGGAGATGTAACCCTTTTGCCTTAATGATAAAATAATTAATAAGAAGACACTTTTCTATTCCGCTGGCTTCGTTAAACCACAAAATAAACCCTTATAAAACGCTGCAATGAAAATATTTAACGTAAAGCCCATCATTATAAATGAATACATCTTCAATGATGAATATCTGGAAGAAAGCAAAACATCCAGGAATTATCAGTCTGGCTTTGAAATTACTGGCGAAAAGGTTGAATCATTAAATACAATTTTTATTAAGTTTAGTATTCTTTACTGTGTAGAACACCAGGAAGATGAAGAAAATATTGTTACACCCACTGGACCACACACCTGGGATGTGCAAGTATCGTTTACACTAGGCGAAGAAGAATTTATTTCCTATAAAAGTTCCTGTCAGTTTAATTTTGAAAGTGAAGGCTTCGATGCTGATGTAGTTTCTTTAACTGAATTTTTAACGGATTATCAGGCGCATACCAAATCATTTTTTAGTCAGTACGGATATAAACCTTTAATACCAATAGAGGAAGAAACACGCATGTTGCTCACCTTAAAGGCTGATGCCGAATTAGCTATTGAAAACTTGCGTGCAAATGATATCTATAATTTTTAACGCTACTGCTTCAACTATAAAAACTGCTCTTGTCTTGCAAAAAACTTGATTAGGCCTGCCGCCAACTGTTTACTTATCCCACCATACCCTTGCCGTTAGCACATCGCCCCCTGCAAGCCTGGCCACTGCATCTTTATAGTTCTGCGGATTGTTCAGGATTTCTGTGGAGAGGTAAATCAGGCGCCTTGGTATGGTGCCATTGGTTACATTGCCCTTGTAATTTATAGGTACAAGTTTAGGATAACCACTTCTTTTCCAGTTTAACCATGCCTCAATAAAATTAAAATCAGTTCCGGTGGTAACCCAATATTGCGTGTTGATAGCATTCAACGCATTTTCTGTATTTGTCTCATCAAGTGGGTTTTGATTCACAAAGTCAATAATTTTATTGGCATCAACCGCAGCCATGGGATCCAATTGTGCTAGCGACTGGATGGCTCCTGTTAACCCATTGGAATAATGCACTTTTGCAGTTCCACCAACATTCCAGCCCCTTACCTTTGCTTCGGCCAGTAAAAATTCGATTTCGGCATAACTCAGCACAAAAATCGGCCCACCCAGTTTGAGATACATTCCGGTGCGCGGCCTGGAGTATTTGCCAAGTGGTGCAAAATCACTTCCAGTACCTGTGCCGCCAGGATAATCCGGAGAATGGCTGATATCCGTAATTCCGCCCTGCAGGTCATATCCGTTTGGCATTCCCAATTGAACACTGGCATCGCTGTTCCCTGTGAGGTTTTGATCTGCATTTTTTGCCAGCCCATCTTTTGGTACTTCACCGATAATGCCCAGCCTCGGATCGTTAGTGTTTCTTAACTGATCGATCAAAGTTTTGCTCCACCGAACTTCCAGGTAATCGGAATAGGTCCGTAAGGCGAGCGATGTTCCGTTCTGACTATTAAAAGAAGAAGCATCGGTTAACAAGATTGCATTGTCATTAATGTTTTGAAAAGTTTTACCGGCAGCTTTTTCTGTCCAGATTCTGGCTTTTTCCGGATCTACTTTGGTTAATCGCATGGCAATTCTCACCATTAAAGAATAGCCAAACTTTTTCCATTTGTTAATGTCACCTTTGTAAAATAGGTCGGCGGTTGGTAAGGGTTTGTCGGCATCCAGTTGTTGTGTAGCAGCCTCAAGATCATTCAGCATCTGCGTATAAATATCTTCCTGACGGTCGTAAACCGGATATTTAATCCCTTGCATGGCTTTAACCGCCTGGCTGTAAGGTACATCACCGTAAGTATCAGTAATCCGTTGCAAAATCAGTACGAACATGATATCGCCTATGGCAATCAGGTTTTGATAAGCTACAGGATCTTTTAGCCTGGCCAGGCGCTGCATTTCCCTGATGTAGGAAGCGTCCATATAACCTTCGTCAAAAATACGCCCCTGATAATCGGTAAAACTGCCAACATTGATATACTTATCGCCATTGTTATAATAATAATAGGTTGAGGCCAGCAGCTGCATCATGGTACTCTGGTACAGCAACTGATAATAACCCAAATTGGCATATTTTAACTGCGCCTGCGACAGCAAGCTATTCGGATCATAATTATTTTCGGTAAGTTTTGTAGGATCTGTATTAATCTCATCCAGCCTGGCTTTGGAACAGCTGCCCGTTAAAAGCAATAAGAATATGCCGGTTATACAAAAATTCTTCATCACCTTCCTATTTGAATTTAAAGTTAAAATTGATCCCAAATGTTCGTGTTGCAGGCAAGGAAGCCCCTTCTATCCCTGCATAGCCTAAAGTAGGCGAAAATTCCGATTCGGGATCTATATTTTCACTATATTTAAGCAGAGTAAGCAAATTTCGCGCGACCAGGTCAATCCCTACGCTGCTAAAAGGTGTTTTTTTCAAATAACGCGGATTTACAGTATAACCCAAAGTGGCCTGCCTCAACTTAATAAAGCTGCCGTTGAGCACCGATAATGCCGAAATATTGGTCGCTAACTCTGGATAATAGGTATAAGCAGGCACATTAATGGTATTTTTTTGCCCATTCTCCGATATGCCATCAGCCACAATCCCGGTTTCCCTGCCAACCAGAGTAGCCTTATTTAAACCCTGCACATAACTATAATAAGCAGTTGCCGATAAAATTTTATTGCCAAAACGGTAATCAATCAAGAAAGAGAAACTAAACTGTTTGTAATTAAAACTGTTGGTAATGCCTCCATATAAAGTGGGCATAGTACCGCCCATTGGGATAAAATTACCCCGTTTGGGTATTCCGTCTGATCCGATGATTACATTTCCGCTGGCATCGCGTAAATAATCATATGCCATAATCTGCGTAATCGGTTTGCCTACCACTAATGCGGTATTGGCATTTAGAGGCCTGTAAGTACCTGTTAGTGTATAATTACTGTTGCCATCTATTGAAAGCAGGGTATTTTTCACCTTGGTCATGTTCAGGTTTACCTGCCATTTTGCATTTTGGGTGAGGATTGGTGTATAACCTAGCGCCAGTTCTATCCCGGCATTCCGGGTTTCACCGAGGTTAACGTAAGCAGAAGTAAAACCAGTGGTAACCGACTGCTTGGCATTGATGATTTCGTTATGGGTAAGGCGGTTAAAATAGGTAAAATCGATATCCAAACGGCTGTTGAATAACTTAAGATCGAGGCCGGCCTCTACTTCATTCAAGGTAAAAGGCTTTAAATTATAATTGGGCAGGTCGCCTGAAAAACCGCCTATAGGAACACCATTTACCTGATTATCTACCGTATAATAAATCTGTGTGGTGTAAGGAACAATAGGTTCTCCGCTGGTTTTGGCAAAATCGAGCCTTAGTTTACCAAAATCAAGTCCCTTTATCTTTAACAGATCAGAAAATATAAAACTTCCCGATACCCCGGGCACAAATATACCACGGTTGTTTGCAGGCAGGGTTGAATAAATATCGTAACGACCCGTAACCGAGAAATTAAGAAAGCGTTTATAACTGAGATCAGCGGTATAATAAGCCGATTCGGTTACAATTTTAGATACGCCCAGTGTCTTTGTACTGGTGATGAGGTTTTCAGGAACGTACAGGTAAGGAATTTTAAACTGTGAGCCAACAAGTTTTTCATTTGTACCTTTTCTGTTGCGGTAATTTGCCCCCAGAGAAAGTTCGAAGTTCAGGTTATCACTGAGATGATGAGTGGCGCTGAATAAAATATCGCTGTTTAGCTCTGAAGTATGGTTTTGATTGTAGGCATTAATTCCGCCCTGCCTGTTAATCGAAAAAGCCGTTCCCGTAGGTAAAATACTTACTACCTCATCTTTGCTTGAATCGTAACCAACCCTACCCTGAAGTGATGCCCAGCCGGCCAGCTGATATTTTAATACCGCCGAAGTAATGTAACGGTTCCTGGTGGCATAATCGGCCTGTTTATTCATTAAAAAATACGGATTGGTTTTATATTCATCCGGATTCCAACGGGTTTCGAAACCTGTTTCTGCATCAAAACCTGGTGACAATATCGATTGATCTAAACTTGTGGCTAAAGCCGAAATACCGTAATTGGCATTGAGCGGCCCGTCGCTTAAATAACTTTTATTTTTATTCTTTTCGTAAATGTAATTTCCGGTAAGGCTTAGCGATAACTTACTGCTTAAAGCTACTGTACCATAAAAGTTAAAGGTTCTACGGTTTAAAACACTATTGATTAATAGCGAACTGTAATCTAAATTAGAGGCCGAAACCCGGTAATTATTCAGGTTATTGCCGCCAACCAACGAGAGCGTATTGATAAAAGCCGGAGCGGTGCGGTAGAAAGTCTGAATGTTGTTTTTAACCGGTAAATACGGACGTACTGAACCATCAACCTGTGTAACCGGTTTTCCATCCATCACTTCTCCCCAGCTTAATAAACTGGTAGAAACAGCATTATACTGATCGGTGGGCCGTTTATTCTGCGCCCCCTGCCCATAAATATATTGAAAATCGGTGGCATTTACAGGAACATCAAAAGAGAGGTTGGTGTTATACTCCAGTTTTGCCCTGGTATTTTCTCCGCCACTTTTCAGGTTAATGAGGATCACGCCATTAGCGGCCCTTGCACCGTACAGTGCCGAAGCTGCCGAACCTTTCAATATCGTAATGGTTTCGATATCATCCGGATTGATGTTGCTGATGCCATCGCCATAATCGGCCCCGCCATATTCATTTGCACTGCCCCTGATGCTGTTATCAATGGGTACACCGTTTACAATAAATAAGGGAGAGGCAGCAGTCATGCTCGAAACCCCGCGGATTAATACCCTTGCGGCAGATCCGGGACCGCCATTAACACCAGTAATGTTAAGCCCCGCTACCCTGCCCTGCAAGGCCATAATCATATTACTTTCCCTGGCCTTTGCAATAGACGAACCTTTTATGGTAGTTAAGGCATAACCTACTTTTTCATTGTCTTTTTCGATGCCCAGCGCCGTAATTACCACTTCTTTTAAAAGATGCACACTGTCAGCAGTTAGTTTGCCTTCAACATTTTTTCTGATTACAATAAGGTTATTGGGCAGTACCGAATAAGTAAAACCGCTGTTGTGGAGCAACTGTTCGATTACCTTCAGGGCTTCTTCATCTTCTACCTTAACCGATACGCGGTGTTTAGGGATTTTAGATTCGCTGTACACAAAATGATAAACAGTTTGTTGCTGTACGCTCTCGATTACCTGTTCGAAACTGGCTCCGTTAAAATTCAGATTTACTTTGGTTTGCGCATGTACACATAGTGGAAAAATCAATCCAATTAGTAATATGGTCCGCTGCACAAAATTCATGGCCACAAATATACATGGCTAAACCGTTGTGTGCTAACGGTAGATGTACACATTTTTACCTTTTACCGAATAATTAAAGTTTTCGATCAGTTTTAACACATTTAAGGCTTCGGTAAGACTTTCTTTCCCGAAATGACCTGTAAACTGTACTGCTTTAAGTTCAGATTCTTTAAAGTTTATTTTTACACCGTACCAGCGCTCGAAAAGTTTGGCTACTTCATCAAAACGGTTGTTTTTAAAGATAAGTTCGTGGTTGAGCCAGGCGGTTTCAATAATTTTATCTGCCCCGCTTCCGTTAAAAAGGGTCAGCTGGCTTATACTTCCTTTACCCCTGGATAAAGTAAATTTATCATTCGGTTTTAAGATAAAAGTTTGATCTGCATTATTTTTAAGCGAAACAGATACCTTTCCCCTGATCAAAATGGTTTCGGTAAAAGCATCATTCGCGTAGGCTTTAACATCAAATTCGGTACCCAGTACTTTTACCGCCATTTGGCTGGTATGCACAATAAAGGGATGCGCAGGATCTTTTTGTACCTCGAAAAAAGCCTCGCCCGACAAGTACACCTCTCTGGTATCAGCTTTAAACTGCGCGGGGTATTTTAAGCTGCTGCCCGAATTTATTTTAACGGTAGAGCCATCAGCCAGTACAATGGTTTTAACTTCAGCAGCTTTGGTTTGTACGTTTAATAAATCAGCTGTTGGAGAGAAAATTGTTCCGCGGTTATAAATCAGTACCGCAGCCAATGCAATCGCAAGAACAGCGGCAATTTTTAACCAGGTAACATAAGATTTATGCCTCCTAATTGTTAAAACTGGTTGCTCAGGAACTTTAATCTGCGCTTTGATCCGTTCGAAAACAGGATCAGTATTTTCATCTTCAACAGGTTCTGATTCGAAATAGTTAACCAGCACATCATGTTCTTTTCTCAGCACGGGGTGATCGGCCAAAATAGATTTCAGCTCAACAGATTCATCCGGCGAAATTTCTCCGGCCAATTGTTTTCCAAGCAATTCTGTAAATCTTTGATCTGTCATTTTATTTTCCGTCCTTTATGATATGTTCCTTTTTATGAGAAAATTGCCTACAAAAAATATAAAAAAGATAAAGTACCTACTAAGATAACCAGAGAGATGATTTTTCCAATCATTTTTTCATCACTGCCCTTATCTTTTATATGTAAAGGCTGCAGCACCACACGGAGTTTGGCAATAGCCCTGAACAATTGAGTTTGCACCGTGCGTGGCGAAATATCCAGCAGTTCAGCCACTTCCTTGTATTTCATTCCGCTTTCTTTAATCAGCCTGAAAACTGTGGCGGCCTGAGGCGCCAAACCTGCTATGGCTTTATCAAGCTGGCGGTGAAGTTCTTTATTTTCAACCAGGTATTCGGGGGTATGCATATTTACCGAAACATCATCTCCGGCATCAGCTAAATCGATAAACGTAACAGAGGAATTTTTTTTAAGGTATTTAAGTGATTGATTTTTTACGGCGATAAAGAAATAACTTTCGGGGTTGAGCACATGGGTACTTTCCTTCCGGTTTTCCCAGCATTTAACAAATACTTCAGTAACGATATCTTCGGCAACCTGTTTATCAGTGACATAATAAACAGAGAATTTAAGCAGTCTGCCATATAGAAAGCGATAAAGCTGCTCAAAAGATGTAATATCATCACTGAGGCAAATTTTCTTCCATAAAACGACTAGATCTAGCTTAGCTGCTTTCAACTTGGTTAGTTTTTGAATCAAATGTAAGGTAATAAAAAATATTTCATAAAAAAATCTTGCCGCTGTAGGCAATTTGTCAAAAAAAAGGGTTCTTCTGTTAGTGCCAGGTTATGGCACTGGCCATTTATAGATCTATTGAAGCTGAAACGATGAATAAAATCAATTATGTACTGGGCATTGATATTGGCGGTTCGCACATTACCGCGGCTGTAATCGATATGCAGCAGCGCAATATCCTTAAAAACTCCTATACCCGCGATCGTGTAAACTCACATGGCACAACCGACCAGATTATAAAAACCTGGTGTACCAACATTAAAGCTGCCTATAAAAAAGTCGACATCCAGATTGGCCGTTTAGGTATTGCCATGCCCGGGCCTTTTGACTATGAAAATGGCATTTCTTATATTGCCGGAAACGATAAGTACGCCGCATTTTACGGCCTTAATGTAAAAGATATGCTGGCCACTGAACTGCAGATTAGCAGCGACCAGATTTTAATGAGTAACGACGCCTCTTGTTTTTTAGCAGGAGAAGTTTTTGCAGGCGAAGCGCGTAATTACAATAACCTGATTGGCATTACATTAGGCACGGGTTTAGGAAGCGCAATTTGCGCCGAAGGAAAAATTTCAGACGCGAATTTATGGTGTTCGCCATTTTTGGATGGCATTGCCGAAGATTACCTTTCTACACGCTGGTTTTTGAAACGTTATTACGAACTTTCGGGAATAAATATCCTGAATGTACGCGAACTTGCCCTACTTTATGATGAAAGTGCTACGGCGCGAAAAATATTTACCGAATTTGGTCATAATCTTGGTCTTTTCCTCAAAGATTTTCAACAGGCTCATGGGGCCGAAGCCATTGTAATCGGTGGTAACATTGCCAATGCCTCCAGCCGTTTTGTACCAGGTGTAATTAAATACCTTCAATCGCAGGGCATCAATTGTCCGATACATATTTCCAAGCTGAATGAAGATGCTGCTTTGGTTGGTGCTGCAGGTTGCTGGGCGGTGCAGGAGAAAGAAAGTGTAGGAAAGGTGTAATTGCCTGACGCGATCCTTCTTGCGGTCCCGGAGTTTTGGGATCAGCATCTTTCTTGCTAGGTGGACCCTGAAATAAATTCAGGGTGCCGAATTGAATTAGTTAAGGCGTTTCTAAAATGTTATTTCAATAATATTATCTAATACTACGCATCCCTCCTGCTCTCTACCGTATATATAAAACTATCGGCAAGATAATAGCCTAAATTATATTCAATGGGCCTGTCTCCCTGGTCGAAAACATAACGTTTTCTAAAGAGTAACGGGCTTCCAGCCTCTACATCCAGTTTTGAAGCAATAAATTTATCAGCAGCTTTAGCACTTATTTCTTCTTTGGATAAGTTGGCAATTACGGAATGGTCTTTCTCCAAAATCTCGTATAGCGGACGTTTAAAATCCTCATCTCCGGTGAGCCCGATCCGCGGATGAAAATAAGAGATAAAATAAACAAAAGCCCCTTCAGCTTTTCCTCTTAAACGTTCTAACTTTAGCACTTTTTTATCGGTAACAATATCAAAAAAGTGAGCCAGTTTTTCATCAGGGAATACCCAGCTGATGTGAAGTTCGAAATTTTTGACCGGAATGCCACGTGCCTGCATTTCTTGCGAAAAACTTAACCAGTTGGTTGCTTTAGAACTCACCGAAACTTCTGCAACTTTAGTCCCGATACCTTTTTTGCGGATCAGTAAACCCTCATAAACCAGTTTATTTAGTGCCTGCCTAAGCGTGGTTCTCGATATCGCCAGCTGTTTAGCCATATCTACTTCATTGGGTAGAAATTTGGTCGCATATTCAGGATCTTTAATCAGGTTACGCAATAATTCTTCTGCCTGAATGTGTAAGGGCACAGGGCTTTTATGATCAATTGAAAATTTCATTTTTTTATGATGCAGCTCTTTAGGCAATAGAAAATACGAGTGCAGCTTAGCAAAGATAAAAAAAGCACTTACAAACAGAAATATGATGTAGACATATAGAGATGTAGGTACATTATACATGCCCACTCTAAAAGTAATGGTTTCAGTTAAACGGCCTTAATTCCATACGAAAAAAGAATTATTTTAAAAAATTAGGATATATGTACATACATATATACATTTGTTATTAAACAATGATTTGCCCAATTTATGGAAGTAAAAAATAACGTTCAGGAATCACCGTCCATTAATAAGTGGAGAAAAAGCGGTGAAAGAATTTTGCCTGAAAACATTGATCGCTTCGATCTACCAAAAAATAGTTATAACCTGTATCCTGTACACGCTTTAGGCAACAACAAAATATTTAATGGCTATCCATCATTAGCCTCATGGATTATTGAAAAAAAAACGGTGATTATTGATGGTTATATTGGCGTATTCTGGCAACAAACTGAGTCTTTTTTACAACAGGAATTTACAAAAAGGAATGTAAAAGTTAACTGGATCCGATCATCAGAATACCTGAAAAGCACTGATGAGCTATCGCAATTGGTTAACCCGTTTTTGGGAGAAAATAAAAGTGTTTGGGGCAAAAAAACGACCCTTAAACTCGAAGATTTTTTTGATGACAGCTTTTTTAACATCCCGACTGATGATCAATATGAGGTAAACATTATTATCGGAATGGGTGCTGCATTAATTAACCGGGATGCCCCTATCATTTACCTTGATATTCCTAAAAACGAAATCCAGTACCGTATGCGTGCCAATAGGGTTGCCAACCTTGGCGCAGATAAACCAACAAGTGCCGCTGAAATGTACAAAAGATTTTATTTTGTAGATTGGGTAGTACTGAATGCACATAAAGCTCAAATTTTAGATCGGATCAGTGTGGTAGCCGATATGCAGCGTCAATCGTCTATGAACTGGGTTTCAGCAAAGGACCTTAAAAAAGGCTTAAAACAGATCAGCCAATCTTTGTTCCGCGTGAGGCCATGGTTTGAAGCCGGTGCATGGGGCGGACACTGGCTCCAGGAAAATATTGAGGGACTCAATAAAAACGAGGTGAATTATGCCTGGTCTTTTGAGCTGATTGTACCAGAAAATGGCATTGTTTTCGAAAGTGACGGCTACCTGCTCGAAGTTGCATTTGATTTTTTAATGTTGACCGAAAATGAATCGGTACTGGGTAAACATGCTCCAATTTTTGGGACTGAATTTCCGATCAGGTTTGATTTTCTGGATACCATGGATGGTGGAAATCTTTCGGTTCAATGCCACCCCTCGTTAAAATACATCAGGGAGGAATTTGGCGAAAGCATTACCCAGGATGAAACCTATTATATTTTGGAATGTAAAGAGGATGCTAAAGTGTACCTGGGTTTTCAGGAAGATATCGAACCCGCCGATTTTAATAAAGCTTTAACCGACAGTCAGCAGTTAAGCCGGGAAATAGACATTGAAAAATATGTGCAGGTGCACAATGCAAAAAAACACGACCTTTTTTTAATTCCAAATAGTACTGTGCACAGTGCCGGAGCCAATAATTTAGTACTCGAGATCAGTGCAACACCCTACATCTTTACCTTTAAAATGTACGATTGGCTCCGTTTGGGATTAGATGGCCAGCCTAGGCCCATTAATATTGAGCATGCTTTTAAAAACTTAAATTTCAACAGAAAAGGGAATATTGTTACCCAAGAATTAATTTCCAAACCATCGGTAATTGAAAAAGGATCAGATTGGGAACTAATTCATCTTCCAACCCATCAGGAACATTTTTATGATGTTCACCGACTGGAGTTTGATACAGAAATTACGGTAAAAACAAACGATGTTTGTCACATATTAATGCTTGTAGAAGGTACGGCCATTAAAGTAAAAAACAGCGATGGTCAGCTTACTGATTTTCATTATGCCGAAACTTTTGTAATACCTGCCGCAGCGGGAAGTTATACATTAATTAATACCGGTGCCGGCAGGGCTAAAGTAATTAAGGCATTTGTAAAAGATGAAGTGAATTTTGATGCGCCAATAATGCACACGGAAAAATAAAATCTGTGTTTATCTTGGCTAAAAAATAATTAACCACAGATAAAAATGATAAACACAGATAAGGCATATCAAATCTGTGTTTATCTGTGTGCATCTGTGGTTAAAACGTACAATTAACCACAGATAAAAAGGATGAACACAGATAGGGCGTATTCTATCCGTGTTATCGGTGCATCCGTGGCTAAAACGTACAATTAACCACAGATAAAAAGGATGAACACAGATAGGGCGTATTCTATCCGTGTTTATCGGTGCATCCGTGGCTAAAACGTACAATTAACCACAGATAAAAAGGATGAACACAGATAGGGCGTATTCTATCCGTGTTTATCGGTGCATCCGTGGCTAAACATAATAATTAAGCAAAGAAAAACAGTTTATCTGTATAGATCTGTGGCTAAACACAAATAATAGATATTTAACCAAATTATAAATTATGAGTAAGCAAAAGAAAACCAGTGTGCTCTTGATAACCCTTGTAGCATCTTTGGGCGGCTTTTTATTTGGCTTCGATATGGCCGTGATATCCGGGGTTTTACCCCTGGTACAAAAGCAGTTTGCCTTAAGTGCATCGCAGGAAGGATGGTTTGTATCTTCAGCACTGGTGGGCTGTATTATCGGTGTTGCTCTTTCAGGCGAACTGAGCGACAGGTTCGGCCGGAAAAAACCATTGATCTTAACCGCCGTTCTTTTTGTCGCATCCGCTATGGGCTGTGCTTTAATGCCTAACCTCTCCGGCGTAATTGCTTTTCGGGTTTTAGGTGGTATCGGTATTGGTATCGCTTCAAATGTGGTACCGCTTTACATCTCAGAAATAGCACCGGCAAACATCAGGGGCAGGTTAGTCACCTATTATCAATTTGCACTTACGCTGGGCATTTTAGTCGCGTATCTGAGCAATGCGGCGCTCTTAAACGGAGTTTCTACTCAACATACGGTTACCACTGTGAGCAGCATTTTCAACCAGGAAGTTTGGCGCGGGATGCTGGGCATGGGCGTACTGCCTGCAGTTTTGTTTTTATTTGGCCTGTTGCTCATTCCCGAAAGCCCAAGGTGGCTGATACAAAAAGGCCGGACAGCAGAAGGCGCTTTAATCATCAGCAGCATTACCGGACAAACATTACCCGAAATTCAACAAGAACAGCTTAAAACAGAAAACAACAGTGCTAAAAGCTCTTATAAGGAATTATTTGCACCGGCTATGCGTAAGGCCTTATTAATCGGCATTTTATTACCCTTATTTTCACAATTTAGTGGTATTAATGCCATTATATATTATGGACCAAGAATACTCGGCAACGCAGGCATATCATTAAGCAATTCGCTGATCAGCCAGATCATTTTTGGTTTGGCAAATATGATTTTCACGCTGTTTGCCATCTGGAAAGTAGATAGCTGGGGCAGGCGACCACTTTACCTCTATGGCACTGCGGGAGCGGCAATTTCATTGATCCTCACCGGTATCTGTTTCTATTTCAATGCCACTTCAAGCATTTGGCTTTTAGTGTGCGTTTTGGCGTTTTTGGCCTGTTTTGCCTGCTCAATCGGTCCCTTAAAATTCGTAGTGGCATCAGAGATATTTCCCGGGGCAATACGCGGAAGAGCCCTGGCCATCAGCATTATGGTGATGTGGGTAGCCGATACCATTGTAGGTCAGATTACCCCTGTTTTGCTCAATCAAATTGGCAGCGCAGGTACCTTTTGGTTTTTCGCCTTTTTCTGTGTTGTCGCATTTATTGTAGTTTATAAATTATTGCCCGAAACCAAAGGAAAATCACTCGAACAAATAGAAAGCGACTGGAAAGAGGATACCGATAAACCAGTATTTTTTCATTAACCAAATGCATTATGAACATAACATTGAACATTCGAATCGCCGTTTTATTACTGGCCATGTTTTTTGGCAGCCAGGTAAAAGCACAATCTGACCGCGATTTACTGGCTTATGCAGATCCGCGCATTGGCACAGCGCACAGCAGGTGGTTTTATTTTACACCTGGAGCGGTACCCTTCGGAATGGCAAAACAGGCACCATCAACCAATGGATCATACGGCAATAAAAGTGGCTGGGAAGCGGTAGGTTACGACCAAAGGCATACTTCTATCGAAGGTTTCGCCAATTTTCACGAATTTCAGATCGGAGGAGTGGTTTTTGCCCCATCTGTAGGGAAACTGCAAACATTAGCGGGAAGTTTAGAACACCCGGAAACAGGTTACCGTTCTACTTTTGACCACAAAGATGAAATTGCCATGCCAGGCTATTATTCGGTATTATTAAAAGATTATAAAGTTAAAGTCGAACTCACTTCGACCAAAAGGGTGGCTTTTCACCGTTATACCTTCCCGAAAACAAAACAGGCAAATATTATTTTTGATATCGGGCATCAACAAGGCGAGAGCGGCGTGGTAACCGATGCAAAAGTGTACCTTACCGCAGATGGTAGAATTGAGGGCTATGTGATTACACAACCGGTTTATGTACAAAAATATCAGCCCGGGGCCGACGTGAAAATGTATTTCTCAGCAGTAGTCAATAAAAAACCCATTGCTTTTGGCACTTTTAACGGAGAAAGTATTTCAACAGGAACAAAAAGTACCAGTGGTAAAGGTGCAGGATTGTACCTCACTTTTTCAACTCAGGAAAATGAAAGCATCAGCTTAAAAGCAGGCCTCTCCTACACCTCCATTGAAAATGCCAGGCTAAACTTAAAACAGGAAGCCGCTCAGCTTTCATTCGATCAGGCAAAAGAGCAGGCGCTCAATACCTGGGCAAGCTATTTAGGAAGAATCAGGGTGACTTCAGATAATAAAAATGACCTCACAAAATTTTATACCGGATTATACCATGCGCTATCTGGACGTGGCTTAGCGAGCGATGTAAACGGTGCCTACCCGAAAAACGATGGAAGCATTGGACATATCCCACTTGATAAAAACAATGTCCCGCTTCATAACCATTATAATACTGATGCCATTTGGGGTGCCTTCTGGAATTTAACGCAGCTTTGGGCCATCGCCTATCCCGAATATTATTCTGATTGGGTTAAAAGTCAGTTATTGGTGTATAAAGATTCTGGCTGGCTGGCTGATGGCATAGCCAATAGCCGTTATGTATCAGGCGTGGGTACAAATTTTGTGAGTTTGGCCATTGCATCGGCTTACAATTCTGGCATTCGTGATTTTGATGTAAAAACAGGTTACGAAGCCGCACTTAAAAACGAACTGGAGTTTAAAAACCGGCCTTTTGGCGCCGGAAAGCCTGATTTGGAAAGGTTTTTAAAATATGGCTATGTAAATCATTTAGATCAGGGTAATGGAGCAGATGAAAACTGGAAATTTTCGGCTTCTCACACACTCGAATATGCTTTTAGCTGCTATGCCGTAAGCCAATGGGCAAAACTGTTGAACAAAACGGACGATTATAACCGGTTAACCACACTTTCAGACGCATGGAAAACCATTTTTGATCCGGGCTCCAAATTCATCAGGCCTAAGGATGAGCAGGGAAAATTTATTGCTAATTTTAATCCAAAAGCCGCATGGAGAGGTTTTCAGGAGGGAAATGCATGGCAATACACTTTTTATGTTCCGCAAAACCCGATGGGCTTAATATCGGCCATTGGTAAAGATGATTTTAACAAAAGGCTCGACAGTATTTTCACCGTATCCGAAAAAAATAAATTTGGCGGAGGCACTACAATAGATGCCTTTTCCGGATTGGAAAGTCTGTATAATCATGGCAATCAACCCAATTTACACATTTCTTGGCTGTTCAATTACGCGGGGAAACCATCGCTTACCCAAAAATGGGTGAGAAAAATTTTGGATGATTTTTACGGTACCGAAGGCATACACGGTTATGGCTACGGACAGGATGAAGATCAGGGTCAGCTTGGTGCCTGGTATGTAATGGCTTCGATGGGGCTTTTTGATGTAAAGGGTTTCAGCGATGCTTCGCCGGAAATCGGGTTATCGGCGCCGGTGTTTAACACCATCAGGATTAAAGGCAATAAAAAATATTTCAGCGGAAAGGATTTCGAAATTGAAACCGAAAATAATAACAAAGGAAATAGATATGTAGCCTCATTTTCACTTAATGGCTATCCGTTAAAAACGCCATTTATGAAACTTAAAGATATCCAAAATGGCGGAAAATTATTGATCAGGATGGATAAAACGCCGAAAGATGTGTATTGATGAGTAAAGTAACGGGATTATCAGATCATTCATTAATTCTGTTATTTTCAAAGATAAGTCGTCATTCCCAATTGAGTTGAGAATGACGATCTTGCGAAGTATTTTTCAATAGTTTATCAATAAAAAAGGGCAATAAACCTATCGTTTATTACCCCATCTCATTGTATGTGTGTTGAATGATTATTTTAATATCAAATTTCTCCCCTATTCTATTTCTTTTTCTCTAACTCCGTAATGGCCGTCCACAATACGCCGGCTTCCCCTCTAAAACTCGATGAACCTTTTGGTTTATTATCGGGTGTGTACCATTCGTAAAAACCATTGTTACTGATTACCCTGGCCAACATCGGATCCAGTGCTTCTTTTGCTTCTGCCAATAAATTATAACGGATAAGCTGGGTAACCATCCTGCCTCCAAACCAGGTCCAATCGCCTCCATTTTGGTAAGAATATGGTCCCATTACCTTATTCTGAAACGTACCTGCAGGATAAACCGGGTAAAGTGTAAGACCGATTGTTGCCGCATTGGCATCTTTTACATTTTGCTGCATTTTTTTGTAAGCTTCTTTTACCTGTTGTTTAGTTAACAAACCGGCCTCAATGGCAACCGCTGTACCGCCATGGTAATATACTTTCGATTCATCAAAGGATGCCGGAAAAGGTGAACCGTTTAAATAAACATGCGGAATATATTTTTGTGCCTTTTCGTCCCACAGGTATTTGTTGATATTTTGACGCACATTCTTGTAAATCCCTTTCCATTTTTGGGTTTGGCCGGCACTTAAATCTCCAACAGCCATAAAATCTTCAATAGCGATTAAAAACATGGCATTATCATAAATATCAATTGCCCGGTGAGTATTTTCATCTATTACCACTCCCCAGCCCTGCTCTGGCTGTACATCGCCCCAATCGGCAGTGGTTGCGCCCCAGATTAAGCCATATTTTTCATTAAACCGCTCTTTCATCAGAAAATCCATCGCCCTTTCCATCTGCCTTTTAACCGTTAAACCTGCAACTTTATCGTTTAAGATGGTTTTATCTCCGGTAACGCGGATATATTTTGCAATGGCCTGAATCAATGAAGTTTCCTGATCGGTTTCTACTGTATTTTTGTGACCGAGAAATCCGGGAACCAGGTCAGATTTGTAAAATTTACCTTCACTGCCAGCTTTTTCTGAGGGAATGTAACCATCCAAAATAGAACCATCTGGCTGCTGAAACTGAAAAAATGTGATCAGGTGCTTTCTGATCTGCGATTTATCATTCACTTTACAGCTCAGTTCGATAAAGGTGTTCAAATCCCTTATCCAAACTTCTCCATAACCATCACCGGCAGTAAAACCTTTTTTGATCAGTTCTTCGGCCATGGTTTTTACTTTATCCATCACCTCAGGCTGAGCATTTTGCAGCGTTTTTGCCGTAGCCGTTGTTTCTTGCGCGAAGGTAATACCAGGAAGAGCGAGGGTAATCAGTGCTGCCAGTGCAATATTTTTATTCATAAGGATGTTATAATCTATTATTTGGTTCGAATTGAATAAATTGTATATGTACAAACATATAGACATTAATTTAATTTTCAAATATTTCTGCTATAAATATCTAAATGTATTCTATATTTTGCTAAAGATCATTTATCATACTGTATAAAAGCATTTTAATCCATTAAAATTTAAATTTTGATTTTAACGATCAGCACCATATGTTTGTACATACATATCTGTCAATTTTAAAAAGTACAGATGATCACAAGTCCCTGTTAGATCAATCAACATGAAGAATTATAAAGTTTTATTGAAGTATTTATTAATTATCGTTCCTTTGATTTTTTCCACTTTAAGCTTTGCCCAAAGTCATATTGTGTGGAAAATAGGCGAAAAAGACAATAAAACAGATGGCTTTGCGCTGGCCCCAGGTAATTATCAGCAATTTCTGGCAAACGATTTTGGCTGGGAAGACCGCTACTACCTCATTGGAAAATCTAAACCTGCTACCGATTGGCCTTATGTGTTGCCTGGCACTGCAGATGGTTGGGGCGGTACCGGTCCTACCTCGGGCATCCGTTCGCACCAGTTAAATATATTATTTGATCTACAGCCCTTTAAGGCGACAGAAAAATTTCAGTTGATTACTGATATTTTGGCATATAACGGGAAAAAACCACCTTTATTTAAAGTAACGGTTAATGGAAAAGACTTTAAATTCCGCTTCACCCAAAATGAAAGAATGGACGGAATTAGCGGAGATACTAAAAATTTAAAGGCAACTCCCTATAAAATCGATATTCCGGTTGGTTTGCTCCATCAGGGAGGCAACGCGGTTACACTTACGATATTGGAAGGTTCGTGGCTGGTGTTTGACGATATCAGACTGGAAGGAAACGCAGAAATCCGTGCGCTGGCATCAAAAGATTTTTATATCAGGAATGTTAAAGCCGCAGATTACACCATTACCAAAAATGGTAATAAAGTACAGCCCTTGCTTGTAGATATCGAACATCTGGCCAATCACCCTGTAGTTTCTGTAAAAATTAACGGTAAAAATGCATTAAGTACGCAAATTGATACCGGCCGCTATGTACTGGAAGTGCCAATGCCAATAGTAAAACAAGCTCAAAAAGCAACCTGGCAGGTCATTTCTGCAGGTAAAACCATTGCAGCAGGCACCGTATTGGTTTCAGATCAACCATTAAAAACCAGTGCCGGATATGCTGACACCAAAATTGGCACGGCGCACTCCAGGTGGATGATTGCACCTGGTCCGTGGATGCCTTTTAGTATGGTTAAGCTAAGTCCCGACAACCAAAACCCGGGTTGGATGGCGGGTTATGATCCAACAGTAGAAAGTATTGGCACCTTTAGTCACATCCACGAGTGGACCATGGCAGGTTTGGGGATGATGCCGGTAAATGGCGAAATTAAATATCAGATCGGCTCTCAGGAGAATCAAAACGATGGTTACCGGTCAGACATTGATAAAAACAGTGAAAAAGCGCCCATCGGATATTATAAAGTAATGCTTAAAAAGTATGGCATTAAAGCAGAATTAACTTCTACCACCAGGTGCGGCTTTCAACGATATACTTTCCCAAAATCGAGAGATGGCAGGGTAATGATCGATCTTAAGGTACCAGCCGAATACGATTATAAGATTAAGAGTTTCCAGATTACTAAAGTAAATACCCGCCGGATAGAGGGTTATAGCGTACAGCAAACGGCAAATGCATGGTCAGGAGGAGTAGATCAGGATTATACCGTAAACTTTGTGATCGAATTTGATCAGGACATTAAAAAAACCGGCGGATGGATTAATGGTAAACCTGTAACGGGAACCAGCATAACAGGTGCAGCTGTAGATAATGTTGGCATGTATGTTGAATTTGATACGAAAAAAAATAATGTGGTGCAGGCCCGTTCGGGAATATCTTTAGTGAGTATCGAAGGTGCGTCACGTAACCTCAGGGAGGAAATAGAACAGCCTTTCGGTTGGAAATTTGATGCCGTACGTGCCGCGCATGTAAACACCTGGAATAAGTTAATGGATAGAGTAGCCGTTTCTTCAGACGATAGCCGTGAAAAAACAAGATTTTACAACAACATGTACCGTGCTTTATGCAGCCGCAACACCTGGAGCGATACCGATGGTTCATGGATTGATGCTACGGAGCAGAAAAGAAAATTAGCCAATATTAACGACGTGGCTTTAGGCTGTGATGCTTTTTGGAATACCTTCTGGAATTTAAACCAGTTCTGGAACCTGGTTACGCCCGAATGGTCATCCAAATGGGTTAAATCGCAACTGGCCATGTACGATGCAAACGGGTACCTGGCAAAAGGGCCGGCTGGCATGGAGTATATCCCGGTGATGGTTGCCGAGCACGAAATTCCGCTTATAGTTGGTGCCTACCAGATGGGGATCCGCGATTATGATGCCCAAAAAGCTTTTTCTGCCGTGTACAAAATGCAAACGCAACCCGCCGCAGCAGTTGGTAAAGGAAGGGCCGGCAACGAAGATTTATTGCCTTACCTGGAGCATAAATATGTGCCTTATGATAAAGGAAGATTCAGCAACAGTTTAGAATATAGTTACGATGACTGGACGGTAAGTCAGTTTGCAAAAGCTTTGGGTAAAAACAAAGAATATTCAGAATTTGCAGACCGCGGCAACTGGTGGAAAAATGTAATTGATACTGCTTCGGGTTTTGCACGAATGAAAAAATCCGACGGCACCTGGTTCCCAAACTTTGATCCTTTTAAATCAGGCGCCAACGAACATTATGTAGAAGGAAATGCCTGGCAGCTAACTTTTTTTGTCCCGCAGGATATACGCGGACTTGCCAGCATTATTGGAAAGAAAAAATTTACCGACAGACTGGAATGGGGCTTTAATGAAAGCTATAAATGGCGTTTTAATGCGCCGAATGATGCCTATTGGGATTATCCGATTATGCAGGGCAACCAGCAATCAATGCACTTTGCGTTTCTTTTCAACTTTGTAGAAAAGCCCTGGCTTACTCAAAAATGGAGCAGGGCAATTATCGACAGGTATTACGGCTTTGACATCGCCAATGCTTATTTAGGTGACGAAGATCAGGGGCAAATGAGTGCCTGGTTTATGATGGCATCGCTGGGGCTTTTTCAAACTGATGGCGGTTGCAACACCAATCCACAATACGAAATCGGGAGCCCGCTATTTAGTAAAGTTGTAATTGATCTCGGAAATCAATATGGCAGGGGGAAATCGTTTACTATTGAAGCTAAAAATACTTCGAGAGTCAATAAATATATTCAGAGTGCCATACTTAACGGTAAAGTGTTGAATAGTTTTTCATTTCCCAGCGCTGAATTGTTAAAGGGTGGTAACCTTACCTTAATTATGGGAAGTGAACCAAATTACAAATGGGGTATTAATTAGTAAGCCTTTTTAGAAATGTTACTTCGTGCCTCGTAATAACGAATTTAGGCGCAAACATCCGCTATGACATTGAATCAGTGTTATTTTAACATTTCTCTCATTTATACTGCTGCTAAATGTAGAATCATTCTTCGTGTTTTCAGTGCTTCCGTGGCTAAAATTATCACCGCTATCTGTTTGTCTATCAATCAGTAAATCACCTAAAAAAAATATTTAAAAATAATTCAGTTTCCTTGTAGGCAATTTGTGTAAGTAAAATGCTCTTACTATAAACCTGACGGAAGGAAATCCCGAAGGCGGCAAACAATTAACCAAATACTTATTCAAAATTATTCATAATGAATATGAAAAAATCTCTACAGCTCACATGCTTATTGCTTTATGCTTCAGCAGGTCTGTATGCAGCTACTCCAGCAGATCATTTTAACCGGGCAGTTTCATTCCATTCCGTTTATCAGGATGCGATTAAAGGAACTGTAAAAGACGAAACGGGTAACCCGGTTCCAGGTGTTACCATTACGATAAAAGGTGCGCAGGGCGGAACTCAAACCAATACTTCAGGACAATATAGCATTGCGGCTAAAACCGGCGATGTTTTGGTATTCTCTTTTATCGGTTACCAAAGCAAGGAAGTTACAGTAGGCACCCAAAGCACACTTGATGTTACATTAACTCCGGACTCAAAAAACCTCGAAACTGTAGTCGTTACGGCATTGGGTATTAAACGTTCAGAAAAGTCGTTAACCTACACAACACAACAGGTATCGGGCGAAGAGCTAAATAAAGTTAAAAGTCCCAACCTTGTAAATTCGTTGAATGGTAAAGTTGCCGGGATGACGATTAGTCCAAGTTCTTCGGGAGTTGGTGGTTCGGCCAAAGTAATTTTAAGGGGTAGCCGTTCGGTAAGCGGCAATAACCAGCCTTTATATGTAATTGATGGGGTTCCAATCAGCAATAATGGTAATGCCAATGCACAACAGAACAGTGTTTTTGGCGGTGGCCAGGATGGTGGTGATGGAATATCGAACTTAAACCCTGATGATATTGAAAGCTTAACCGTATTAGAAGGTGCTTCTGCCGCTGCACTATACGGTAGCCAGGCACAGAACGGGGTAATCTTGATCACGACTAAACAAGGTAAAGCCGGTAAAACACAAATCGGTTTTTCATCGAGTTTAACTTTTGATAAAATTGCTTACAAACCCGAATTCCAGAACAGTTATGGTCCTGCATCTGCAACAACCAGAGACAGCTGGGGAGGTGCTATCAGCAACACGACTGATAACCTCGATCAGTTTTTCCAAACCGGAACAAATGCAACCAATTCGATCAATTTTTCAGGTGGATCGGAAATTGCCCAAACTTATTTTTCTTATGCCAATACATATGCAAGCGGCATACAGGAAGGAAATAAGTTAAACAGGCATAACATTAACCTGCGCGAAACAGCCAAGTTTTTAAACAACAAATTAACGGTTGATGGAAATGTAAGTTACATTAACCAGCGGATAAACAATAGTCCGTCAATTGGATTGTACAACAACCCCCTGGTTGGATTATATCTTTTTCCAAGGGGAGTTGATATCACACCTTACAAAGACAACTACCTGCTTGCTGGTAATGTGGGTACCGCCCGCCAGAACTGGCTAGGTGGCTCTGCTGATGTTAGTCAGAATCCATGGTTTTTAACCAACCTTAACCCAAATACAGCCATCAGAAACCGCTATTTATTCAGTGGAAATGTGAAATATGAATTTACGCCGTGGTTAAATCTTCAGGTAAGGGGAAATATAGACCGTACGACTGATGATTTTGAAAACAGACGTTATTCGGGTATAAACGGAAACTTTAACTCAAACGGAAGAGGATATCTTTCTCAGAATACCCAAACCTTTATTCAGAAATATGCCGATGCGATTTTAAATGTTACGGTGCCATTAAAAGGATCAGACTTTAAGATTAACGGATTAATTGGTAGTAGCATCAATGATCAGAAAACCACAGGATTATCTTTAGCCGGCGATTTGAGTGCTGTTGATTTATTTACCCCAAACAATACCATTGTGGCCAATGCAGGTACTTATACTTCAGATGTATTGAACACCACTAAAGCAAGTGATGCTTACCACAGCCAATTACAGGCGGTATTTGCAAATGCGAACTTATCCTATAAAGATTGGGCATTTTTAACATTAACAGGTAGAAACGACTGGTCTTCGAACCTGGCATTTACACCGAACATTTCCTATTTCTATCCATCAGTAGGGTTATCATTTATTGTATCGCAAATGGTTAAATTGCCAGAGGCAATTACCTATGCCAAAATTAGAGGTACTTATGCCGAAGTGGGTAACACAGTGCCGGCTTATTTAACTTTTATCCAGAATACTTTAGGTAACGGTGGTGCACTTACCATCAACACCAACAGGGCATTTGCTGAGTTAAAACCAGAAAGAACAAAATCGTTCGAGATTGGTACTGATATGCGTTTTCTGGCCAACCGTTTAAATTTTAGCTTTACTTATTACAAAACGAACACCAAAAACCAATATATTCCGGTTAAACCAGCACCGTCAGGACTTGTGGCAACAGGCTACTTAAATGCAGGTGATGTTCAGAATCAGGGTTTACAGTTTACATTAGGCGCTGATGTATTAAAAGGCGACGGCCTTAACTGGAACACAGCCATCAACGGATCGATGAACAGAAATAAAATCATTGATGTTGCTGCTTCGCAAGGTTTAAATTCGATCGATTTAACAGGTGGTGGTAACAATGCTTATATTTCGCGTATTGCCACAGGCGGATCATATGGTGATATTTACGGTTATACCTTACAGAGAGATGCAAATGGCCGCATCATTTTAAATGGTGATGGAACAGCTACAAATCCTTATTTTCCGGTTAAAAGTGCAGATTATAGTTTAATTGCGAATGCAAATCCTAAATTTCAGCTGGGCTGGAACAACAGTTTCAATTATAAAGATTTCAGCTTAAGCTTTTTAGTAGATGGTAAGTTTGGAGGCAAGGTGCTTTCACTTACTGAAGCATTGATGGATCAGGCTGGTGCTTCTAAAGCATCAGGTGATGCAAGGGCACAGGGTGGTGTTAAAATTGACGGTGTTGATGCCAGCGGAAAAGCAGTTTCGGCTACCATTAACCCACAAAGCTATTATTCTTTCTTAGGTGATAGAAATGGTGTAACCGGCGAATATGTGTATAGTGCTACAGTTGTGCGTTTGCGCGAAGCTTCAATTGGTTATAATTTACCTTTAAAAGGAACATTTAAAAGCATGCGCCTTTCGTTAATTGGTAGAAACCTATTCTATTTCTACAAAAAAGCACCTTATGATCCGGAGGTTACCATGTCTACCGGTAATGGTTTATCTGGTATAGATGTTTTTAACCAGCCGGTTACCAGAAGTTTTGGTTTTAACCTTAATGTTTTATTTTAATACGAACAAACATGAAATCGATATATCATTCATCTCAACATAAAATTAAAGGTTTGTCTTTAGTTTTACTTTTAGCCGCTGCCGGCTTAAACCAGGGCTGTAAAAAGAATTTTGAAAGTTTTAACACCAACGATAATTTACCTACAACCGAGCAGAGTTTAGCTTTATTAAAATCAGCAATCGGCCCAATCCAACAGAATATTTTTTCTAATTACCAAATTGCACAGAATTTAAGTTCAGATGCTTTTAGCGGGTACATGATGTCGCCAAACAATTTTGGTGGCGGTATCAACAATATGAATTATTCGCTTAACAACGGCTGGAACGAAACTGGCTTTAACGATCAGTACACCAATGTAATGGCGCCAATTTCTAAGATAGCCATATCACCTTTAAAAGCAACTGCACCAGAATCGTGGGGTATTTCACTTTTAGTACAGGTGATTGCGATGAATAGGGTAACTGACAAATTTGGTCCGATTCCTTATACGCAGGCAGGTAAATCATTGATTTCGCAAGCTTATGATGACCAAAAAACGGTTTATACCGAATTTTTTAAACAGATTGATACAGCAGCAAATAATCTGCAGACTTTTATGGCAGCAAATCCTGGCAAAAAAGCTTATTTCGATACCGGCGATCTGGTTTATGGAGGAGACGTTGCGAAATGGCTTAAATTAGCCAATTCGTTACGCTTGCGTTTAGCCATGCGCATTGTTAAAGTTGATCCGGCTACGGCTAAACTTCAGGCAGAAAAAGCAATGGCTGCAACAGGAGGCTTAATGACCACACCAGGTGATAATGCGGCAGTTGCACAGTCGGGCAACAGAAACAACGACCTTTGGAATGTAACCGTAAATTATGATGGTGATAACGCTATGGGTGCAGCGCTACAATCTTACCTGGTTGGTTATAAAGATCCGCGTTTATCGATATATTGCACCCCAGCCACTGATCCCTTGTTTGCAGGAAAGTTTGTAGGAATCAGATCGGGAGCTAATACTTCTTTTAATGGTTTAGCCAAAGCAGGTTACAAAACCTATTCGAGTTTAAATTCGTCTATTCCTGACAACTCAAGGTCACCTATCGGACAAAAAGCCCCACAGATCCTGATGACGGCTGCAGAAGTTTGGTTTTTAAAAGCTGAAGCAGCTCTACGTGGCTGGACAGGTGCAGGAGATGCACAGACCAATTATGAAACAGGTATAACTACTTCAATGCAACAATGGAACGCAACTATTGGTAGTTATTTGGCTGATGCAACAAGCAAGCCAACTGCTTATGTAGATCCGAAAAACCCGGCAAACAACGCAGACGCAGTAAGTACCATTACCGTTAAATGGGATGGAGCTGCTTCTAACGAAGTAAAATTAGAGCGCATTATTACCCAGAAATGGTTAGCCATTTTTCCTGACGGAGCTGAGGCATGGGCCGACTTCCGCAGAACAGGTTATCCAAAACTGTTTACTGTAGCCAATAACAATAGCGGTGGCACAATCAATACCCAGTTACAGATCCGCAGATTGCCATATCCAACAGCAGAATACGGCAACGGAAACAAAGATGAGGTACGTAAAGCAGTAACCTTGCTTGGAGGACCAGATAACGGCGGCACCAGATTATGGTGGGACGTAAACAAAGCAAATTTTTAACACACAAATACCTGGGTAGGATGACGAAAGTTATCCTACCTTTTTTATAAAAACCAATTTCTAACCAAAATTTTAAACCTATGAGAAACCTAACCGTTTTCGGTATGCTACCGTTAACAGCTCCCCTCTTTTTTATTGGTAAATAACTTCAAGATCATTTTATATAAAATCTGTTTGTAGCGATTGCAAGCCTAATACCAATTTCTAACCAATTTAAATCAAAAAATTATGACAACTACCAAATTGTTAACATGCAAAAACGCCGCCTTATCTGTGGCTTTATTTTTAACCTTGGCCATCAGCGGCTGTAAGAAAAAAGACATTGCACAAGATGAAACCTTAACCGGTCCTGCTAAAAAAGAAGCGACTAACTCTACTTCAGCCATTGGAGTAACTGGTCCAAAGGGTGTATGTTATGTAGAAGTGAACGGTGCTGATATCCGGAACGTCGGGAAATATAAACTTTCTTCAGGAGAACAATTATTCGACATTGCAATCATTTTCGCTGCCAATATCAATTACAATACTTCAACCCAAAAAGCCGAACTCGGTTTTAACACCAATGTTTCGAACATTCTGAACAACAAAACCACCTACATTAAACCTTTACAAGATAAAGGAATAAAGGTTTTGCTTTCCATTTTGGGCAATCACCAGGGTGCTGGTTTCTGTAATTTCACCTCGCAGGCCTCTGCCCAGGCATTTGCACAGCAATTGGCAAATGCGGTTAACACTTATGGCCTTGATGGTATCGATTTCGATGATGAATATGCCGAATATGGTAACAACGGCACCGGACAACCAAATGCCAGCTCATTTGTGTACCTCGTAACGGCATTAAGGCAACTATTACCAAGTAAAATTATTTCGTTTTATTTTTATGGCCCGGCGGCTTCAAGATTATCTTATAATGGCGTAACTGTTGGTTCTAAAGTAAATTATAGCTGGAATGCCATTTATGGTACTTATTCTGTGCCAAATGTTGCAGGCCTGGCCAAAGCAAACCTGGGTCCTGCAGCTGTTGATATACAGGCAACAAGTTCATCTACAGCAGCATCTCTGGCTACACAAACCGTTAACAATGGTTATGGAGTTTACCTGTATTATAATTTACCAAATTCGGATGTACACACTTATCTGTCGAGTATATCAAGTAAATTATACGGCGGTAAAACCACTACCTACACGCCTTAACTGATAAAATAATTATCACGGGCACACAATAAATTTCCAATCGCTGCAAACATTTTTGAGTAGGACGACGAGAGTTGTTCTACTTTTTTTTAGCCAAAATTCCGACATCAGAACATCGTATCTCGATATTATATCGATTTAGCCATTTGCTTACTAACATACCATTTCTATCTTTGTAACCGTTATCTTTGCACGGATACAGGTTTAGGTTAAACAACCATGATTTTTTCAGGTTCAAAATAACAACACTGTATTCGTTTTTGTCCCCTTTTTGGAGTAGGATGTATAAATACACCCGCAGACACTATTTGAAGGTAGAATATAATTTTTAATTTTAAACGCTTAATTTTACCCGAATGGATATCTTATCATACCTTTTAGAACTCTTGCAGCAACGCAAAGAAGTTGGTATTACCGGCTTGGGCACCTTTTATAAAAAGAAATACCCGGGAAGATACGATAAGGAAAAACAAACGTTTTTACCTCCGGGATATACGCTTCAGTTTTCCAGCGATTTAAGCGAAGAAAAGGCTTTGGCAGATTTTATTGCCGCTAAAAGGAATATCTCTAACGAGAGCGCCAATTATTACATTACGCAGTTTGTTGAAGAGATAAATCAAAAACTGGAGCTAAACCACGAAATCGAATTAGAAAATACCGGCCGTTTATTTTTTACCGAGCAAGGACTGGATTTCGAACCAATAAAGAATATCAATTATGGTTCTGAATTTTATGGGTTGCCTTCTTTACCAGAAACTTCAACTGCAGAGGTAAAACCCGATTCGCAAAAAGATGAGGAAGAAGTGTACGATGAAATTGCCGAGGCACCGGTTGTACCATCTCCGTTCGAAAATAAATCATACCACCATCCTGTAATCGAAAATGTAGAGTTGGATGAAGTTAAAGACGATCTTAAAAACACTTTACAACATTCTGAAAACCCTGTAGAAGAAGTTACCGAAGCGCCTGAATTTATTAAGGAACAGCATGAAGAACACCCAAACCGTTTTGGCCATACACCAGAATCGGAGGTAGATAATGTGGCTGCCGAACACCAGACGGCTGAAACTGATCAAACTGATGAAACAAACCCGGTAGAAGGTTCAATTGCAGCAACCAGTACAGCTGAAGAACCAAAAGAGATAGAAGTTCCCGAATCTATACTGGCACAGCATGAAGAACACCCGAACCGCTTTGGCCATACGCCGGAAACAGAGGTTGAAAATATTGTAGCAGAACATCATGCGGCAGAAACTATAATACCTGTTGAAGAAGAAGCTGAATTAGAACAAAATGCAGCAGAAACGGAAGAAACGCAGGTAGTTGATGAACCTGCTGCAGTTGAAGTTCCGGAGTCGGTAGTGGCACAGCATGAAGAAAATCCTAACCGTTTTGGGCACACACAAGAGGCCGAAAATAATTCTGCCGGATCTATCGAAACAGTAATTCCTGAGTCGGTTTCTACACCAAAACAAGAATATTCGAGCCGTTTTTCGCTCAGACCGGAAACCGAAGAGCCAAAAACATACCTTCATTTAGAAGATGAAACCAAACCGGAAGAACCGGTAATTGAAGCGCCGGAATTTATTAAGGAGCAGCATGCTGAACACCCTAACCGTTTTGGTCACGATCCGATTATACACGATCAGGAACCGCCACAGGGCATGTCTACCTGGTTAAAAGTAACCATCATCATTTTAATTTTAGTGATTATTGCAGCCATTACTTATCTGGTTAAGCCTGAGCTTTTTAACGGAAAAACCGAAGTAGCAAAAACAGCACCTGTGGTTATCGATTCTCCAAAAACAGCCGTTGATTCAGCTAAAATAAAACAGGATTCGATCGCTAAAACTGATAGCATTTTAAAAGCTAATCAGGTTCAGAAAAAAGCCGACACGGTTAAAAAGGCAGTTGTTAAAACAGCCGAAAAACCAGTAGCTGCCGTACCTGCTGAAAAACCAAAAGAAGATAAAATTGTACCAAACACCGGTCCTTCTACGTTTTATGTTATTGCAGCATCATTCCAGTCAGAAAAAAAAGCGCTTGTATTTGTTAAGCAAATGGAAAAAATCGGTTTAAAAGCAGAAATTGCCAGCGTGCCGGGCCGCTTAAAAAAGGTAAGTATAGCGAGCTTTCCATCTGAACAGGAAGCACTGAAACAAAAAAATATTTTACAGGAAAAACTTAAAGGCAAAGGGTATTTCGTACAACAAAAACACAACACACAACCATAATGATAAATTTATTAATTCAGGACACCACACAAGCATTACAAGACACCGCAAATGCGGTTAACCAGGCAGTAACACAGCCACAGGAACAATTACATTTTATCGATCTTCTTTTTAAAGGCGGTTGGGTAATGATCCCGTTAACCTTCCTTGCTTTTTTAGCCTTGATTATTTTTGTTGAACGTTACTTAACCATCAAAAAGGCCACTAAAGACGAAGCCAACCTTATGGTGCAGATCAGGTCTTACATTCAGTCGGGTAATTTAGACGGCGCCATGTCATTGCTGAGAAACAATAACTCTCCCCTTTCGCGCATGCTGCAAAAAGGTTTAAAACGCATTGGCCGTCCCATTAAAGATATTGAAGGTGCCATTGAAAATGTAGGCAAACTCGAAGTTTCTAAATTAGAGAAAAACATCAGTATATTGGGTATTGTTGCCGGTATTGCACCAATGCTAGGTTTCGTAGGTACCATTGTGGGGGTAATTACCATCTTCCACCAGGTATCCATTAAGGGTGCTATTGAAATTGGTACCATTTCTGGCGGTTTATATACCAAAATGATTACTTCGGCAACCGGATTAATTATCGGTATCATCGCTTACGTACTGTACCACATTTTAAACATCATGGTGGAGAAAATCATCCTTAAAATGGAAACCGATGCAATTGATTTTATTGATTTACTAGAAGAACCAGGCAAATAATGAATTTACGCAAAAGAACAAAAGGATCGGTAGAAGTACATACTTCAGCGTTGAACGATATTATGTTCTTCCTGATGCTGTTCTTCTTACTGGCCTCGGCTGTAGTAAATCCTACTGTAGTTAAATTATTATTGCCGCAATCATCCAGCGGACAACAATCGACCGCCAAAAAAGCCGTTACCGTTACCATAGACGAAAACCTGAAATATTTCGTTGAAAAGAAACCGGTTAGCATTGAAGAATTAGAGCCTACATTGGCCTCATACCAGAAACTGGCACCCGATATGACCATTTTGTTATATGTATCACGTAATGTAACCTATCAGGATGGATTTGTGGTAAACGATATTGCCAATAAATTAAAATTGAAACTTGTTGTAGCCGTTGAGCCTAAAAAATAATGAACTACAAAGCACAAAACGTACCTAACGGGGAAAATAATTATCCTAAAGCCATTGCTATTGCAAGCGGTATTATGGGCTTTTTGTTGTTGATCAGCTTTTTTATTGTGATTGGTTCATTCCAGCCACCTGAAGAAGTGGGTATGGGCGGTATGGTGGTAAATTACGGAACTTCGGCTGAAGGTATGGGCGACGATTATACCAGTATTGAAGAACCCTCAGCAGATCCGGATGCAAACGGGAAACCACCAGAAAAAGTAACACCCGAGGAAAAAGTTACCCCAACCACTTCTACCGAAAGTAGCGATAAAGAAGTGCAGACACAAAATACTGAAGATGCCATTGCGGTTAATACCAAGCCTACAAAACCAACCAAAACGGCACCCACTCCGGTAACTGAAGATAAGCCTGCCAAACCGGTGATTAACCAGAATGCGCTTTACAAAGGCAAGAAAAACACCGGCCAGGGCCAGGGTGATGGAACCGGAAATACACCAGGAAACCAGGGTGATAAAGACGGCGATCCGTTAGCATCCAATTATGGTGAAGGTGGCTCTGGAAATGGCAATGTACAATTATCATTAGCCAGCAGAAAGTTTATCGATATTCCAAGAATTCAGGATGATGGACAAAGCGCAGGTAAAATTGCCGTTCAGATCCGAGTGGATAAGAATGGAAAAGTTGTTCAGGCCCGTGCTGGTGCAAAAGGAACTACCTTATCTGATCTAGCGCTCTGGCGAAAATGCGAACAGGCGGTATTAGGCTCCAGTTTAAACAAACTCGAATCTGCCCCCGATGTACAAACCGGGATCGTTATGTTCAACTTTAAAGTGAAATAAAATTTTAAGATATTATATAAACCAAGGTCTGTGTTTTCACAGACCTTTTTTGTTCAACATAATATTCACCACGCAGTGATTTATTTCCTCACAAACCACCTCATATACTTCCAAAATTCACCAACCCCGCTTATCCCGCCGTGGTCTGTGTCCTCACAGATCAACTCATATACTTCCGAAGTTCCCGCGTCGTGGTCTGTGTCCTCACAGAACACCGCATATATATGTCCCTGTCTAAGTTCAGTTAAAGACTTCCGAAGTTCCGCCACCCCACATGCAATTTCAAAACTTCGGAAGACGAGCCCAATCCCATTTGAACTTCAAACGCCAATCGCTTATATTTGGCTCCTATTATGAACTACCAACAAACGCTTGATTTTTTATACAGTAAACTCCCGATGTTTACCCGCGTTGGCGCGTCTGCTTTTAAAAAGGATTTAACCAATACCATTATTCTTTGTGAGGCTTTAGATAATCCACAGGATAAATTTAAAAGCATCCATGTAGCCGGTACTAATGGAAAAGGATCAACTTCGCACATGTTGGCTTCCGTGCTACAGTCGCAGGGCTATAAAACAGGCTTATATACGTCTCCACACTTAAAAGATTTCCGCGAGCGCATCCGCATCAACGGGAAAATGATCAGCAAAACTGAAGTCGTATCGTTCGTAAAAGACCAGCAAAAACTGATCGAAAAAACGGAGCCTTCTTTTTTCGAGGTTACCGTGGCCATGGCATTCGATCATTTTGCTAAACACGAGGTAGATGTGGCTGTAATCGAAGTAGGTTTAGGCGGAAGGTTAGATTCAACCAACATCATTACCCCGCAAATATCGGTCATTACCAACATCAGCCTCGACCATATGAACATGCTGGGCAATACCCTGGCAGAAATTGCAGGCGAAAAGGCAGGTATCATTAAAAAAAATATCCCTGTGGTTATTGGCGAAACGCAGCAAGAATCGGCACCGGTGTTTATTAAAAAAGCAAAAGCTGAGGATGCGCCTATCATTTTTGCCGACGCCGTATTAACTGCCCAGGATTTTAAAATCAAAAACAGTAAACTTTCCCTAAACGTTTATAAGGCAGGAAATATTAAATACAAAGATCTTCAAAGTGATCTTACCGGCATTTATCAGCACAAAAATATTTTAACCGTTCTTGAAACCTTAGCGGTACTGAATGAGAAAACTGAAATTAAAACTGATAAAGATGCAATTTATAAAGGCATCAGTCTGGTTAAAAAACAAACCGGTTTACAGGGGCGTTGGCAAACCCTGAGAAAAAACCCACTTGTCATCTGTGATACCGGCCATAATGAAGCAGGCATTACCGAAGTAATTAAAAATATTGCGCAAACCCCTTATCAAAAACTGCACATTGTTTTCGGGATGGTAAATGACAAGGATATTTCGAAAGTTTTATCCTTAATGCCTAAAAATGCCACTTACTATTTTTGTAAACCAGATTTAGAACGCGGTTTAAAAGCCGATGAACTTAAAAAACAGGCGGCAGCTTATCATTTACACGGAAAAAGCTATGCATCAGTAGCCGAGGCCAAAGAAAAGGCCATTCAATCTGCGGATCCAAAAGATTTGGTTTTTATTGGTGGAAGTACATTTGTGGTAGCCGAAGCGATATAAGCAAAGGAGATCAAATAAATCATCTCCTTTGCTTATATTAAACTACTGTGCTTCCAGTAGCCATTGCTGGTTTGATGATCCGGAAGTACCATTCATACTATACTGAACAATCTTAGTACCACTGCTTGTACCACTACCCGGATTGTCAAGAACATAGTGATTCGAAAGATTACTTTGAATTACATATTTATTGGCGCCAACAGGAATTAAATTCCATTTTTGATTTGCCCCATTTGTAACGGTGTACTGAATGATATTACCATTTAATGCCTGTATCCCTCCTGAAATGTCCAATGCTTTGGTGCTGTTGGCATTAACAACAACATAACTTGTCCCCTGCGTATTAAATTGCCACTTCTGGCCATTTCCGGTAGCATTGGTACTTTGAACTAAAAAGGCACTATTAGCTGTGCTGTTATTCTCTATGGCGAGGTAAAGTCCGCTTGATGCATTTTTTATTTTATACCAGGTATTTGCTGAAATGCCATTCGTAACCGGCACTGTTAATGGTGTTGAATTCTGGTTAAAAATATCAGTAATGGTAATTCTGACTGAATAACTGCCTGTTCCTAAGGTGCTGGAAATGGTTACAGATCTTTCTTGAGGCAATACCTCATTTACCGTACTAACTACTCCACCTGATGAATTTAGTAATTCTATTTTTGAAGAAAGTTGCGGACTTTTCAGCTGATTATTTACCCAGTTTACGGTAACCGTATTACCACTGGCAATAGCTGTTGCAGATTGTACTTCTCCAATGGTTAAGGTAGGTGCAGTGCCCTGGTTGCTTTGTGCCGGAAGGCTTAATGTGCGTCCAGTGCTAAAACCGGCACCAGGTTGCGTATTTCCTCCATGTTCCATAAAATAAGCATCTTCGGCAGTATCATAACCTGAATTAAAAGCCCTGTCGTAAATCCCGTTTCTACCTTCATCTCCTGCATTGGCACTAAAACTTCTGCTGGTATGTTTTTCCCATGTATTGCTTGTATTTAAGTTCCAGCAATCCTTAAAAAATGCCTTTCTAACATATCTTCCATCATAATCAGGATTGCTTCCAACCCAGTTTTCTAAAAAGGCATCGTTACCCGAACCCAGAAAGGTAGTCCGCTCAGGAATAGCCAATGTACTGGTATGAAACCAGACACCGTTCGATTGATTTTGAATAAAAGTGCCTATATATAATTTCCCGTCACGTTTCCATGCCCTTAAGGCTATATTGTACCAGGTGTTGAGTGCCCATTGGTATGGATTGATTGTTTTATATCCATCACCTTCTCCTCCAAATCTGCTGCTAATGGTTTGTGGGCCCGTATAAGCCACTTCAGAATAGATTCCGCCAGCAGTGTTCGGATCCCATAATGAAGAAATAAGGATATTTGGCGTTCCAAAAGAATTATCAGGCGTTTGCTGTAAGCCTGCATAGCCACCCGAATAATTATGTACAGAAAAATATTCGGCATTGGCAGATTGTGTAATTTTTATCTTATGTATTTTGGCAATAGCATCAGACGGAAAAGAAAAATAGAGATGTTCTGATGGAGCAGCGTTTTCTCCGCTGACAAGAGCTGTATTTACCGAACTCATTTTGGGGATTGATAATTGGGGATTTTCAGCAATAATGTTTTTTTGACAAGACATCAGTGAAAATAACAGCATCATCCAAGCCGTTAACGACCAGGGAAAAAAAGTAAATGGTTTCATATTTTTTTAGATTAGGTTGAGAATGTATTTGGTAATTAAAGCTACTCATAAAAATATGCTGATATTATTTTTTGTCTACACAAACGATTGACTGCGCTTTTTGACCTGAAATAATTATTTTAACAGCTTAAAAATGAGATACCTAATCCGAACTTGATGATTTCTGTGCCTCAAAATCAAAGTATTAAACCAATTACCCGCTTTTTGACTTGTATCAATAAGGCAAACGTTTGCGCGTAATTAATACTACATATCCGGTTAGCCTGTCAATATTGCAATAGTTTCTAAATCTTTACATAAACTTCAAAATATCTTCACTTAAAAGTTATTACTTTAGCCCTTTAACTAAAACACAATGAAGAAAATATCCTGTCTAATCTTTACCATTTCTATTTTTTCGATTTCGCTTTCCTCAGCCCAAACTAAAAAACCTGCTACAGCAACTGCTAAAGCATTCCCCGCCGAAGTTGCCCGCCCTAAATTGGTGGTTGGCTTAGTGGTCGACCAAATGCGCTGGGATTATCTATACCGTTACTATAACCGCTATACCAACGGTGGTTTTAAAAGATTGATTAACGAAGGTTTTTCTGTAGAAAACACATTTATTCCTTATACACCAACTTATACAGCCTGCGGCCATACTTGTATTTATACCGGTTCAGTTCCGGCGGTTCATGGCATTATCGGTAACGACTGGTATGATCCAGAAACTAAAAAGAATGTTTACTGTACCGAAGATTCCTCAGTATCAACTGTTGGCAGTACCCCTTCATCCGAAGGCAATATGTCGCCGAAAAATATGTTAACCACTACCATTACTGATGAGTTAAGGTTAGCCACCAATTTCAGGGGAAAAGTAATCGGTATTTCATTAAAAGACAGGGGTTCCATCTTGCCTGCCGGTCATGCGGCAAATGCGGCATACTGGTACCAGGGTAGCACCGGAAACTGGATAACCAGTACCTATTACATGAAAGAAGTACCTACCTGGATTGCTGATTACAATAAATTAAAACTGGCGAATAAGTTTTACGCAAAAAACTGGGAAACTTTATATCCGATTAATACCTATGTAAACAGTACAGCTGATGAGAAAGCTTACGAGGGTAAATCGAGTACATTTCCTCACCAGTTAACACAAAACGTTGATAAAAATTTCGATGCCATCAGAAGTACACCTTATGGCAACACCATCACTTTGGATCTGGCCAAATTAGCCATCTTATCAGAAGATTTAGGTCAGGATAACATTACCGATTTCTTAGCGGTAAGCTGTTCATCTACCGATTATGTTGGTCATGCCTACGGTCCGAATTCTATTGAAGCAGAAGATACCTATTTGCGTTTAGATAAAGATTTTGAAGAGTTTTTTAACTACCTGGATAAAAAAGTAGGTAAAGGCAATTACACCGTATTTTTAACGGCCGATCATGGTGCTGCACATGTACCTGGCTTTATGCAGGAGAATAAATTACCTTCAGGTGTAGTAAGCGACCGTGATGTTGCAAGCAAGTTAAACACTTACCTAAATGATAAATTTAAGGTGAATAATGTGGTTTTAAGATCTCAAAACAACCAGATCATTTTCGATCATGACAAAACCGATAAAGGCGATGTAAGTTTCGATGTAATTAAAGCAGCATCAGTTGAATTCCTGAAAAAATTAGATGGTTTCCAAAATGCGGTTGACATTGCTAAAATATCGCAATCTACACTTCAGGAAATACAGAAAAAAATGATTACCAATGGATACAATGCACGAAGAAGTGGCGATATCTATTACGTTTTACAGCCCAACTGGTTCAACGGGGGTAGCACGGGTACCACACATGGAAACTGGAATCCCTACGATTCGCATATTCCATTGGTTTTTATGGGTTGGGGAATTAAACCCGGTGCAACAAACAAAATGCATTATATGACAGATATTGCACCAACACTGGCCGCACTGCTGCATATCCAAACTCCGAACGGAACCGTCGGAGAACCGATTACAGAAATCACCAATAAATAATTTAATAAAACTATGCCCACCAGCATAGTTTTTTTGTTTTATAGTCATCTCGACCGGAACGCAGTGGAGCGCCCGCCTGCTTCGGGCAGGGAGAGATCTATCTCAAGATAGATTTTGCTTTGCAGAGCCTTCGGGTTCTCGACTACGTTTCACTCCGCTCAAAATGACGTGCTAAGGTAACCCCACTAGAAATGATGTCTACTTGTTAAAATTCCATATTTTCTCTTATTTTAGATCATGTCAACATACACCGCTACCAAACTCACGCCCATGCTGGAATCGCATGATATGCAAGCAACCCTAACCTTTTATTCTGAAATATTAAACTTCACCTGCGTAGCAAAATCTGACGATCTTAGCTGGTTAACCCTCAGCAAAGATGGCATAGAAATGATGTTCTGCGCTCCTAACCAGCACCGCAACATTCCAAAACCGATCATGAGCGGTTCTCTCTACATCAATACAAATGAAGTTGCTGCGCTTTGGGAAAATTTAAAAGATCAATGTGATATCTGTTATCCCCTGGAAGATTTTGACTATGGCATGAGGGAGTTTGCCATTTATGATAATAACGGTTATTTACTACAATTCGGACAGGATTTATAACTGAACCAAAAGCCATAACGGTATAGGGTATTCGCGCGTTAAGCAGCATATTTTAGTACATTTGCATACCAAATATATTTGGAAACAAGGATTGGTAATTTGAGCATGCCGGTCTTTTAAATCCCATAGTATGCAACAAGTAGAAATCTATAAGCCTAAAAATAAAATCCGTTTTGTAACCGCTGCCTCCCTTTTTGATGGACACGACGCAACCATTAACATCATGCGCCGAATCCTCCAGTCTTCAGGTGCAGAAGTGATTCATCTTGGCCATAACAGATCTGTAGATGAAGTGGTAAACTGCGCCATTCAGGAAGATGTTCAGGGTATTGCCATGACGTCCTATCAGGGCGGACATATCGAATATTTTAAGTACATGTACGATCTTTTGCAGGAAAAGGGTTCTGGTCATATTAAAATATTTGCAGGTGGTGGCGGTGTGATTTTACCTTCAGAAATTGAAGAACTTCAGGCCTATGGAATTTCCAAGATCTACTCTCCTGATGATGGCCGTAAAATGGGTTTACAGGGCATGATTAACGACATGCTCATCCAAACCGATTTCGTTACCAAAACCCATATCACCAACGAGCTCGAAACCATCCCGACGAAAGATATTAAAGCCATTGCCGGAGCCATTACCGTTGCAGAAAATGACCCCGAAGGTGCCCAGAAATTTGTCGACGAATTAAAAAAACTCTCCAAAAATAACACGGCGCCTATTTTGGGAATCACGGGAACAGGTGGTGCCGGAAAGTCATCTCTTGTAGATGAACTGGTACGTCGTTTTTTGGTAGAAGTGAAAGATAAAACCCTGGCCATTATCTCTGTCGATCCTTCAAAAAGAAAAACAGGTGGCGCTTTACTCGGCGACCGTATCCGGATGAATGCCATCAATAATCCACGGGTGTATATGCGCTCTTTAGCCACCCGTCAGGCAAACCTGGCTTTATCGAAAAACGTACAGGAAAGCATCGATATCTGTAAAGCAGCTGGTTACGATTTAATTATCGTAGAAACCTCAGGGATTGGCCAATCAGATACTGAAATAACCGAACACTGTGATGTTTCCTTATATGTAATGACGCCAGAGTTTGGAGCAGCTACACAACTTGAAAAAATCGACATGTTAGATTTTGCCGATCTCGTGGCCATCAATAAATTTGATAAACGCGGTGCTTTAGATGCCCTGCGTGATGTACGCAAGCAATACAAACGCAACCATAATATTTTCGATGCCAAAGACGATGAAATTCCGGTTTATGGCACCATGGCATCGCAGTTTAACGATCCGGGCATGAATAACCTGTTCGTGGCCTTAATGGACCAGATTAAATTAAAAACCGGAACCGACTTTAAGGCCAAAATGGAATTAACTTCCGATCAATCCGAAAAAATATACATCATTCCACCCGATCGCATCCGTTACCTAGCAGAAATTGCCGAAGCGAGCCAGATGTATAACGAATGGGTAGATAAACAGGCAACCACTGCCCGGAGAATGTATCAACTCAAAGGTGTAATTGATCTGTTAAGTGAGGCAAATTTACCTGACAAATCAAAAGTCTCCCCAGCAGGGGGAGATTTAGAGGGGGTTTATGCTTTCTTCGAAGAACAATTGGATGGTGAATGCAAACGCCTGCTCCGCCAATGGCCCGAAACCAAAAGGGCTTATAAAGAAGAATTTTTCATTTATAAAGTACGCGATAAAGAGATAAAACAACCCTTATTCTACGAATCACTTTCCAAACTGAATATCCCTAAAGTATCTTTACCGAGATACGAAGATTGGGGCGATATTTTAAGGTGGTTGCTAACCGAAAACCTTCCCGGCGAATTCCCCTATGCAGCTGGTGTTTTTCCACTAAAAAGAGATGGCGAAGACCCAACACGGATGTTTGCAGGTGAAGGTGGCCCCGAACGGACTAATAAACGTTTTCACTATGTTTCTTTAGGTCAGCCGGCGCACCGTTTATCTACCGCCTTTGATTCTGTTACCTTGTATGGCGAAGATCCGCACGTAAGACCTGATATTTATGGGAAAATTGGTAATTCAGGGGTGAGTATTGCCACTTTGGACGATGCCAAAAAACTATACTCCGGGTTTGATCTTTGTTCGTCATCAACTTCTGTATCCATGACCATTAACGGCCCGGCGCCCATGTTACTGGGCTTTTTCATGAATGCAGCAATCGATCAGCAGTGTGAAAAATACATCATCGAAAATGATTTAACCAAAGAAGTTGAGGCTAAAATTGTTGCCATCTATAAAGCTAAAAAAAAAATACCGCGACCAACTTATAACGGAACTTTGCCTGAAGGAAACAATGGCTTAGGCTTAATGCTTTTAGGCGTAACCGGCGATCAGGTTTTACCTGCCGATATTTATGCGCAAATCAGGGCTAAAGCCATCAGCTCAGTTCGTGGAACCGTTCAGGCCGATATTTTAAAAGAAGATCAGGCGCAGAATACCTGTATATTTTCTACTGAATTTGCCTTGCGGATGATGGGCGATATCCAGAAATATTTCATTGACGAAAAAGTACGGAACTTCTATTCGGTATCCATTTCGGGCTATCATATTGCCGAAGCAGGTGCCAACCCCATTTCGCAACTTGCTTTTACCCTGAGTAACGGTTTTACTTTCGTAGAGTATTATTTAAGCCGGGGCATGCACATTGATGATTTTGCGCCAAACCTGTCTTTCTTTTTCTCCAACGGGATTGATCCTGAATATGCCGTTATTGGTCGCGTAGCCAGAAGAATCTGGGCCAAGGCGATCAAGAATAAATATAAAGGAAACGATCGCTCACAAAAGCTTAAATACCATATCCAAACTTCTGGCCGCTCATTACATGCCCAGGAAATTGATTTTAACGATATCCGTACTACTTTACAGGCACTTTATGCCATATACGATAACTGCAATTCGCTGCACACCAACGCTTACGATGAAGCCATTACCACACCAACTGAAGAATCGGTAAGAAGAGCCATGGCCATCCAGTTGATTATTAACAGAGAGTTAGGCCTCGCCAAAAACGAAAATCCGTTACAAGGTGCATTTATCATCGAAGAACTAACCGATCTGGTTGAGGATGCCGTTCTTGCTGAATTTAAACGCATCAACGATCGTGGCGGCGTTTTAGGTGCGATGGAAACCATGTACCAGCGAGGAAAAATCCAGGAAGAAAGTTTGTATTATGAAACTTTAAAACATACCGGCGAATATCCGATTGTAGGCGTTAATACATTTTTAAACAAAAATGGCTCCCCTACCATTGTTCCCGGCGAAGTAATTCGGGCCACAGAAGAGGAAAAACAGTATCAGATTTCGGCACTGCAAAAATTCCAGGACCGTAACGCAGATCGTTCGGCAGATTTGTTAAAACAATTGCAAAAATCAGCCATTGCAGGTGATAACATTTTTGAACAGCTGATGGAAATCTGCAAAATCTGCTCCTTAGGTCAGATTAGCAAAGCACTTTATGAAGTAGGCGGTCAATATAGAAGAAACATGTAAATGAGAGCAATAGTATTATTTTTCATGCTCAGTTTTTCATTCAAAACCTGGGCGCAGGAAGCACCAAAGTCATCTTTTATTCTGGTATTGGGCGTTGCACAAGATGGCGGTTACCCACATATGGGCTGTCAGAAAAACTGTTGTAAAATGGCATGGAAAGATGAAAAATTAAGAAAAAATGTCGTTTCACTCGCATTAGTAGATCCACAAACAAAAAAATGGTGGTTGTTTGAGGCTACACCAGATATAAAACAACAGCTACAGGATTTTAGAAAGAGTACAAACGAAGCTTATCCCTATTTACCTGAGGGTATTTTCATTACCCACGCCCATATCGGCCACTATACCGGATTAATGGAATTTGGAAGAGAAGTAATGTCTACAAATGGTTTAAAGGTTTATGTACTGCCTAAATTAAAATCATTTATCGAACAGAACGGTCCCTGGAGCCAGTTGGTAAAACTCAATAATATTAACCTGATTACCTTAAAAGCTGATCAGTCTATAAACATCGCTGATAATAAAATAACAGCTTTTACTGTTCCGCATAGAGATGAATTTTCGGAGACTGCTGGTTTTAAAATCGAAACACCAACCAAGAAGTATCTATTTATTCCTGACATAGATAAGTGGAGCAAGTGGAATAAAAACATCATTGATGAGGTAAAAAAAGTCGATGTAGCGATGATAGATGCTACTTTTTACAGCAATAACGAACTTGGAAACAGGCCAATTGCCGAAGTTCCACACCCACTCGTAACCGAAACGGAAGAATTGTTCAGCAAAGAAGCCCGCAACATTAAAAGTAAGATCTTTCTGATCCATTTTAACCATACCAATCCTATGCTTTGGGATCCAACCACCCAAAAACAGGTTTTGAAAAATGGATTTAACTTCGCAAAACAAGGAGATGTTTATTATTAAATAGAGATCATCTTTTATTCAAAAAAAATGAAATGGCGATAGTAAGTCGCAAGAAGTCGTCATTTCGAGCGGAGTGCAGCGCAGACGAGAACCCAAGGCTCTGCGAAGCAAAATCTATCGAGATAGATCTCTCTCCCAAACATTCGGGACTTCGCTTCAGTCGAGATGACGACGATACGCAACGCACAAAAAAGCCCCGATGTAAAATCGGGGCTTCCATATATCTGTTAAATGCTATTATCCGGCAATCCAGCTAAATTTATAATCTATTGTTGGGTTTTTCATTCTTTCGGCAACACGTAATAAACGCGAAGGTAAAGCCATAATATAATCACGGGCTTTTTCACCAGCCTCATTTAAATCACGCATTCCCTCAATTTTCCAGTCAACAATTAACTGTTGCATAATTTCAACATAGTCAATTGCGGTGTAAACACCCAAACGTTGTGCAGCATCCGTAAAATGGCCAAAGGTTTGACCGATTTTTAAACCTACCTCACGTAAAAAATGTGCTGGCATAACAATTTTCTGGCGCATCATATCTTCAAAAGCCAGCATCGCTTCATTAGGATCAACCTCGAAAATACGGTTCATAAAATCTTTATATGCTTTTGCATGTCTCGCTTCATCCGATGCAATTACACCACACATTCTGGACAATAAAGTATCGCCGTCTTTTTTTGCTAAAGAGGCTACCCTTCTGTGCGAAATATTGGTTGCCATCTCCTGGAAAGAAGTATAGATAAAGTTACGGTAAGGATCATGACCAGTTCCGATATCGAAACCATCAGCAATAAGGTATTGCGTAGAAATTTCCATTTGGCGCATATCAACACGACCAGACAGGTATAAATATTTATTTAACAAATCACCGTGACGGTTTTCCTCTGCAGTCCAGTGCCTGTTCCACTTCATCCAGCCGCCATCTTCTTTCATGCTCGGTCCCTGCACCATGGCTAACCACGATTCGTATGTAGGTAAAGCTTCTTCTGTAATGGTATCTCCGATTAATACCGCTACCAGGTCATAAGAAAGATCCTTTGCATTATCCCTTAGAATTCTGATATCTTGATAAAATGTATCGCTAGTAGAATCAGGAAGGAAATCAGACGGTTGCCAGTTAGTATCGATTGGTTTAAGATAGGTATCCATCATCTCCAGCATATACTTTTCTATATGCACCATTACTTCCCTTCTTTTATCTGCAAAAAAACTCATTATTTTTGTTTATATATTGTTAACAACAAAGATAACCAAATATTGTGGCAAACCTTATGATATTAACATATTTAGCGCTAAATCAGTTTTAAAAGTGACCTAAATTATTAACATTGGCTTAAATTGGTTTATGCGTAGTTTAAAGATTATGCAAAGCGGCTTTAGATCATCAAATATTGATATTTTTTTGGAGCGCAGGTTTCTGTGCATTTAGGTTGGGTTCCGTCCTGCTGTACGCTTAATCCTTTTGGGGAAATCATTCTAACATAAGCAATCATCTTTGCCCAAAAGGGATATCGCTTCCATCAGGGCTATATAACCAGGGATAGAGGTGATGGAAGATGTAAAATGGAAGATAGATAATGGAACAGCCACTGCGGCGATCAGCGCTATCTGCGGGAACAACCCTTAACTTCTCTCAACTCTTTAATGCTAAAAAGTCATTTACAAACCCCTGTAAACGAAGAAAACCCTTTAACGTTTCTGTTAAAGGGTTTCTTTTAAGATTTGGCACCGACCTACTCTCCCACGTGTTACCGCAGTACCATCGGCTCTGGTGGGCTTAACTTCTCTGTTCGGAATGG